>CAYRCM010000312.1:0-4448 GCA_964422715.1 uncultured Myxococcales bacterium | reverse complement strand
TAGGCCCGGTAGTTTCCAACGCCGCTCGACGAGCAGGCCACCGCGCTGCAACTCCCGTTCGAGCCCCGCGAGCGAGAAGCCGGCCTGGGGATGGCCCCAGTGGAAGACCCGGTCCCAGCCCCGCAGCGCCGCCGCATCGGGTTCCTCCAAGACCAGGAGCGCTCCGGGGCGCAGCAGCCGGCTGCACTCGGCCAGCGCCTCGCGCCAGCGCTCCACGTGGTGCAGGATGCCGAAGATGACGACCACGTCCGCGCAGGCATCGGGCAGGTCGACGGCACTCGCGTCGCCCACCAGGAATCGCGCGCCCCGTAGCCCGCGCTTTTCGGCGAGCGCGATCTGCTCGGGCATGACGTCGAGCCCGACGTAGCTGCGCGGCCCGAGACCGACGATGAGCTCGGCGCCGAACCCGTTGCCGCACCCGAGTTCCACCACATCCCGGCCCGCGCATTCGCCCAGACCCAGGCGGACGAGCGCCGGGAACTCCAGGCGCCGGTGCAGGAAGCGGCGGATGGCCCCGTTCATCGCCTCGAACTCCGCAGGACTCAATCTCATGACAGGCTCCCTCGCTTGAGGCCCACAAACGGCCGTGACACGCGGCACCCGACGCCCCCGCGCGCAGCCGAGCGCTCCTGGAAATGAACCGTCCGACCCGCACGGCCAAGGCAGTGTAGTTCGCACCGTGTGGCGCGAGAAGAGGCCGCTCGGATGAGGAGCGCTGCCCCGAGGACGCACCGCGCGATGCTCGCGTGGACGAGGATGACGAGCCCCGCCCCGTGAACTCGCCGAAGAAGCGGTGGCGGAGGCTGCCTTGCAGGAAAAGACGATCGGCCGGACTCCGCGGCGACGCCAAACCATCACGGTCGGCCAGACGAAGGCGACGGCCCGGGATGCGAAACCCTTTGAGAGGAAGGCCGAATCGTAGGTGCGAATCGCGATGGCGGCGCCGGCTGGCGACATGTCGGCCGCCGTGGCCTCGGGGTTCCCCGGCAGGAGCCCCGACCCGAACTGTAGCGTGGTCACGTATTCCATCACGTTCGAGCCGCTGGTGTTGAGGGGCGCCACGGCCCGGTACACCGGGGAGTCGCCACTCCCGCGCTTCGTGACGACATAGACGTCGGCGGTCCACGGGTCCACGAACATCGCCTCGGCGTTGTGGGACCCATCCGGGTAGTCGATCTCGATTTCCTCAACGCCGCTGACTGTCACCGCGCCGAAGATTCCTCCGTCCGCCGCGGGCTCGGGCGCGCGGTAAAGCCGGTAGTCGTTGCGGGACGCGCCGTTGTCACCGATATCCGCAACGTAGATGTAGGGGGTTCCTGCCGCGGGTCCCGGCCCGACGGCCGGCGTTTGACCGGCTGCGCCGGTACCCGCGCCGCCACCGGGCGGGGTCAGCGGCCAGACGCCACGCGCCCCTCCACGTCCGGCCCCACCGGGTCCTCGGTAGCGGTTGCATCGTCCCGCCACCCGCCGCCTTCGTCCCACCCGGCGCCACGCGCCGCGCACCGGTCCTGCAGCGTCACCCGGTGTATGCTGCGTCCGCGCGCGCCCGACGCGCCCGGGGGGACATCATGGCGGACGCCCTGAGACAGCTGCGCACCTACGTCACGACACTCCTCACCGTCGCGCTGGTCTGGTTCGTCACGGCGCAGCCGACGGCCGACGCCCTCGTGCGCCGCGGTCACGCCAAACAGATCCTGGCGTGGCTGGCCGTGCGCGACGCGCTCAGCGAAGCCTACGAGCCGCTCAGTGAGCCCACGGGCGAGGTCGTCCGTTGCCTCACGCGCCTCGTGCCCCTCCAGTCCGGCACGGAGGTCGAGGAATGCCGCCCGATCTCCGTGGTGCTCCCCCTGCTGGAGCACGCGACGGGCATTCTCTGGCTCGTTCCCGTCCCCGAGCTGCCGGGGGTCTACCGCGTCTGGTCCAGCGTGACGGCGGCCCCGCTCGCGTCCTACAGCGTGGCCGCGGTCGAAGACGGCATCTGGGTGCTGCCCGGGGAACTGGCGTTGCGGACCCCGCGCGACGTGGCCAATGCGGCACTCCGCGACGGGCTCGCCGCCCCCCGCGACTGGGCGGCCGTCAAGGCCGAACTCTACGGCGTCGGCTGGACGGGAGCCGAACCGGCGGATCTCAAGTTCAACGATCCGGTCGTCTCGAAGTTCGTGGCCGGCGCGCTGGACGTGACCTTCTCCGTCGCCAACGTGCCGGTCTCGGCGCCGCTCTACCCCGCGGTGGCGGCGGGTTTCATCGGCCTGCTGGGTTTCCTGATGCTGGGTCCGCTGCTCAAACTGCGCCAGTTGGGCGGAACGTTCGAGGGCGAGTCGTGGATCATGATTGCGCGCGCGCCAGGCCGACTCGGCGGGGTCCTCAGCGCCGTGCAGGGGCTCGTCGCCGTGGCCTTCGGGTTGCTGCCGGTCGTCGTCTTCCTGACGCAGAGCGGGCTCTGGTCGCTGCTGGAGCCCTCCGAACGAGCGATCTGGGTCATTCCGAGCATCTTGCTCTTCGCGGTGCCGCTCGTCGTCGCCTGCGCCGCCCACACGCTGTGGCGGCTCCGGGGCCCGGCCCAAGACGCGCGCGGCGCCGCCCCCGCCGGCAGCGGCGCGGCCCCGCCGTCCGCCTGAACCGACACGCCACCGGCTGCCGGCAAGAATGGGCACCGACCCTGTTGGACGGCCCCCACGCGCCCCGCCCCCGCCTTGACCCCCGCCAGCCGGAAACCCATACTGCGGCCCGTCCAGGGTCGGCCCCGGCAAACCGGACGCGCTGCGCCGGCCCCCTGCGGCAGCCACATCAGGAGGGGCACATGTCCATCGGAGATCGCCACACGGACTTCGGATTCGAGGACGGCACGGGGTCGGCGGTCGGCACCCGGCCGGCCGTTGCCGAAAACAGCTTTCTCTGGGCCGTCTATCGCTGGATGACGATCGGGCTCGGCCTCACGGGCGTCATCGCGCTCGTGCTGCCCGCCGACGTCAGCCTGGCCATGGTGCGCTCGGGCGTGTTCTGGGGCCTGATCATCGGCGAACTCGTGCTCGTGCTGGTGCTCTCGTGGGCCGCCAAGCGCATCAGCGCCACCACCGCCACCATCCTGTTCGTGGCGTATGCCGCGCTGAACGGCCTGACGCTCGCCCCGATCTTCCTCATCTACAGCCTCGGCTCCATCGCGGCGACGTTCTTCGTCACGGCCGGCACGTTCGGCGCCATGAGCGCCTACGGCTACTTCACGAAGCGCGATCTGACCGGGGTGGGCCACTTCGCCATGATGGGGCTCTTCGGGCTCGTCATCGCGAGCGTCGTCAACCTCATCTTCTTCCGCACGCAGGGGGCGCTGTACTGGGTCACCACGTACGCGGGCGTCGTCATCTTCGTGCTGCTGACCGCGTTCGACACCCAGAAGATCCGCCGCATGAGCGCGGGCCTCGACGAGACGTCCGAAGACGGACGCAAGGCCGCCGTGCACGGCGCGCTCACCCTGTACCTCGACTTCATCAACCTGTTCCTGCACTTGCTGCGCATCATGGGCAGCCGGCGCTAGCCCGCTCGCGACCGCACTCCAACTCGCCGAAACCCACGGCGGCCGGCTGGGCCGCGCCGGAGCGGCTCGCAGCACGCCTACTCGAGGTCGGCGAGGGCGGCCAGCAGGGCCCGGCGGGCGGGGTTCTTCGTACGCACGGCTTCGCGCGCGCTGACGGCGAGCAGGTGTTCGAGCTCGCTCTCGGGCGCGTCGATGACGATGTCGCCGTCTTCGTCGGTGCGGGCGAGCGCCAGGACCCGGCGCGCGGCGGGGTCGAGCCACTCGATGCCGATCAGTGCGTCGAACTCGTCGGCGCTGAGGAGCAGACTGCGCGGGTCGCGCTGGGCGCGCTGTTCGGGGTCGGCGAGGCTCCAGTGGTCACACGGTGTACCCTGCCAGCCATGGATGAAGCCGTGGTCGTCGCATTCGGGACACTCCCACTGCAGCTCGCCGCTGTGCGACTCGAGTCGCACGACGATGCGCCCAGGACAGGGGCGCCGGCCCGGCCGGCGGCGACAGCGCAGGGCCGTGAAGATGGTTTCGCCGGGGTCTTCGGGGCCGGCGCTGGCGGCCTCGACGATGCGGCCGAAGAACTGCCCGAGACGCCGCGCCGGCGCGGGCATTTCGAAGACGAGTTCGGGGTCCCAGGCGTCGAGGAAGTGCTGCAGGTCGACGATCCAGGTAAGGCGTTCGCGGGCGGCCATCAGGCGCGACCTCCCCTGTTCTGGTGGCGGCAGCCCGCCGGCACCGTGGCACGGCGCCGCGGGCGGGCAAGCCCGACGAGCAGCCCGAGGAGGCTGCCGGCATAGAGGCCGGCGGCACCGGCCGGGGCGCCCCCCGCCGTGCAACCGCCGCCGCCGGACGCGCCTGCGCCGCTGTCGGCCGCCACCGCGTCGGGGGCGGGCGCGTCGGGCCCGCCCCCAACGCGGTGGCGGCC
>CAYRCM010000311.1:680-4483 GCA_964422715.1 uncultured Myxococcales bacterium | reverse complement strand
CGCCAGGAAGGCCGCCAGGAAGGCCGCCAGGAAGGCCGCCAGGAAGGCCGCCAGGAAGGCCTGCGCGAGGGCCGCGCCGACGCGTTGCGTGGGACGCTGACGCACCTGTTGGTCCGCCGGCTGGGGCCGCTCAGCCTGCCCGAGCAGCAGTGCCTGGCCGAACGCCGCGATCCCGATGAACTATCCGCGTTGCTCGGCGCCGCATTCGACCTCACCGACCCCGTGGCGTTGCGCAAACTGGTCTTCGGCCCGCACTGAGCCCCGCGCCGCCGCCCCCCGCCGCCCCCCGCCACCCGCCGCCGCGCCGCCCGTCGAGGCCCCGCGCCGCCCGAGTGACGCCGCGCCGAGATTGCCACCCCCCGGCCGCTGCTCTATCATGGCGCCACCATGATGCGAGCGACGGACACCCGGCAAGCAGGACGCAGCGCAGGCCAAGGCGCCTCGCGAACCAGCGGCGACGCGCGCGGCCGGCCCGCTGGCCGCGGGCTGCAGCCTCCGTCCGGGATCCCATTCGAAACGGCCAATCGGCGCCCTGAGTGGCGAGGAGGTCAGGCGATGCGGCGGATGCGGCAAGGCGCGTACAACTCCCGAGCGGCGTTGCGCATGGCGGTATGCGGGGTCGTCTGGCTTGCGGCGGGCCTCGGGGGCCCGGGCTCGGCGGCCGCCCAGGTCTTTCCGGACGACGACGCGTGGCAAGCGGTGACCGCCGGCGGGCAGCCCGTCGGCGATCCCTGCACCGACGTGCCGGGCGCGCAGGGGCCGCGCGACATCGTCGGCTCGGCCGAGTTGCCGGCCCTCTACGTGGTGTACGCGGGCGACACGCTGTTCGTGCGCATGCGCCTCGACGACGACCCGACCCAGGGCGGCGGGCTCGCGCCGTTCGGCTGGGTGGTCGAATTCGACACTGACGGCGACCTCAGCGACTACGAGTATCTGGCGGTCGTCAACGGCATCGCCAACCCCGAAGAGGTCGCGCTCGAAAAGAACACGGTGCAGGACACGCTCTACGCGCCGTCCGATGACGCCGAGGAACTCTTGCAGGCCTGGCCCTTCGCGACGAACGGGCGGGTCCAAGCGGCGGCGTCGACGTTTTGCGATTCGCCCGACTACTTCCTCGATTTCTTCTTTTCCCTCGCGCCGCTCGAGGCCGACGGGCAGCCGGCCGGCGCCCCCGTGGTGCTCGTCTTCGGCACGTCGTCGAACGCCCATTCGCTGAACGCCGACATGGGCAACAACGACGGGCAAACCGACCCGTTCCGCCTCGATGCAGGCGCCTCCGACTGGACGGGCCCTGACGCCGACGACGACGGGCTCTTCGATGCCTGGGAGGACGAACTCGGCACCGACCCGAACGACCCGGACACGGACGACGACGGGCTCGGCGACGGGGCCGAGGTGGCTCACGGCACCGACCCGGCGGCCTATGAGCCGGGGTTGGACACCGATCCGCTCGACCCGGACACGGACGGCGACGGGCTCGACGACGGACTCGAGGTGGCTCGCGGCGCCGACCCGGCGGCATACGAACCGGAATTCGACACCGACCCGCTCAACGCCGACAGCGACGGCGACGGCCTCGGCGACGGCAGCGAGGTGAGCCACGGCGTCGACCCGACGCGCTACGAGCCGGGGCTCGACACCAACCCGCTCATGGCCGACACCGACGGCGATGGGCTCGACGACGGGGTCGAAGACGCGAACGGCGACGGCGTCGTGACGAACGTCATCGGGGGCACGGGCACCACCGGCAGCGGCGAGACCGATCCGCGCGACGCCGACAGCGACGGCGACGGCCTCGCCGACGGCCTCGAAGTCGCCACCTACCAGTCCAGTCCGCTCGACACGGACAGCGACGATGGCGGCGTGTCCGACGGGGTCGAAGCCGCGGCCGGCAGCAATCTGCTCGACGCGGGCGACGATGGCGACATCACCGACCACGACGGCGACGGGGTCGACGACGAAGCCGACCTCGACGACGACAACGACGGCATTCCCGACACGGTCGAATGCTTCGCCCCGGGCCCGGTGCCGCCCACCCCGACGCTCGTCAACCCGGGCTTCGAGGAGCCCGTCCTCGGCGACGGCTCGTACGGCATCTTCTATGAGACCGACGTGCCGGGTTGGCGCACCACCGCCGGCGACGGCGGGATCGAAATCTGGGCCGGCGGGTTCAGCGGCATCGTGTCGCCCGAGGGCCGGCAGCACGCGGAGATCAATGCCAACACCTATGCCGGCCTCTACCAGGACGTGCCGACCGAGCCCGGCAGCACGCTCACCTGGCGCTTCTGGCACCGCGGCCGGGCCGGCGACGACACGGTCGAACTCCTGGTCGGCCCCCCCGGCGGCACCCTCGAATCGCAGGGGCAGTTCACGACGGGCCTCGACGCCTGGCGCCGGTACACGGGCACCTACGTCGTGCCGGAGGGCCAGACGACGACGCGCTTCGACTTCGAGGCCGTCTACGCGGCGGGCAGCCCCTCGGTCGGCAACTTCTTCGACGGCTTCTCGTTCGAGCCGCCCGCCTGCCCGCGCGACACGGACGGCGACGGCGTCGTCGATGCGTTCGACAGCGACGCCGACAACGACGGCCGGGCCGACGCGTTCGAGGCCGGCCACGGCCAGGATCCCGACGGCAATGGGCTCGTCGAAGGTCCGTATGGCAGCAACGGGCTCGCCGACCGGGTCGAAGACGCGCCCGACTCCGGGGTCATCGCGTACACGCCGCTCGACAGCGACGCCGACGGCACCCCCGACTTCGAGGATGCCGACGATGACGGCGATGGGCTTCCGAGCGCGTTCGAACAGACGTTCGGCACCGATCCGCGCGACGTCGACAGCGACGGCGACGGGCTGGGCGATGCGCTCGAGGTCGGCGGCGGGCTCGACCCGGCGGCCTACGAGCCCGGCGTCGATACCGACCCGCGCGATGCCGACAGCGACGACGACGGGCTCAGCGACGGCTTCGAGGTGGCCGCCGGCGACGACCCGCTCGGCTACGATCCGGGGATCGACACCGACCCGCTCACCGGCGACAGCGACGGCGACGGGCTCGCCGACGGCCTCGAACGCGGGGTCGAAGTCCCCGTGGCCGGGGGCCTGAGCGACGGCGACGGGGTGGCGTTTTCCGGCACCGAGCCCACGGGGTTCGTGCCCGACAGCGACCCGCTGATGCTTACCTCGCCGCTCGACGACGACAGCGACGACGACGGGCTGCTCGACGGTACGGAGGACGTGAACCATGATGGCGCCCTCCAGATCGCCATCGGCGGCACCGGCAGCGCCGGCGGCGGCGAGACCGACCCGCTCGGGGCCGACAGCGACGGCGACGGCCTGCAGGACGGCACGGAACGGGGCCTGACGGCGCCCGCGGGCAGCGGCACCGACCTGGCCGTGTTCGTGCCCGACAGCGACCCCGCGACCACCACCGACCCGCGGGACCGCGACAGCGATGACGACGGGCTCTTCGACGGCGTCGAAGACAGCAATGGCAACGGGGCGGTCGAACAGGTCCTCGGGGGCACCGGCACCGAGGGCAGCGGCGAAAGCGACCCGAACGACGCCGACAGCGACGGCGACGGGGTACCCGACGGCCTGGAGGTCGACGGATACGCGTCGAGCCCGATCGACACCGACACCGACGACGGCGGGGTCGACGACGGCACCGAGGCCGACAACGACATGAACCTGCTCGACCCGGCCGACGATGCCATGCTGCTCGATCGCGACGGCGATGGGTTGAGCGACTACATCGAGGGGCAGATCGGCACGAACCCGCTCGACCCGGACACGGACGATGACGGGCT
>CAYRCM010000311.1:0-580 GCA_964422715.1 uncultured Myxococcales bacterium | reverse complement strand
CGGCGACGGCGTCGAGGTGGGCGGCGGCAACGAGCCGCTCGGCTACGAGCCGGGCATCGACACGAACCCGCTCGACCCGGACAGCGACGATGACGGGCTCGGCGACGGCGTCGAGGTGGGCGGCGGCAACGAGCCGCTCGGCTACGAGCCGGGCGTCGACACGAACCCGCTCGATGCCGACACGGACGATGACGGGCTCGGCGACGGGCTCGAGGTGGGCGGCGGGGCCGAGCCGTTCGGCTACGAGCCGGGCGTCGACACGAACCCGCTCGATGCCGACAGCGACGACGACGGGCTTGGCGACGGCGCTGAGGTCGGCGGCGGCGACGATCCGCTCGTCTACGATGCGGGCGTCGACACGAACCCGCTCGACGCGGACACCGACGACGGCGGGGTCGGCGACGGCATCGAGGTGGCGCGCGGCACCGATCCGCTCGACCCGAGCGACGATTTCCCGCCCGCCGACAGCGACGGCGACGGGCTTGTCGACCCCATCGAGGACCAGATCGGCACCGACCCGAATGACCCGGACACCGACGACGACGGGCTGGGCGACGGCGTCGAGGTGGGCGGCGGCGAC
>CAYRCM010000310.1:0-4541 GCA_964422715.1 uncultured Myxococcales bacterium | reverse complement strand
CGGCCGCCGTCTATGATGCGCCCCGCTTTTCGGCCAGCCGCTTCGTGGCGTTGTCCCGCAGTTCCTTGTCTTTGCACGTTTTCTTGAGGCATGCCGGGGCCCGTCGCAGCGAGAATCTGGCCAGCACGGCGTGCCAGGCGCTTGGGCATCTGGGGCCGCACGACGCGTTCGCGCGGGCCCAACGTCGGGCCGTTGCGGCGGTGCCCACGCGCTGCCGTGCATCCCGTTCGTTGGCGGCCCAACCGCTACCGGCGCCCAGCGGCCGCCCGCCGTGGGAAGAGAGCCCCGCTTGCAGACCGACAGACCCGCCGTTGGCGGCGACATCGACGCGTTTTGCTCCCGCTGCAAACTCGACCTGGGGCACACGGTGGTGGCCATGGTGGGGTCGCGCGTGGTGCAGGTCATCTGCAACACCTGCGGCTCTCACCATCGCTACCGCCAGCCGCGCGCCGACGAGGTGTCCCGTTCAGCCGCCACCGCGCTCGTCCGGCGGAAACGCGGCGAGGGGGTCAAGACCATCGCAACCGCGCGCGCCCAGACCGTGTCGCGCTCCGCCAACGAGGCCAGCCCGCCCCCGCCCGTGGCGGCTGCGGCCTCGGCCAACGAAGCCGCCCGGCCCGCGGGGCCGAGCCGCACCCGCCGCGCGGCCGATGCCCACACCGCCGAACTCAAGCGTCAGGCCGGTTGGGAAGAACTCTGGCGCGAACAGCTGCGCCAGCACGCCGCCGACGTGCCCACGCCCTACACGATGGCGCGGGCGTACGTGCAAGGCGACCTGGTCGCCCACGAACGCTACGGCGTTGGGGTGGTGCAGCAGGTGCCCGACCCGAAGAAGATGGCCGTGCTGTTCCGCACCGGGCTGCGCACGCTCGTCATGAACTACGCGGCCGCTCCGGCGAAGCCCGCCGGCAACTGACCCGCCCGCGCGCTCGGCCCGAGCGTCACGGTTCGACGATCTCGTAGTGCACCGTGGCCATGGGCTCGAGGCCCGTCGTGACGCTCTCGACCCACACGCGCGCATAGCCCGTCGGGGTTACGTTGTGTTCGACCGTGAACGCCATCTGGGCGACGATGTTCACGGCCTGCTCCTGCGCGTCGGCTGCGCTCGGGGCGACATCGGGCACGGCGTCGAGGCCCTGGAAGTTGTCAGGGCGACCACCCGACTTGAAGACGTGCATCCGGCGCCGCTCGGTGGTGCGCGGGATGACACCGGACTTGAGGTCGAGCCCGTCGCCGTGGCGATAGGCCATGAGGTCGCACTTCTGGTCGTGGGCCTCGCCGACGGGCAAGACGGTACAGGTGCCCAACACCAAGCCCTCTTCGTGGTGCAACTGAGCGGTGCCCGAGCGACACAGGCTGGGCCCCGTGTCGACCACCACGTCGGCGGAGCCGCCGCCCGAACTCTCGCAGGCCGGCAGCAGGGCCAGAGCGGCACAGACGAAGACGCTGTCTCGGAGCAAGCGGGGGAACGTGCGCATGGTATCCCTCTCGTGTGCGGGTGGGTCCCGGTGCGGCGCAGGGCGCTACGTGCGCGTGGCGCGCAGCGCGGCCAGCACGGCTTCGGGCGTGAACGGCCCCTTGCGCAGGCGTACGCCCACCGCGTGGTAGATGGCGTTCGAGATGGCCGGCATGGGGCCGTTGATGGAGATTTCGCTCACGCTTTTCGCGCCGTACGGACCGCTTTCCTCGTGTGACGGGACCAGGATGGTGGTGAGGGGGGGCGCATCGCGCGTCGAGAAGATCTTGTAGTGCCCGAAATTCGGATTGAGCATGCGGCCTTTGGCATCGAAGATGAAGCGTTCGGTGAGCGCGAAGCTGATGCCGTTGAGCACCGCGCCCTCGGTCTGCCCCTCGGCGAGCCGCGGGTGGATGACCGCGCCGCAGTCGACGGCCGCCACGTACTGCAACACCTTGACCTGGCCGGTCTCGGTGTCGACGGCCACTTCGGCGAAGTGCGCCGCGAACGGCGGCGGGCTCTTGTGGGTGACGTGCGACGTGAGGGCCCCGATTTGCGCCTGGCCGCGTTCGTAGAGCGACCGCAGGGCCACCGCCTCGAGCGTGACGGAACGCCCGTCGGGGGCCACGACGCGACGCTCGCTGAGGCGCAGCGCGGCGGGTTCGACGCCGCAGAGCAAGTCAGCCGCAACAACTCGAATTTGTTCGGCAACGGCCAGGGCGGCCTTCTCGACGGCCTTGCCCGAGAGGTAGGTGGTGCTCGACGCGTAGGCGCCGACGTCGAATGGGGTCAGGTCGGTGTCGGAGGAGTACACGATCACGTCGTCGTGGCGCACCCCCAGCGTTTCGGCGGCGATCTGCGCGAGGACGGTGTCGGAGCCCGTGCCGATGTCGGTGGCCCCGACGAGCAGCGTGAACGACCCGTCGTCGTTCATCTTGAGCGACGCCGCGCCCAGGTCGACTTCGGGGATGGACGAGCCCTGCATGAGGCAGGCCACACCGACGCCGCGACGCACGACGCCCGTGTCGCGGCGCGCGCGCTTCTCGGTCCAGCCAATGGCGGCGGCCCCCCGTTCGAGGCAGTCGGCGAGTTTGCAGCTCGTGATGGTCATCTGCACGCCCGGCTTGCCTTCGCCGAGCGCGCCGAAGAGCGGTGACGACTCGCCTTCGCGGATGTGGTTCTTGAGCCGCAGCGCGACGGGGTCCATGTCGATGGCGGCGGCGAGTTCGTCGAGCAGCACCTCGTTGGCAAAGGCCGCCTGCGTGGCCCCGTAGCCGCGGTAGGCGCCCCCGACGGGTAGCGTCGTGTACACGCTGTCGGCCTCGAAGCGCACGGCCTGCCAGCGGTAGAGCGGCAGAACCTTGCTGCCCGAGTTGCACACCACGGTGAGCGCGTGGGCGCCGTAGGCCCCGGTATTCATGAGCACGCGCAGGTCGGCCCCCACGAGCGTGCCGTCGCGGTTGACCCCGGCGCGCAGTTGCACGATCTGCGGGTGGCGCGTGCGGCTCGCCGTGAATTCCTCGGTGCGCGAGTACGCCAGCAAGACCGGCCGCCCCGTGCGCAGAGCCAGCAGGGCCACCACCCCTTCGAGCAGCACTTCCTGTTTGCTGCCGAAGCCGCCCCCGATGCGCGGCTTGATGACGCGAATCTGCTTGACCGGCAGTTGCAGGCACTGCGCCACGATGCGTCGCACGTGGAACGGCACCTGCGTGCTGCTGCGGATGACGATGCGGCCGAACTCGTCGAGGTACGCGAGCGCCGTGTGCGGCTCGATCGCGCAATGCTGGGCGTAGTGCGTTTCGAATTCGGCGGACCGCACGACATCGGCCGCCGCGAGCGCCGCATCGACGTCGCCGAACGTGGCGTCGACGTGGGCCGCAAGGTTGCGTCGCGGTTCGTAGACGGTCGGGATGACGACGCGGCAGTCGGGTTCGTCGTGAACGCACGGCGCGTCGGGTGCGAGACTGCGGCGCGGGTCGAGCAGCGGTTCGAGCACCTCGTAGTCGACGACCACGCGCGCGAGCGCCTCGGCGGCAATGGCCGGCGTGTCGGCCGCCACCGCCGCGACGCGATCGCCCACGAAGCGGACCTTGCTGTCGAAGAGGAAACTGTCGTACGGCGAGGGCTCGGGATACCCCTGACCGGCCGTCGTGTGCGCCACGCGGGGCACGTTTTCGTAAGTGAGCACGGCGTGTACGCCGGGCAGCGCCAGGGCGGCCGCCGTGTCGATGCGGCGAATGCGCGCGTGCGCGTGCGGGCTGCCGAGAATGGCGGCGTGCAGCGTGCCGCGCGGCGGCTCGTCGGCCGTGAAGCGCGCGAGACCGCAGGCAAGCGCGTAGCCGTCGAGTTTGGCGACCGAGCGGCCGACGACGGAGCGCGGCGAGGCAGGCGAAGTCATGCCGTGGTCTCCTTCGTGGGCGCATCGGCCTCCGGGCTGAGCCGCGCCGCCGCGAGGCCGACGGCCTCGACGATCTTCACGTAGCCCGTGCAGCGGCAGAGGTTGCCGTCGAGCGCCTCGCGGATCTGCGCTTCGGTCGGCCGCGGCGTCTCGTCGAGCAGGGCCTTCGCCGCCAGAATCATGCCCGGCGTGCAGAAGCCGCACTGCACGGCGCCCGCCTCCACGAAGGCCACTTGCAGCGGATGGGGTGCGCGCGGCGTGCCGAGCCCTTCGACCGTCGTGACCGCCCGGTGCGCGGCAAGCGCCGCGAACGTGATGCAACTCGGGACCGCCCGGCCGTCGAGCAGCACCGTGCAGGCCCCGCACGTGCCCTGGCCGCAGCCCACCTTCGGGGAGTTGACGCCCGCCTGACGCAGTACGTCGACGAGCATGGCGTCGGGCTCGGCTTCGGTCTCGAAGGCGCGGCCGTTGAGCGTGAAGGCCAGTCTCATGCGAAGCCCTCCGTCCCGAGCACATGGGCACAGCGCGTGAGCGCGCGCCGTACGAGCGTCGCTACGACCTCGCTCAGGTACGCCGCGCTGGCCCGAATGTCCTGGCGCGGACGCAGGTTGGCCGCCGCGTCGCGGGCGGCCTCGGCGAGCCGAGCGGGGGTCAGCGCCGCGCCCCGCAGCCGCGCCTCGGCCGCGG
>CAYRCM010000309.1:0-4548 GCA_964422715.1 uncultured Myxococcales bacterium | reverse complement strand
GCCCGACGGGCCGCAGGCGGCCCCGGCTCCGCCGCTCGCGGCGCCCAAGCCGCCCACGGCCGCGCCCCTCGTGCTGCCTGGCGATCGCGAATCGCCCGTGCCGCTGCTCGACGACGAACGGCCGGGCGCAAACCCGCGCCGCCCGGCGGTGCCCACGGTCCACGACGACGACGACGGCCTCCTGACGCCCCAGCCGCGCCGGCCCGGGGGTCAAGGCGGCTCCGCTTCTCCGACGGCCCCGGTGGCGCCGCGCGTCCCGGCGCTCGACGGCGATTGATGCGTGCCTCGGTGCACGCGGAGGTTCGTCCATGAAAGCCCTTGTCCCGCTTCTCGGCGCCTGCCTGCTCGCGTGCGGCGCGTGCTCGCTTATCGTCGACGACGAAATCGATCAGGGCCTCAACGCCGAATGTCGCGTCAACGGGCATTGCCAGAGTGGGGTCTGCCATCCGCAGGGCGGCTACTGTACGCAGGCGTGCAGCGCCTCCGAGCCCTGCCCCACCGGGCTCCGTTGCGGCGGCAACGGACTCTGTGAACGCCTGGCCGACCTCGACGCGGGCGGCGACACGGCGCCCGATGCGGGCGAAACCGACGGCGGCGGCACGCCCGCCGGGCCGCTCAAGGTCGGCTTCATCTACGTCGGGCCGGTCGGCGACCACGGCTGGACGCTCACTCACGACGAAGGGCGGCGCGCGGCCGAAGAAGAGCTCGACTTCATGGAGAGCCACTACCAGGAGAGCGTCGCTGCCGCCGATGCCCCCGAGGTCATTCGCGGCATGATCGAGCAGGGCGACAACGTCATCGTCGGCACCAGCCACGACTTCGTCACGGCCATCCAGAACGCGGCGCTCAACTACCCCGACGTGCGCTTCCTCATCTGCTCCGGCTTCGTCACCGCCCCCAACATGGGCACCTACTTCGGCCGCATGTACCAGGCCAAGTACCTCGCGGGCATGGTGGCCGGCTACATGACCAAGACCAACCGGGTCGGCTACCTCGGCCCCGTCGTCATTCCCGAGACCGTGCGCCACGCCAACGCCTTCACGCGCGGGGTGCGCGCCGCCAATCCCGACGCGGTGGTCGAGGTCGAGTGGGTCTACGCCTGGTTCGACCCCGCGAACGAGACCCGCCTCACCAACGAGTTGCTCGACAATGGGGCCGACGTCGTTGCGGCCGCCACCGACACGACCATCCCGCAGGCCACCGTCGACGAATACGCGCAGGCCCACACCGACCGTGAAGTGTTCAGCATCGGCTACGACAACGCCAACGCCTGCTCGGCGTTCCCCGACACCTGCATCACGACGCCCTACTGGAACTGGGGCCCGCTCTACAAACGCATCTTCACAGCCATGCACGACGGCACCTGGGATCCGCACGAAGTCATTTGGGAACAGATCGTCACCGACCCGTCGCGCAGCACGGTGTACCTCGCGCCCATCAACCTCGACACGGGCTTCCCCCAGGCGCGCGCCGTCGAGATCACGGGGCAGGTGCTGCCTTCGCTCGCCCGCGACGACGCCGAAGCCCTCCACACGCCCTTCGTGGGTCCGCTCAACGACGTCGACGGCAATGCCGTTCTGGCCCCGGGCGACTATCTCGCCGACAGCGACCTGCTCCGCATGTGCTGGTTTGTCGAAGGCGTCGTCGACGCTGCCGACGGCCCGGGTGTCGTGCCGCCCGTGTGCCCCGGCGACTTCTCGGCTCCCTGAGCGTCGGCGACCGGCCGCCGGTTGCGCCTCGATTCCCGTTTCCCTGCCCGGCACTCTGAACGAAAGGCGACTCCATGTCCGGCCCGCTCATTCTGTACAACCTGTTTCCCCGGCTCGTCGGCTCGTTTGACCGCTGGGACACGCATCTCGCACGCGCGCAGGCGCTCGGCTTCAACGCCGTCTACGTCAACCCGATTCACCTGACGGGCCTCTCCGGCAGCCTGTACGCGGTCAAAGACCACCGACGCATCGACCCGGCCTTTCTGCCGTCCGGCCAGACCGACGGGCTCGCCGCGCTGCGTCCCGTGCTCGTCCAGGCCCAGCAGCTCGGACTGCGGCCCATCCTCGACCTCGTCGTCAACCACACGGCCATCGACGCGGTGCTCACCCAGTCGCACCCGCAGTGGTTCAAGCGCGACCCGACGGGGGCGCTCGTCCACCCGTCGGCCATCGACCCGGCCGACGCCCGGCGCGTCACCGTCTGGGGCGACCTCGCCGACGTCGACAACGCCGGCTCGCCCGACCGCCCGGCGCTCTGGGCGTACTGGGCCGAGCTCGTCCGCGAGCTCGTGGCCCTCGGCATTCGCGGCTTCCGCTGCGACGCGGCCTACCACGTTCCCACGGAGCTCTGGCGCCACCTCATCGCCGCGGCTCGGGCTGTCCACCCCGACGTGCTGTTTCTGGCCGAGACCCTCGGCTGCACAACCGAACAAGTACTCCAGTTCCGAGGTGTTGGATTCAACTACCTGTTCAACAGCGCAAAGTGGTGGAACTACGACGCCCCCTGGTGCCTGCGCCAGCACAGCGATTACGCGTCCATCGCCCCGTCCGTGGGCTTTCCGGAATCGCACGACACCCCGCGGCTCGCCGCCGAGACCGGCGGACTCGACCGGGTGGCCCGCCAACGCTACGCGTTCGTGGCCGCCTTCTCGGCCGGCGTCATGGCGCCCGTGGGCTTCGAATTCGGCTTCCGCAACGGGCTCGATGTCGTCCGCACGGCCCCTGCCGATTGGGAAGCGCCGAGCTACGACCTCAGCGACTTCCTGCGCCAGGTCCACGACGCCAAGACCCGCCTCGAGGCCCTCGGCGGCGAAGGCCACGTCGACGCGCTGACCTCGCTCGACCTGCCCACGCTCGTGCTGCGCAAGGTGGTGGGACGCGCCGCCATGCTCATCGTGGTCAACAAGGACTGGCACCACGGCCAGACGGCCTTCATCCCCGACGCCGAGGCCGCGCTCGGGGCGGCCCGGCCCGTGCTGCTGCGCGTCTGCCGGCCGGGGGCGCCCATCGAGGCTCCGAGCGCGGCCGTCGCGCTCGAACCGGCCGAGGTCGTCTACGTGCTGCCGGCAGCCGCTGCATTGCGCGAATCGGCGCCAACCTGCGGTTGACCGAGCGCTGGGGCCCCGCTAGCATGGGGCCCGTTTGAAGCGAAGGGGTGCCACCGAGGCATGCAGATTTGCCCCCATTGTCACTACCGCGGAACCGAACGCGAATGCCCGCGTGACGGCTATCCCCTCGTCGACGAGACGGCGCTCGGCGAAAAGAGCGACGAGCCCGATTTCACAGGCCGCGTCTTCGACAACCGCTACGAAGTACGGCGCCTCATCGGCCGCGGGGGCATGAGTTGGGTCTTCGAGGCCCGCCACCGCGCCATCCAGCAGCGTGTGGCCCTCAAGGTCATGCGGCGCGAACTCGTCAGCAGCCTCGACGCCGTCAAGCGCTTCTACCAGGAAGCCCGCACCTGCTCGCAGCTCGATCACCCGCACACCATTCGGGTCACCGACTTCGGCGCCTCCGAAGAAGGCTACCTGTACCTCGCGATGGAGTACCTGCGCGGCGCCCCGCTCGGCCGCGTGCTGCGCCGCGACGGGGCCATCGACCCCCTGCGGGCCATCCGCATCGCCCGCCAGGTGTGCCAGTCGCTCGACGAAGCCCACGAGAAGGGCATGGTCCACCGCGACCTCAAGCCCGACAACATCTTTCTCTCGCAGCTCCATCGCATCAACGACTGGGTCAAGGTGCTCGACTTCGGCATCGCCACGTTCGTGAGCGGCAGCCCGCAAGACGGCTCGGCCCGCTCCGGCGCCATCGTCGGCACGCCCAAGTACATCGCTCCCGAACAGGCCCAGGCGGTGCCGGTCGACCGGCGCGCCGACCTCTACGCGCTCGGCGTCATCCTGTTCGAGATGGTCGTCGGCCACGTGCCGTTCGACGCCCCCACGCCCGGGGCGTTGCTGCTCAAGCACATCAACGACCCCGTCCCGCCGGTGCCCGAGGTCGTGAATGGGCGGCCCATTCCCGAGGCGCTGCGCACGCTGATCGGCGAACTCCTCGAAAAGCGGGCGGTCGACCGACCGGCCACGGCCGCCGAAGTCGAAAGCCGGCTCGCGGCCATGCTGCCGGCGGGCAGCGGCGACGACCAGGCCCCGGCCGCTGCCCCTGGCGGCGACGCCTCGACGCCTCCCGCCGACCCCACGGGCAACGGGGGCCCCCCGTCGCCGTGGCCGACTTCGCCGTCCTCCGCGTCGGGGCGCTGGACGCCGGCCGCCCGTTCGCCCTCCTCACCGCCGCTCGCGCCGGGCGCCGCGCTGCCGGCCACCGAGCGGCGCACCATGCTGCTCGTGGCAGGGCTCGCCGTCGCCGTGCTGCTCGTGGGCGCAGCCCTGTTGGCCATCTTCCTCATCAAGGGGCGCGGCGAGCCCGAGACGCCGCCCGCGGCGCCGGCGCCGGCCGCCGCAGTCCCCGCACCTCCCGCTGCGGCGGTGCCCCTGCAGACCGCCGAAGCGGTCGCACCACCCACCGCCCCGCCGTCAACCACAATTCCAAACAACATCACTTC
>CAYRCM010000308.1:1753-4572 GCA_964422715.1 uncultured Myxococcales bacterium | reverse complement strand
CAACGACGGCACGGCCGACTGCGCCGACGACTGCGTCGACCGGGACGGCGACGGCTACGGGCCCGGGCGCGGCTGCCTCGGCGCCGACTGCGACGACACGCACGCGTCGTGCGCCGCCGATTGCAGCGACGCCGACCAGAACGGCACGGCCGACTGCGCCGAAAACTGCACCGATGGCGACGGCGACGGCTACGGCACGGGCTCGAGCTGTCTCGGCGCCGACTGCGACGATGCCACGGCGGCCTGCACGACCGATTGCAGCGACGGCGACGGCGACGGCACGGCCGACTGCGCCGACGACTGCGTCGACCGGGACGGCGACGGCCACGGCAGCGGCCCCGCCTGCACCGCGGCCGACTGTGACGACGCCGTGGCGAGCTGCACGACCGACTGCGCCGACGGCGACGGCGACGGCACGGCCGATTGCGCCGCAGCACCCTGCACGAGCGACGCCGACTGCACGGCGGGCCTGCACTGCGACTCGGCAACCGGCGCCTGCGTCGAATGCGTGGCCGACGCCGACTGCACGAACGGGGTCTGCAACGAGACCACGCACACCTGCGACCCCTGGGACTGCGTGAGCGACGCCGACTGCCCGGGCGGCACGTGCGACCCGACGCACCACACCTGCCTCACCCCGGACTGCGCGAGCGACGCCGATTGCAGCGCGACCACGTACTGCAACGCGGGCACCTGCGAGACGTTCCCGTGCGATGCCGAGCGGGCCTGCCCGGGCGCGTATGAGGTGTGCGACCTCGCCGCGGACAAGCAGGGTGGCTTCTGCATGAGCGATGGGCTCCGCACGGAGGGCGGTCCCGACACGTGCGCGGCCGGCGGCGGCGGGCCACGGGGCCTCTGGCCGGCAGTACTCACCCTGCTCGGGCTCGGCCTCGCGTTCGGCCTGCGGCGGCGCTTTGCGCCGGCGCGCCGCGTCGACTGATCGGCAACGGCCCGGCGCGCGCCTTTTCGTGTCCGGGCCCCGAACGATGGCGTACGAACCATCCGCATTCCGGGGTGCTGCGGCCCCGAGGAGTTGACGACCATGAGGAAACGGACGCTGATGGCCCTGTTTGCGGCGCTCGCGGTGCTTCCCGGGCTCGCCCGGGCCCAGGCGGTCAACGTGCAGACGTTTGCGCCCTCGCCGCACGCGCGCGACTACTTCACGGTCAAGGGCAGCGAGACGATCGGGCACCTCAACTGGGGCGTGGGCGTGCTGTTCAACTACGCGCAGAACCCCCTCGTGCTGCGCGAGTCCGACGGCGACGTCGTGCGCCACGTCGTGAGCGACCAGCTCACGGGCGACGTGCTCGTGGCCTTCGGGGTGCTCGATTTCATGGAGTTCGCCCTCGCCGTTCCGGTGCACGTCTGGATGCGGGGCGACGGCATCTCCTCCGGGACCGGGCCGGAGACCTTCGGGATGGGCGACCTGCGCTTCAGCCCGCGGTTTCGCATCGTCGACCACGACGGACACGGCTTCGGGCTGGCGCTCGCCGGCACCCTGAACATCCCCGTCGGCAAGCACTTCGACCGCTACATGGGCGGCGAAAACGTGTCGTTCTCGCCCGAAATCATGCTCGAACTGCGCTACCCGTACTTCCGCATGGCCATCGACGCCGGCTACAAGTTCGCGTTCGAGTCCGAGGTGCGCGACCTGCAAGTCGACGACGAACTGCTGTTCGGCGGCGCCCTCGGCGTCATGCCGGGCACGAAGGTGATGGAGATCGTCGTCGAGGCCAACGGTGCGGCCGGCGCGAACAGCCTGTTCGAGCGCAAGGAACGGCGGCTCGAGGTCGACGGCGGCTTCAAGTTCTTCCCGACCCGCGGGCTCACGCTCAACGTCGGCGCCGGGGCGGGCGTGCTCGCGGGCTACGGCAGCCCCGACTGGCGCGTCTTCGCCGGCCTCGGCTACAGCCCCATCGTCGAGCCCGACCGCGACGGCGACGGCATCTTCGACCGGGACGACGCCTGCCCGGACGAGCCGGAGGACCGGGACGGCTTCGAGGACGCGAACGGCTGTCCCGACCCGGACAACGACCAGGACGGCATCCTCGATGCCGCCGACCAATGCCGCGACGACGCGGAGGACAAGGACGGCTTCGAAGACGGCGAGGGCTGCCCCGACCCCGACAACGACCAGGACGGGGTGCGCGACGTCAACGACGGCTGTCCGCTCGACGCCGAGGACAAGGACGGCTTCCAGGACGACGACGGCTGTCCCGACCCGGACAACGACCAGGACGGCATCCTCGACGCGGCCGACCAGTGCCCGACCGAGCCCGAGAACGTCAACGGCTGCCAGGACGACGACGGCTGTCCCGAAGCGGGCAAGGTGTGCATCGTCGAGGACAAGATCGTCACGCTGGAGCCGATCTTCTTCAAGTTCGGCAAGGCCATCATCCTCGAGAAGTCGTTCCCGGTGCTCCAGGAGATGGCTCAGCTCATCGGCGAACACAAGGAATGGAAGCGCATCCGCGTCGAGGGCCACACCGACGACATCGGCCGCGACGCGAACAACCTGCGGCTCTCGAGGGCGCGCGCGAAGGCGGTCTACGACCACCTCGTGAAGCAGGGCATCGACCGGAAGCGGCTCGAACACCAGGGCTTCGGCGAGACCCGCCCGCTCGTGCCCAACGATTCCGACGACAACCGGGCGAAAAACCGGCGCGTCGACTTCGTCATCGTCGAGAAGGCCGCTCTGTAGCGCCAGGTTCGTCCTCTGCCCCCCGGGCACGCGCGGGCCGTCCCAACCCCCTCGGCCCGCGCGTGCCCCCCTCCTTCTCTCCGCGGCCAGGCGCCATTGGGCTGCCGCGTGACACGCG
>CAYRCM010000308.1:0-1653 GCA_964422715.1 uncultured Myxococcales bacterium | reverse complement strand
TGCCCCCCTCCTTCTCTCCGCGGCCAGGCGCCATTGGGCTGCCGCGTGACACGCGCCCTGTCCGTGTGCCAGAATGCGGGCTGACTTTGTTCAGCCACGAGCCGGTACTCGTCGCTTGGGGATGCGTCTTGCCGGGACGCCGACAGAAAACAACGCAGGTCCAACAACGCAATTTCCACAAAGAGGGCGCGGCGCGCGCGCTGCGCGTCGTGTATGGCCCCGACCGAGCGGCGGTGGGGCGCGTCATCCCGCTCGTCGGGCAGCCCGTGCGGCTCGGGCGCATGCTCAACCCCCCGCACGTCACCCTCGACGACGGCAATCTCTCGCGGGTGCACGCCGAGTTCGGCGTTGGCGTCGGCGGCTGCGTCGGTCTCCAAGACCTCGGCAGCACGAACGGCACCTACGTCAACGGCCATGCCGTGCACGCGGCATCGCTCGACGCCGGCGACGTCGTGCGGGTCGGCAACACGCTGCTGCTCATCGACGCGCTCGACCCCGACTTCGACGTGCCCGCGCCGTTGCAGGCGGCCGACGCCGTCGACCCGGCGGCCCTGCCCATCCGTTTCGTCGGCCCGAGCCCGGCCATGCGGCGCATCGCGCAGCGCATCGCACGGGTGGCCCCGAGCGAGCTGAGCGTGCTCATCCTCGGCGAGACGGGCACCGGCAAAGAGGTCGTGGCGCGCGAGGTCCACGCGCTCAGTGGGCGCACCGGGCCGTTTGTGACGGCCGATTGCGGCGCCATCGCGCCCACCCTCATCGAGAGCGAACTGTTCGGGCACGCCCGCGGGGCGTTCACGGGCGCCACCGGCGCCGCCACGGGGCTCTTCCGGGCGGCCACCGGCGGCACGCTGTTCCTCGACGAAGTCGGCGAAGTGCCGCTCGACTTGCAGACGCGGCTCCTGCGGGTCCTCGAAGAAGGCGAAGTGCGGCCCGTTGGTTCCGTGCAGCCCGTGCAGGTCGACGTGCGCATCGTTGCGGCCACGAACGTCGACCTCGAAGCGGCCGTCATCGCCGGCCGCTTCCGCGCCGATCTCTTCGCGCGCCTCGACCAGCTCCGCCTCACGCTGCCGCCGCTGCGCGCCCGGCGCCAGGACATCCTGCCGCTCGTCGCGCACTTCGTCGGGTTGCACGGCGGCGGCACGCGGCAGTTGACGCTCACGCCCGACGCGGCCGAGGCGCTCATCCTGCAGCCCTGGCCGTTCAACGTGCGCGAACTCGAAAAGGTCGTGCGCCTCGTCATGCTCGAACACCCGACGGCCACGACGCTTTGCGACGCCGACCTGCCCGAGGCCTATCGCTATCCACCCCCCCGGGCCGATGCCGGCACCGGCGGGGCCCAAAACGGCGGTCTGCCGGCCACGGCCGCGGGGCTGCCGGCCGAGCCCAACGTCCCCGATGCCGCCGAACTGCGCCGGCTGCTCGCGAGCTACCGCGGCAGCGTCGCCGCGCTCGCGCGCCATTTCCAGAAGGACCGGCGGCAGATCTACCGCTGGCTGCACCGCTACGGCCTCACGCCCGACGAGGCCCGCCCGTGACGCCGCGCCCGGCCCTCCCGGCCCGGCCCGTGGCGCTTGCCGCGGCGCTCGCGGGCCTCGTGCTGCTTTGCGGTGCAGGGCCGGGTGGCGCCGCCACCGCCCCGGCCCTCGTCGCCAC
>CAYRCM010000307.1:0-4585 GCA_964422715.1 uncultured Myxococcales bacterium | reverse complement strand
CCTAGCGCACGCCGCGGGGCGGTTCGGAGCACTCCGGCGCCTGGTACTCGTAGGCCCCGACGTCGACGTAGGGCGGGTCGCCGATGCCCCGGTTCGGGGTGTCGGGGTCATCGCAGCGCGGGTTGCCGTCGGCGTCGATGGTGGGCGCGCCGCCCGCGTTGGCCCGATCGATACAGGGCGAGCCGGGGGAAAGCCGCAGGTCGCCCGCGCCCGAATCGACAAACCGCGGGTCGGCGTCGTAGTTGCCGGCGCCCTCGTAGCCGCCCTGGACGTCGGAGTACACGATCTGCAACACGGACGGTGGCGCTTCGACTTGGCCACCGGCGTTGTCCCAGAAAATGCAGTTCCGGGCGTTGGCGACGCGGCTGTCCGGACGGCTGTCCGCCTCGAAATGCGCGCCACCGCCCCCGAGTTCCGCAACGTTCCGCGTGAAGGTGCAGTTCGTCACGCGCACGGGATAGCCCGAGAGCCAGAGAACGTAGAGGCCGCCGCCGGTCGTTGCGGAATTGTTGAGGAACGCACTCGACGTCAGGATGAACTGGGATGGGTCTGTGGCGTGGAGCCCGCCGCCGCGGCTGGCACGGTTGTCCCGAAAAACCGTGTTGGCGATCGTCGCCATCAGGTAGAGGCCGGCTCTTATGCCACCGCCGAGGTCGGCCGCCTCGTTGCGCAGGAATGTGCTGCTTGTCACATCCAATCGGCCGCCGCCTCCACTGAGGCCGCCACCGCTCGCGGCGCGGTTGTCGGCGAATGTGCAGCCCGCCACGGAGGATTGAGCGGCACTCACGTACAGGCCGCCGCCGGAGCTGGTCGTCACGTTGCCGACGAATACGCTGCGACGCACGGTCGGGACGCCCCCCAGCAACGAGGCACCGCCCCCCATGGTGGACCCGTTGTCGGCAAACACGCAGGAATCGAAGGTCAAGTGGGAAGCGTAGCTGCCGTCGACGGCACCGCCCCGCTCCGCCGCGTGATTCGCTTCAAACACGCACCATTCGAACACGGCGGAGAAGTCATCCTTGGCCCGCACGGCACCACCGTCATCGGTTGCCCAGTTGTCGCGGAATTCGCAAAACCGGAACGTGGAAGCCGTTGGCGCGGCGTCTGCACCGGCCACGGCGCCACCCCACCCGGCAAGGTTCCCCTCGAATGTGGCGCCCACGACCGCCGGCGCGCTGCCCGACCCGCTGAACATGGCCGCCCCGGACTCCGCGCCGTTGCCCGTGAAGGTGCAGTGCGACACGAGGGGCGAAGCTGCGCTGTTCGCGATGGCGCCGCCGCGCCAGTCGGCGCGGTTGGCAGTGAACCGACAGTTGGCCACCGTGGGGGAGGCATTCTCGTTCCACAGGCCACCTCCCTGTCTCGTCGCGGGCGTCGGACCGTCGGCGTTGCCACGGGTCACCGTGAAGCCGTCGAGGATGGCGTCGTCGGCGCCCGTGACGACGTGGTAGTTGACGTCTTGGCCGTCGAGGACCGTCTCGTTGGCCGCGGCATCCCGTCGATCGCGCTCGGTCTCGTGGCCGGCGAATCCGCCGTAGACGTGCACCAAGGGCTGCAGCCGAAAGGTGTCGCGTAGTTCGGGTCCGGGGGTGTAGGTACTGGCCGCCACCCAGACCTCGCAGTTGGGGGCGCCGGCCGCGACGGCCTCCGCGGCGGCAGCGAGGCCATCGTGAAGGCTCGCGAAAGCCGTCTCCCAACTCAGTCCGTCGGGCGAAGGGGCCGTGGCGTCACGATCGACCAGGCGCTTGCAGTCGTTGACACAGTCGCCGGCAATACAATGCAGTACAGGGTCGCAGTCGGCGTCGCTCGCGCAGGGGCGCGGGCATTCGGGCGTGCCCTGTTCGACCGCCCCCGAGCAGAAGGCGCTTGCGAAGGGCCCACACGGGTCGGCCTCGACCTCCGGCCCGCAGCCGGAGTCGTCGGCAATCGTGTCGGACGCGCACGCGCCGGCGAGGCACACCGCCACGACGCGGCTGCCCTGGCAGGTGGCGGCATCCTGGCAGAAGGGCGGGCCGCCATAGTACGCGGGGCAGTCCGCAGCACTCACGCAAGGCGGACCCGACACCGCCGTGCAGGTACCCTCGACGCATTCGCCGGCGGCGCAATGAGCGTGCGCTTCACAGCAGGCCCCGAACGGCAGTTCGCGCGGGCAGACGCCGAGTTCGAGCATGGCCGCGAGGACGTACTGGGCATCGCGCGCGCTGACCGTGCCGTCGCCGTTGCAGTCGGCGGCACAGCGCTCGGCCGGCGTCGGCACCGTGACGCCGAGAGCCATGGCGAAGGCGCGTTGCGCGTCGGCGGCCGTGAGTGTGCCGTCCTGGTCGGCATCGCCGGTGCCGTAGCAGGGGCAGGTGCGACCGGAAGCGGGCCGGGTCGCCCACTGCGACGGCGGCGCGGCGGGCCGAGCCGGTGCCGCGCGGGCAACGGCCGACACCGAGGGGCCCGGCGCCCGATACTCGTAGGCGCCGACGTCCACGTACGGCGGGTCGCCCACCCCCTCGTTCGGTGTCGCGGGGTCGTCGAAGCGCGGGTTGCCGTCGAGATCGAATTCGCAGGCGGCGTCGCCGTCGCCGCGGTCGATGCAGGGCGAGCCGGGCTGGAGATGCAGGTCGCCGTTTTCGGGGTCGACGAACAGCGGGTCGGCGTCGAAGTTGCCTGGGCCTTCGAAGCCGCCCTCGATGTCGGAGGCTTCGAATTGCACAGTGCCGGCCGGCGCTACGATGGGCGTGTCCCCATTGCCCCAAATGATGCAGTTGCGCGCGTTGGCGGTGCGTTCGGCGCCGGTGCGCTCCGCGCCAAAGAAAAGGGCCGGACCGTTGACGGCGGTATTGCCAACGAACGTGAGGTTCGTGAGCCCGGCCGTGGCCACCCTGTTGGCGAGGATCCCGCCGCCGCGGCCGGCGGTGTTGTACGCAAAAACGGCCGAGGTCAGCGAAAAGTCACCATCTTCGAGGAACAGGCCAGCCCCGTCGGCCGAGTGGTTGTTGCGGAATAGCACCCGGCTGAGCTGGGCTCGGCCCGCGTCAAGCCTGGCACCGCCGCCCTCGTAGAGCGAGGTGTTGCCGTCGAACGTGCACCCCGAGAGAAGAACCTCCCGTCCGGACGCACTCATCCCACCGCCTCGCCATGCCCAGTTACGGAGATAGGTGCAACCGATGAGCGTGGCCGTGTGCCCAGAGTACCAATGCGCACCGCCCCAGCCGTTTCTCGCGACGTTGCCATCGAACACGCTGTGCCGCACGACCTGCACGGAGTATTCGCCGCTCAGGATGGCGCCGCCGTGGGTCTCGGCCCGGTTCCACAGGAAGACGCCGAAGTCGATGTCCAACTCTGCGGCAAGATGGCTGTAGATCGCACCGCCCCCCCGGGCCGAGCGGTTGCCTTCGAAGCTGCACCAATCCAGGTCCGCCGCGTACTCGTCGCTGACGGCCAGAGCACCGCCCCAGATTTCGGCGCGGTTCTGGTGGAACTGACAGAAACGAAAGATGGCCGGGGCCGCCACCGGGTCGACACCCGAAACCGCTCCGCCCACTTGTGCCGAGTTGGCGGCGAATGAGCAGAACTCGACAGTCGGGCTGCTGGCCGCGGCCATGTACATCGCGGCCCCCTGCCACGCGCGGTTCGCGCTGAACGTGCAATCGACGACGTGCGGAGAGCCAGCGAAACTGGCGATGGCGGCTCCGGCGTCGGTCGCGCGATTGGCGGTGAACAGGCAATGGGCCACCGTGGGCGAGGCGTGGTCGTTGAGCAGGCCACCGCCGGAACCGTCGGGGGCTTCGGTGCCGGAGGCGTTGCCGCGCGTGACTGTGAAGCCATCGAGAATGGCGTCGTCGGCGCCCGTGACGACGTGCCAATTCACGTCCTGGCCGTCGAGGACCGTGTCGTTGGCCAGGAAGTCGCGCTGGTCGCGCTCGGTCTCGTCGCCGGCGAATCCGCCGTAGACGCGGACGAAGGGCTGCAGCCGAAAGGAGTCGCGTCGCTCGGGGCCGGGGGTGTAGGTATTGGCCGCCACCCAGACCTCGCAGTTGGGGGCGCCGGCCGCGACGGCCTCCGCGGCAGCGGCCAGGCCATCATGAAGGCTCGCGAAAGCCGTCTCCCAACTCAGTCCGTCGGGCATAGGGGCGCCGCACCGGGCGTCCACTCGGCGCGCACACTGGCCCCGGCACACCCCGTCGACGCACGCCACGCCCAGGTCGCAATCGGCGGCCGTGGCGCAGTGGGTGTTGCAGTCGGGAGCCTCCTGCTGCTCGGCGCCGGAACAGAAGGCGCTCGGGAAGAGCCCACACGGGTTGGCCGCCACAGCGGGACCACAGCCCGAGTCGTCCGGGACGGACTCGCTCCCGCAATGGCCGTTGCGGCACACCGGCACCGGGCGGGTGCCCTGGCAGGTGGTGGCCTGCTCGCAAGTCGCGGGTCCGGCGTAATGGTCTGGGCAATCGGCGGCGACGCCGCAACAGTCGCCGGTCAGGGCACAGCAGCGACCGGCGCGGCAGGTCCCGCTCGCGCAATGCGCATGCGCCTCGCAACAGTCACCGGGCGGCAGTTCGCGCGGGCACACGCCAAGGCCCAGCACGGCCGCCAGCAC
>CAYRCM010000306.1:0-4597 GCA_964422715.1 uncultured Myxococcales bacterium | reverse complement strand
GCGCACCGTCGCCGCCGAGGCCGCCGAGGCCGGTGTGCACCGTGTTGTCGACGACGACGGGCAGGCTCGCGGGCGCGCTCGACCAGGAGAGGAACAGGCCAAACGAGCCGCCGCCGCCCGTGCCGCCGCCGCCGCCCGTGCCGCCGCAACCGCCCGAGCCGCCGCCACCGCCCGAGCCCCCGATGTCGCTCTCGCCCTGCGAATCGCAGTCCCAGTTCTCGACGCCGCCGCCGGCCCCGCCGCCGCCGCCGCCGCTCCCCGGACCGCCGTTGCCGCCCGTGCCGCCGCCGGCCCCGCGCCAGAGGCCGCCCGAGACCGAGCCCGTGGCCTGCGTGCAGCCCACGCCCGCCGTGCCGGTGGTGCCGGTGCCGCCGTTTTCGCCGAAGAACCCGTTCATGGGCAGAAACACCCCGGCCTCGGTGTCGCGCGGCACGTTGCACACGCCGCAGCCCGAGCCGGCACTCCAGAACAGCGCGTCGTAGCCGGGCTCACCGCCGTCGCCGCCGGCCGGCCCCTGCCCGTCCTGGCCGGGTTCGCCGTTGTTGAAGGTTTGCAGGTAGGGCGCGGAGCGCGGCTGCGTGCCGTCTTCATCGAAGTCGGGGCACGTGGCCCGCCCGCCCTGGCCGCCGCTGACGCTGACGGCACCGCACGTGTGCTGGCCGCCCGCCCCGCCGGCGCTGGCGTGGGTGGCATTCGTGCACGTGGCGGCATGGATGTCGTAGGCCCCTTCGCCCGGCTGGCCGGCCGTGCCCGCCGTGCCGTCGACACCCGACGCGCCACGGCTGCCGTTGCCGCCCTGGCCGGCAATGATGAGGTTGTCGGACACCGTGAGAGCACCGTCGCTGTTGGACACGTACACCGCGTAGCTCGACCCGCCGGGCTCGCGGTTGTTGGCGCCGTAGACCGTGAAGCCGTCGAGGGTGGCGCCGTTCGGGCCGCCGCCGCCCTGCACGTTGAACACGTTGATGGCGCCCGGCAACTCGGTCGTGGGCGTCGTGCCCATGATGGCCGTCTCGTAGCGCACGGCGTCGCGTTCGTGGAAGTCGGCGCTGTAGCCACCGAAGAGATGGCTGCGCCCGAAGAGCCGGATGGAGCCCGTGTAGACGCCCGTCGACACGTACACGTCGCGCAGTCCCTGCACGGCGGCCGCGTCGATGGCCGCCTGCAACGTGCGCTTCGGCGCCTCGATGGTGCCGGGACTCGCGTCGTCGCCGTACTTGGCGACGAAGATGGCATTGTCGACCTCGCCGTCGACGCCGTCGCAGTTGTCGTCGCCGCCGCCGGGGTAGTCGGTGCTGCTCTGGTAGGCGCACTCGCAGCCGTCGACCGGGTTGCCGTTGACGTCGTGGTAGCCGGCGCTGCAACGCATGGCGCAGATGGGCACCGGCAACGCGGCGTCGCACGCCCCGCTGCCGTGTTCGAACGCGAGGAACGTGCAGTTGTTGCCACACTGGCCGCAGTTCGCATCGGTGTCGTACTTGCCCGTGACGCTGTTGCGGAAGCCTTCGTCGACGCGCCCGTCGCAGTTGTTGTCGAGCCCGTCGCATTCTTCGGCCGAAACCTCGCAGGGGCCCCAGCCCGCGGCGAGGCAGCGCGAGAAGCCGGCGCACGTAGCCGTGGGCGCGTCGGGGTCGTCGGGGTCGGCCCAGATGACCGTGCAGCTCTTCGCGAGGTCTTGCGTCTCGGGCGTGCAGGCGCACGACTGGCTCTGGGGCACGCACTGGCGCTCGCCGGGCTCGGCGCCTGGACCCGTGTGGGGCTGGCACTGGTAGCCCGTGGGGCAGTCGTTGCCGATCGTGCAGCGCTTGCCGCAGTAGTTGCCGTCGCTCAGGGTCAGGCAGCGCGCGCCGGCAAACAGGCAGTTGCTGTCTTCGACGCACGCCTCGCACAGCCCCGCATTGCCGGGAATGCACTGGAAATCGTTGAGTTTCGCGTATCCCGGGTCGCAGGCCGAGACGACGCAGCGCGGCGGGTCGTACTGGATGCCGCAGGCCGGCGTCGCGTGCGGGAAGCGGCCCACGCATTCTTCGCCGCAGCGGCCGCAGTGGTGCAGGTCGGTGTAGCGACCGGCGTCGAGGAAGTCTTCGTCGGTGTCTCCGTCGCAGTCGTTGTCGGCGTAGTCGCAGGTCTCGTCGGCCGGCTCGGGGGCGCTGCACAGCCAGCCGAGCGGCCCGGCGCACGTGGCCGTGCCCTGGCAGGTGCCAACCCCGGCCACCGTGTTTTCGCAGGGCTCGGCGGCCGGCAGGTCTTCGTCGATGCGGCCGTTGCAGTCGTCGTCGATGCCGTTGCACGTTTCGCCGGCCGGCTCGCGCGCGTCGCAGTCCCCCCAGCCCGTCTGGCCGTCGCAGGTCTCGAAGCCGTAGCACGTGCCGATGGCGTTCGCCTTGGAGCAGGCGCGCATCTCGCCGGCCGTCTTCGACGAGCAATCGCAGCTGCCCGTGACCGGCATGCAGAGGTCGCTCGGGGTTTCGGCGCCCGGCACCGTGACCGACGCGCAGTCGAAGCCCGTGGGGCACGGATGCTCGGCGTCGCAGGGGCCCGTGCAGCTCGGCTGGCCGTCGATTTCGATGCACTGGCCGCCGCCGAGGCACTGCCGGTTGCTGGCGCAGGCCGCGCAATACTTCAGGAAATCGGGCACGCAGACGAAAGTGACGTCGGGATACGTCTGCTGGAGCGCCCGGCACGAGTACCCGGTCGGGCAGTCTTCGATGCACGTGCGCGTGCACACGGGCCCGTCGGGGCCTTCGACGCACCAGCCCGAGTCGCACTCGGCATTGTCGGTGCACGGCCAGCCGAACGAGCCGGGCTGCGGCGCGCTGCCGTCGCCGAGCCAGTCGCCGAGCCCGACGTCGCCGCCGGGGCCGCCGAAGTCGGTCGGGCCACCGTTGTCGCTGCCGGTGTCGCTGGCAATCTCGCCCGCGCTGCCGTCGTCCGCATCATCGTCGCCGGGCCGCAGCCCGGAAGCGCCGCCGCAGCCCCAGACGAGCCCGGCGACGAGCACCAGAAGGACCCCGGGCAGAGCCAGGGCCGCCATGTGTTTGCGTGCATCCATCGAGCGCAACATTCTCGTCCATCTCCTCGGGGTCGCCCTTCAAAGCGTGTGCCCGCCCCGCCGCGGGGCCCGGCGACCAAGGCCCGCCACCATACCGCAGTCGGGGGGGGCGGCGCCAGCCGGTGCGCCGCCGGTGCACGGCCCCCGCGCGCCGCGTCAGCGCCCCGCCGCCGGGTCGGGCTGCTCGACAAGCGCCACCCGCCCCCGCGTGGCATCGCCGAGCGCCGCCGCAAAGGCCGGCACGGCCGCCGCGTCGAGGCGCAGCTCGATAGTGAGCCCGTCTGCGCCGTACGTCTCGGCGCGCCGCTCGGCGCCGTGCGCCAGAACGAGCGTGTAGACCGGGCCCGTGAGCCCGAAGGGCACCGTGAGCTGCAACGTCACGCGCGGCCGTACCTCGACCTTGTCGGCCTGCCGCAGGCACTCGGCGGCCGCCCCGCCGTACGCGCGCACGAGCCCGCCCGCGCCCAACTTGATGCCGCCGAAGTGCCGCGTGACGAGCACGGCCACGTGGTCGAGCCCCTGGCCGTCGATGGCGGCCAGGATGGGCCGGCCGGCCGTACCGCCGGGTTCGCCGTCGTCGCTCGACCGGTAGGCGGCCCCGATGCGCCAGGCCCAGCAGTTGTGCGTGGCCTGCGGGTCGCGGCGCGCGGCGAGGAACGCTTCGGCCGCGGCGGGATCGTCGACGCGCCCGGCGCAGACGATGAAACGGCTGTGCTTGACGACCGTCTCGTGGCGCGCTTCGCAGACCAAAGCGATCATGACAGGCACCCTCCCGGCGGGCTACAGTCTCGCACAGCGCCCGGCGTGAGCGAAGCCCGAGCCGCGTCCGGCGCCCGTCGCATCCCCCATCCCCGGAGGCCGCCTTGCAGTTGCACTACGAACCGCTCGATGCCGAGGACACGCCGCTCGGCACCTTGACCCTCTGGCGCTACCGCACGCCGGACGGCACCGAAGGCTACGAGATTCGCATCGGCGACCAGTTCCTGATGGCCGCCCACGGTGCCCACAGCGAGGCCGCCATGGCCCGGCTCGCCTTCGAGCACCTCACGCCGCCGAGACGCGCGCGTCGCGTGCTCGTGGGCGGGCTCGGCGCCGGCCACACGCTGCGCGCCGCCCTCGATCTGCCCGGGGTCCGCGCGGTGACCGTGGCCGAGATCGGCAGCCGCGTCGTCGCCTGGAACCGCCTGTACTTCGGCCCCTTCAACGGCCACGCGCTCGACGACCCGCGGGTGCGCGTCGTCGCGGCCGACCTCTACGACGTGCTCGCCGCCGCGCCCGCCACCTTCGACCTGGCGCTGCTCGACGTCGACAACGGCCCGGGCTGGCTCGCGGCCCCCGGCAACGCGCGGCTCTACACCCCCGCGGGGCTGCGCCACACGGCCCGGGCGCTCGCGCCGGGTGGCGTGCTCGCCGTCTGGTCGCCGGGCCCGAACGCCACGCTGCTCGCGAACCTCGGCGAGGCCGGCTATGCCCGCGTTACCGCCGTCGACACCCAGGCCATCGGCCGCGCGGTCGGCGAGCCGGGCGACGTCGTGTACCTGGCCG
>CAYRCM010000305.1:0-4638 GCA_964422715.1 uncultured Myxococcales bacterium | reverse complement strand
CGTTGGCCCTCCGCGCGCGCCGGGCGGCCGGGGCGGCCGCCGCCCGCAACTTCGGCGGCGCCGTACCGCGGGGGCGGGCTGCTCCGCTTGCCCGCGGCGATGCGCTGGCGCTCGGTCTCGGCCTCGGACTGCTCGCCGGGAGTCTGCTCCTCGGCGCAGGATGGCTCGGATGACAACCCCGCCGCCTTTTGCCCCCGCTGCCGCCGAACCGGCGCAGCCCGCCGGCCCCTTTGCGCCCTTGCCCCCCGCGGCCGCGGCCGACGTCGAGTACGCTGCCCCGGCGCTCGTCGTGGACGGGGTGAGCGTGCACTACCCGGGTCGTGCGACACCGGCGCTCGCCGACGTGTCGCTGACGCTCGCCCCCGGCGAACGCGTGGCGCTGGTCGGGCTCAACGGGGCGGGCAAGACGACCCTTCTCCGCGCCATCTTGGGGCTCGTGCCGTGTTCGGGCGCCATCGCGGTCGGGGGCCTGCCGCTCGACCGCCAGACGCTTGCCATCGTGCGCCGCGAGATCGGCTGGCTCGGCTGCCCGGCCGACGAGCAGCTGCTGCTGCCGAACGTGCTCGACGACGTGGCCTTTGGGGCCGCGGCGCGCGGCGCGAGCCCCGACGAAGCGCGCCACGAAGCACGGCTGGCCCTCGAAGCGCTCGGCATCGGGGCGCTCGCGGCAGAGGCACCCCACGCCCTGTCCTACGGCGAGCGGCTGCGCGTGGCGCTCGCCGGGGCGCTCGTCGGGGCCCCGCCCCTGCTGCTGCTCGACGAGCCCACTGCCGGCCTCGACCCGCCCGCCGCCGAGCGGCTCGCGGCGCTCTTGCGCACGCGGCCCTCGGCGCTGCTCGTTGCCACCCACGACCTGACACTCGCCGCCCGCATGGCGGCCCGCCCGGTGCTCATCGAGGCGGGCCGGTTGCGCCCCGACATCCAGCAGATCTCCGAGGTGGTGCGGCTCTGGGCGTTGCGGTGAGGGTGAGGCGGGACGCGGGGCGTCCGCCCCCGCCGCCCGCCCCAGCACAGGCCCTGCCTGAGCGACGCTTGACCGCGCTGGCCCGGCCGCGGACACTGGCGCCACGGCCGGGCCCGCGCGGCGCGGCCGCCCCCAAGCGGTGGAGGGCCCGATGACGCACGGCCGAGACGTTCTGCGCGCACTGGTGCTGGGATTCGCGCTCGCCCTTGGCGCATGCGGCGCTTCGAGCGGCGGCAACGGTGACGGCGGGGTGGGCGACACCCCCAGCGACACGCCCCGGTTTGTGTGGCCCGACCTCGACACCGCCGGCGGCGCCGATGCGCCCGGCAGCCCCGACGGCGCGCCGAGCGACACCCCGGCGCGTGCCGACGCCACGGGCGACACGCCGGCCCGCCCCGACGCCGGCCCCGGCCCGGACACGGCCGCGCCCCCCGACGCCAGCCCCGGGAGCGACGCCCCGCGCGGGCCCGACGGCCTTGCAGACGCGGTTCCCGACACGGCCGGGCCCCCCGACGCGCCGGCCGGGCCCGACGCCGCCGACGCGGCGGCCGACGGCGGCACGCCGTTTGTCTGTCACGAGAAACTCAAGGTCCTGTACGTCATCGACAAGGCCAAGACGCTGTTCCGCTTCGACCCACGCACCGCCATCTTCGACGCCGTCGGCGAAGTCGATTGCGGCGAATTCCTCGACACGACGCCCGGTTCCATGGCCGTCTCGCGCGGCGGCGTCGCCTACGTCAACTACAGCAGCGCCGAGCTCTTCGGGCTCAACATCGACGACGCCACGTGCAGCGCGACCGGATGGACGCCGTTTGCGAGCGGTTTCGGGCGATTCGGCATGGGGTTCGTCACCGACGACCTCGCGGGCGGCGACATCCTGTACGTGGCCAACGAAGACACGCTGGCGCGCATCGACCTCGCCACCTGGAACGTCGCCGTCGTGGGCCCCCTGCCGAGCCAGTGCGAACTGTCGGGCAACGCGAACGGCGAGTTGTGGGGCTTCTTCCCGCTCGAAAACCCGCCCCAGATCCGGCAGCTCGACCGAAGCACGGCGGCCGCACTCGTCACGTACGACCTGCCGCCGCTGCCGGCCGACCTCGACACCTTCGCATTCGCCTACTGGGGCGGCGACTTCTACCTCTTCTACCGCGAGAACGGCATGGGCAACTCGACGGCCGTCTACCGCTATCGTCCGGGCGGCACCCTCGAACTCGTGCTGAGCGACACGGGCCACAACATCGTGGGCGCGGGGGTCTCGACCTGCGTGCCGACCACGCACTGAAGGGGCGCGACCACCGCCGACAGCGGCGATGCCGGCCTACGGCCCGAGCGCCACACAGCGCAGCAGATGCGGGGTGGTCTTCGTCGCGAGGTTGACGTGGCCGGAGGCGAAGTTGACCCCCCAGGCCAGCGTCGGGTCGGCCGCAAACGACGAGGCCGACCAGAACCAGGCGGGGTCGGCCGGAACACCCGGGAACACCTGCGGGTCGAGCGCCGGATCGACACGCGTGTCGTCGACGAGGCTCCAGAGTTCGAAGACGTTCGGCAGTCGCCAGTCGAGCCGGCCACCGACCATCGAGCTCTCGCAGGCGGCAAGCGCGGCCTGCCAGGTGAGGTCGGCGGCGATGGCTTCCTGCCAGAGCAACCCCGTGCGGGTGTCGAACAGCAGGCGTTCGGCGTCGCCGGGCTCGGCGAGGTAGTAGCGGGCGGCCGGGGCAGGCCACGCGTCGAGCGTCGCCACGCAGTGCGCCGCGGAGGCGACCGCCTTGTCGGCCGGGGCAACGAACCCGTAGTCAAAACTCACGCGCCAGGCCGCGCGCGGGTCGGACACGAGCGTCGTGGCCGTCCAGAGGGCGCCGGAGGCCGGCATCCCGGGCAACGCCGTGGCCGGCTCGCTCTGTCCGTAGTGGCCCACCGCCGCGAGCTCGTAGAGGGAGGGCAGACGCCAGTCGCTGCGGCCCGCGTAGCCGGTCGTCGCGAGGCAGGCGCAGTAGGCGAGTGCGCCGGCCCAGTCGGAACCGTCGCCGTCGGCCCGGCAGTGTTCGCCAAACGCGTCGACACAAGGCCCGCCCGGTTCGGGACAGGCGCGCTCGGCCCAGGCGAGCCCGGTCCAATGGTCGGCCACGTAGCGCGCGGCGTCGCCAAACGGGTCTTCGACGAGTTCGAAGCGCCCGTCGGCCCAGTCGGGGGCCGTGACGTCGTAGCCGTACTGGCCGTCCTGGCCGCAGAACGCCACGTCGGCGCACTCGGGCGTGCCGGCTGTGCCGGGACAACCGTCGGCCACGGGGCCGGACGCGTCGGAGCAGGCCGTCTGGCCCGTGTCGGGTGGCCAGGGGAAATCGAAGGCCCCGGCATTGCAGGGAAGTTGTGCGGTACCGCAGTCGGCCGGGACCCCGGGGCGCGGGCCCGCGCCGACCGGCGTCCAGGCGAGGTCGGCCGGCGGGGCGTACGGCAGGGGCTCACACGCGCCGGCCGCGCAGGCGCCCTGGCCGGCGGCGCAGAGCGTCCCATCGGCCACGGGCGGCCCGGCACAGGACCCGCTCGTTTCGTCGCAGCCCGGCACATGGCAGTCGCCGAGCAACGCCGCACACGACTCCGCGGTGAACGTGCCGGGGGCCGTGCAGAGGTAGCTGTCGCCGGCGAGACAGGTGCGCTCGCCAATGAGGAGCCCCCCGCCCGCCCCGTCGGCACAGTCGGCGCCGGCCGGCACGCAATCGGCGCCGCCGCCGGGGGCGGCGCGGCAGGTGTCGCTCGCGCACATCGCGTCGCGCAGGCAGGCGGCCCCGAGTGCCCAATCGGGGCGGCAGGCCACGCCGTCGCAGTAGCCCAAGGGATCGCAGCCGAGGTCGTCGTCGCAATACGTCGGGCATGGCGCGCAGGCCCCGGCGGCACAGCCGTCGACGGGCGGATAGGGGCCGCAGTCGGTGGCGCAATCGCTCGGCTGCCACGTGTCGGCGGCCACGCACGTGTACAGGTCGTCGGCGAAGCAGACCGCCGTGCCGAGCGTGGCCCCGCCCGCAGCCCCGAGCGCGCACGGCACGTCGGGCGGGACACAGAACCGCTCGCCGCCCGGCGCCCAGCGGCAGTTGCCGCTGAGACAGGCGTCGGCCTCGACGCACGGCGCGCCGACCGTGCCGTCGGCCACGCAGTTGCCCGCCGCGTCGCAGTAGGCCGCCGCCACGCAGTCGGCGTGGCCCGCGCAGACGGCCGGACACGGCACGCAGGCGCCTGCGACGCATTGGTCGACCGGTTGCCACAGCGCCCCGCAGTTGCCGTAGCAGGCGGCGCTCGAGAACACGTCGCGGGCCGCGCAGTTGTAGCGCCTGCTGCCCGCGCAGACGGGCTCGTCGAGGCCGAGGCCGGCCCCATCATCGGTGGCGCACAGCGCCCCGGCGGGCACGCAGAGCGCGCCCGAGAGCGGGGACTGGCGGCAGTTGCCGCTCGCACAGTCGCCGTCGCGCGTGCAGGGTGTCCCGTTCGGCCATTCGGCAGCGTCGGGAGGGCCGAGATCGGGGGGCGCGGGCCCGTCGTCGGCGCCATCACCCGGCGCGAGGTCGGGTGGGCCGGGCTGGTCGGGCAACGCGTCGGGCAGCGCGTCGGGGCCGGCGGGCGTGTCGCCCGTGCCGTCCGGGCCGCCGTCAGGCGGCGGGAGGGGCGAATCGGGGGCGTCGCCG
>CAYRCM010000304.1:0-4801 GCA_964422715.1 uncultured Myxococcales bacterium | reverse complement strand
GAACACGCGCGTTCAGCGGACGCGGCTTCGCGTCGCCGCTGACGCGCCAAGCGTTAGCCGGATCGAGGCGCTGCCGATCTGTCGCGCTTGACGCGGCGTACGCCATTGGCGTATCATGCCGTCATGAAGTTTCTTGAGACATCGGTCTTCACCAAGCAGATTGTTGGCCTGCTTGCCGACGAGCAGTATCGCGCACTGCAGGCGGCGCTGATGAATCGGCCGGAACTGGGTGTGCTAGTTCGAGGATCTGGCGGCCTTAGGAAGGTGCGTTGGTCATCCACGGGCAAGGGGAAAAGAGGTGGGATCCGAGTCATCTACTACTGGTTCTCGCCAAACGAGATCTTCCTGATGCTCTTCGCCTATCCCAAGAGCGTCCAGAGCGATCTCACCGTCGACCAGATTCGCGTGCTCCGGCAGATCATGGAGAGTGAGTACCCATGAAGAACGAAGATTTCGACTTGCTTGTGTCGAGCGTGCATGAGGGCGCCGCAATCCTTCGCGGCGAGTTGAGGCCAAGTAGATCCTCGGAGTTCAAACCGTCGGACGTGAAGAAAATCCGGGCTTCGCTGCGCCAATCGCAGCAAGAGTTCGCTCAGATGATCGGGGTCAGCGTTGCCACTCTGCGTAATTGGGAGCAAGGACGGAGAGTTCCAGAAGGGCCTGCGCGCGCACTCCTTGTCGTGGCGGCGCGGAATCCCAAGGCAGTTGAGGAAGCACTCAGGATGGCCGGCTAACACGCGCGTTCAGCGGACGCGGCTTCGCCGCGCCGCTGACGCGCCAAGCGTTCGATGGAGCGTGTGCGAGGCGGGATTCCTGTTGTCGTGCGGCCGGAGCCTTGCAAGGCAGGCCAGCGATGTCATCGGGCATGTCGCGGGTTTGCGGCGGCAGCGGATTTGGGGTAGAATCTTACCGGTAAGAGCGGTGAGGAGGTGAGGTAGAGATGCCGCAATCGCTCGCAACAACCCGGATGTCCTCGCGCGGCCAGGTCGTGATCCCCGAGGCTGTGCGTAATCAGATGGGGCTCAAGGCGGGCTCGCACTTCGTCGTGGTGGCCGAAGACGACGTGGTGATGCTCAAAGTCATCGAGCCACCGGCCATGGAACGATATGGCGAGTTGAAGCGCCGTCTGCGAGCGCAGGCGCGCGCGGCGGGGTTGACGGCCGAGGACGTCCCCGCGGCCGTCGCGCGGGTCCGAGGGCGGCAGTGAGAGTCGTCCTGGACACCAACGTCCTCATCTCGGGAGTGTTTTTTGGGGGGCTGCCCGGCAAGATCGTGGACGCGTGCGTATCCGGAAGCCTTCAGATAGCCGTCTCAGACTGGCCTTTCGGCCGTTTGGGCACACGGGCGGGGGCCGGCGTGACGCAAGTGCGCGAAATCGCGATCGCGGGGGGGCGAAAACCGCATCCTGGGGCCCGATATCCATAGGCACACGTCTTCGCCTGCAACATATTGACATATCGAATAGAGAACGCGACAATCCTGGACATGTACTTGCGGACGACATCCCGGACGAATCGCGACGGCTCGCGGGTCGCGTACTATCAACTCGCGCACAACCGCTGGGATCCGGAGCGTGGCTGCTCGGTCGCCGAGGTCGTGCACAACTTCGGCCGGGCGGACGAACTCGACCGGCAGGAACTCGTTCGGCTTGCGCGTTCGATTGCACGGGTTTGCGGGCTGACGGTGGTGGACCCGGTCGACCTGGCCGGCCAGAACGAGCAGGCGCCGTTCCGGGCGCTTCTGGACGGCGTGCGGCTGGTCAAGACGCGGCCGTTGGGGCCGGCCGCGGCGATCGAGGGGCTGTGGGAGCAGTTGGGCGTGGGGCCGGCCATCCGCGGCGTGGTCAAGGCCGTGGGGGCTTCGCCGGACTACGAGCGGGCGTTGCTGGCCATGACGGCCAACCGGCTGTGCGAGCCGGAGTCGAAGTTGGGCGTGTGGCAGCGCTGGCTCGAACGGCAACATCTGCCGACGTGCTGGGGCCTGCGGCGCGACGACATCTACGAGGCGATGGACTTGCTTCAGGCGCACTCGGCGGCCATCGAGCAGGAGGTGTTCTTCCGCACGGCGGATCTGCTCAACCTGGACGTGGATCTGGTGTTCTACGACACGACGACCGTGTCGGTGACCGTCGACGACGAAGACGAGGAGCCCGACGGGCCACGGCGACGTGGTCGCGGCAAAGAAGGCGGCTGGCCGGTGCAGATCGTGGTGGCGCTGGCCGTGACGCGTGCGGGCATCCCGGTTCGCAGTTGGGTGTTGCCGGGCAACACGGCGGATGTGGCGACGGTGGAGCGGGTGAAGGCGGACTTGCGCGGCTGGAAGTTAGGCCGAGCGCTGTTCGTTGCCGACTCGCGGTTCAACGCGGAGGACACGCGGGAGACGATAGCCCGTGCCTGTGGTCGCTACGTGCTGGCGACCCGGATGGGCGCGGTCAAGGAGGTTGGCGAGCAGGTGCTTGCGCGCGCCGGGCGCTACAAGACGCTGAGCGACGACCTGCAGGTCAAGGAGGTCGTCGTTGGCGAGGGCGAGCGCCGCCGTCGCTACGTTGTCTGCTTCAACCCGGCCGAGGCCGAGCGCCAGCGGCGTCACCGCACGCAAGTGATCGAGGAGTTGCAGGAGGAGTTGAAGCGGCATCCGCAGCGCTCGGCCACGGCCAAGTGGGCCATCGAACTGCAGGCATCGGGCCGCTACGGGCGGTACGTGAAGGCCGATGGCCACGGCCGGCTCATCATCGACCGCGCCGCCGTGCGGCAACTGGCGCGCCACGACGGCAAGTGGGTGCTCATCACCAACGACGACACGCTCAGCGTCGAGGACGCCGCGGCCAGTTACAAGGGCCTGCAGGTGGTCGAACGTTGCTTCCGCACGTTGAAGACGGCGCAGCTGCGCATCCGTCCGATGCATCACCGACTGGCCGAGCGCATCGAGGCGCACGTGAAGATCTGCGTGCTGGCGCTGCTCATCGAGCATGCGGCCGAGCATCGCTGCGGCAAGCCGTGGGCCCGCATCCTTGACGCACTCGAAGGGCTGCAGGCCAGCGAGTTCCACGGGCGCACTCATCGATTCTTTCACCGCAACGAGGTGCCGGACGAAACGCGTTCCGCGCTCGAATCCTTAGCGATTCCAATGCCAAAGACCGTATTCGGCGTCGAGCCGCTGCCCGCCTGAACCTGGGCACACGACCCCTCTCACGCCACAGGGGACAACCTGCGCGGTCACACGCGATTTCGCGCAGGCGCGTGCCTGGGCTGCCGAAACCCGTCCACCAGATCGGGGGAGGGTCAGTCAGAAGCGTCGCTCATGAAGCGTGGACCGGAGCGGGCGGGCTTGTGGACTCGGCGCACCCCTTCCGAGCATCCTCCTTGTTCTGGCGGTGGACGCGAGACTGCCCAGCAGACGATAGTGCTGACGTGTGCCGCGCCAGGAGCGGAGCGGCGCTGTCCGGCGGCGCGGCGACGTGAGAAGAGAGTGAGGCCGTTGTGAGCAGAAGGGTCTACATCGAGACGTCGATTCCGAGTTTCTACTTCGAAACCCGGCCCGAGCCCGCCATGGTTGCCATGCGCGAGTGGACGCGCTCGTGGTGGTCGGCCTCGCAGTTGCGAGACGACCTCGTAACCGGCGCGGCAGTCATCGACGAACTTGAACGCGGCGACTTCGCGACGCGTAGCGAGTGTCATTCATTGATGAAAGATATCCGCCTGGTGCCCGTTGAGCCCGCGATTCTCGACATCGTAGAGACCTATGTTTCGCGGCACGTGATGCCGCGGGACCCAACGGGTGACGCGCTGCACTTGGCGTTGGCGTCCTACCATCGGTGCGACTTCTTGTTGACTTGGAACTGCCGTCATCTGGCCAACGCCAATAAGTTCGGCCACATCAGGCGCGTAGATGCATTGCTCGGTCTGTACGTGCCAGAGATCGTGACGCCGTTCGCGCTGCTCGGAGGCGAAAATGAAACCTGACCCCGGCATCGACGAGATTCGTCTCGTCCGACATCGGATTTCCGAGGAGTGTGGCCACAACCCCGCGGAGTTGGTCCGTTACTACATCAGAATGCAGCAACGTTTTCGAGATCGGCTGCTCGCACGCCGCTCCGATGTTGAGGCGACCGAGAGCCCAGATGCTGGCCAACCAGCGCGTTCAGCGGACGTCGCTTCGCCGCGCCGCTGACGCGCCAAACGTTAGGCAGATCAAATGACGACTTCAGCGCCTTGGGAAATCCTTGATGGGCTGCCGACGTACGGCCCGATGGCTGAACCCTTCTCCGTTACGGGGCAGGGCGCCCACAGCGAAGGGTTGGTCGTGAGGTTTTTCTCAGCGACAGGGACCTGGGTCGGTAACTTTCAGCGCGGAGACTCGTCGCTCGATGAGGTTTTTGCTCATCCGGACGGACAGCACGTTGTCGTGGTCGCAGGCGGCACCGCGTACGTGGTCGAGGTGGGGGCTCGTCGGCTCGTCGCCCATTTCGGCGGAGGCATTGAGCACATCGTCGTGGTGCCCGCCAATCACGCCGTTCTCATCGGCAATGGCCTGTGGTTCGAGGCTTTGGGCCCTGCCGGAACAACATGGCGGTCGCGAAGGATTTCTTGGGATAGAATGCGCAAGATATCCTTGGTCGGGACGGTTGTTTGGGGCGAAGCGTACGCCCCGGAGGGACCAAATGGGAGATGGTACCCCTTCGAGCTCGACGCGATGACAGGGACTGTCGTTGGCGGCTCTTACAACGGGCCTCCAATGTAAGGTGGCACTGAACCGCCCCGGGTTTGTCGGAGGCCCCAGATGTTGGGATACTGGGACGATG
>CAYRCM010000303.1:0-4959 GCA_964422715.1 uncultured Myxococcales bacterium | reverse complement strand
CGGCGCAGCGCCCGGACCGGGGCGGCGGGTGCCGGGACAGGCCACGGGCAGCGGGGGCCGGACGGAACGGGCGAACGGCGCATGCGCAACTCCTCGGCGCCCGCCGCGGGCAGGCGTGGCGGCGATTGTAGCCGCGCGCGCCCGCGCCCGCCACGCCCGGCCCGACCGCGACTGACGCTCCTGCACCGTCGTGGTACCATGCGTCCGCCGGCTTCGGGTCGACGGGAAAGGGGGCGCACGATGACAAGGGCGCGGTCGCGAAAATCGGTCGGTTCGGCTCGGTTTCTGCGGGGGGCCGGTGGGCTGCTGTTGGCGTTCTCTCTGATCGGTGCCTGCCGCGAAAGCCCCGAGAAACCCACGCCGGCGCCCCCGGCCACGCCGGCGGCGCCCGCCGCCGCGGCGCCGGCCGCGCCGGCCTCAACGGGCCCCGCGGCGGCGGCCGCCGCGGCGGCCGACGGCGCGGCCCAGGTCACGTCCGCGGTCGGCGCCGAGGGCTATCCGGGCCTGCTGCGCGTGCTGCCCGACGGCCAGACCACCCCGCTCCCCCCCGGCTCCGCGGTGCCGACCGGCACCCGGCTGCGCAACCCACCCGGCGGGCTGGCGGCAGTCACCCTGCCGAATGGGGCGCGCATCCAGTTCAACGAGGGGGCCGAGCTCGAGATCGCAAGCGCCGCCGACCTCCGCCTCCAACGCGGTGAGGTCCTGGTGAGCCGGCCGCGCGCCGCCGGCGAGCGTCCGCCCCTCGCCATCGTCACCCCGGAGGGCCGCGCCCGCCTTACCGGCACGCGCGTCAACGTGGCGACAGCAGAAGGCACGACCGAGGCCGGCGTCGCCCACGGCCAGGTCGACCTACAGAACGACCATGGCGACGTGGCGCTCGGCGCCGGACAACTCGGCAGCGTGCGTGCCGGCGAGCCGCCCCGCGTGTTGCCGCCGCGCAACGTGGCGCCCGTCATGGAATGGGCGCAGCTCACCGAATCCGCGGGGCTCATGGCCGGCAGCGCGCCGGCCGGCATCGGGCGGCTCTACGGCTACGACCGCAAGGCCCGCGCCGAGCGACCCCTGCGGCTTGCCAGGCACGCCACCGACGTGCGCATCGCGGGCAATCTCGCCCACGTGACCGTCGAGGAAACCTTCCAGAATCCCGGCGACGAGCCGGTCGAGGCTGTCTTCCGCTTCTCGCTGCCGGCCGGGGCGAGCGTCGCGGGCTACGCCGTCGAGGCCGACGGCCGTTTTGCCCCCGCGCGCGTGGCCGACCTCGGCAAGGCCCGGCGGGCCTACGAGCGCGCGGCGCGCCGGGCCGAAGCCGTGGCGTTGCTCGAAACCGATGCGCCCGGCGAATTCACGGTGCGCGTCGGCGCCGTGCCGCCCGGGGCAAGCCGCGGCGTGCGCCTCACCTACCACCAGACCGTGCGTCCGAGCGGGTCGGGCTACGCCTTCGTGTACCCCCTGCGGCCCGCCGACCCGACCGCATCCATCCCCGACTTCTCGTTCCAGGCCGTCATCGACGGCCCGGGCGGGGCGCGCCTCGAGGCGAGCCCGCTCTATGCGTTCGAGGTCGCACCGGCCGGCAGCGGCGGCGTGCAGGCGCGGCTCGTGCGGCGCGACTTCCGGCCCGTGGCCGACGTGGTGCTGCGCTTCGCCGAAACGGCCGCGCCGGGAGAGTTGCGCCTCACCCCGCACGTCGACGCCGCGGGGCAGCACTACCTGCTCGCCTCCGTACGCCCCACGGCCGACGGCGCGCCGGCGGCCGCACCCGCCGGGAGTTCCCCAAACCGCGTGGTCGTCCTGCTCGACGGCTCGTCCAGTCTGCCCGAGCCGGAACACCGCGTGGGCGTGGCCGCGCTTGCCGCGCTGCTCGCCGACCTGCGCGACGACGACCGCTTTGCCGTCATCGCGTTCGACCTCGTGCCCCACCGGCTCGACGCGGCGCTCCTGCCGCCGAGCGCCGAAAACATCGACCGCGCGCTGCGCTTCGCCGCCGATGCCTTCGACCGCGGGGCCGGCGATCTCGGCGCGGCCCTCGACGACGCCGCCGCCCTGCTCGCAGGCGGCCCGCCGGGGTTTATCCTGCTGCTCACCGACGGAAAGCCCACCGCCGGCGAAATCCGTATTGCGGCGCTCGTCCAGGGCGCCGCCGAGCGGCTCCAGGCGGCCGGTCACGCCCTCATGGTCGCGGGACTCGGCAGCAACGCCGACAGCGTCGCGCTGAGCGAGCTCAGCCAGGCGCTCGGGGGCACCTACGACACGCTCAATCCGGGCGACGATGTGGCCGCGGCCACGCTCCGGCTGGCCCTTGCCCGCTACGCGCCGGTCCTGCGCGACGTCACGGCCGAAACGAGCGGGCCCGTGGGCCTCACGCTGGCGGGCGGAACCCGGCTCGCGAACCTGCGCCTCGGCGACGAGTGGACGCTCGTCGGCCGCTGCGCCGGCGCGGGTGGGGCGACGCTCACGCTCCGGGGCACGCTCGCCGGCACCCCCTGGACCCGCGAGTACCCGCTGGTGTGCGGCGCCGGTCAGCACCCGGCCGTCGAGCGGCTGTACGCCGAGCGGCAGGTGGCATCGCTGATCCAGGGTGGCATCGAGGCCAACCGCGCCGAAATCGTGGCCCTCGCCGAGAAATTCGGCCTGCTGACCCCGCTCACCGCGTTTGTGGCGGGCGAGGCGGGGCTGCTCGACCGCCTCGGACTGCAAGATGCGCCGCTCGTGCCACCTGACGCGGGGGGGGAGGGCGAAGCCTTTGCGCTTGGCCCGGAAGACTCCGGTACGGCTGCGCCGGCCCCGGCGCCGCCCCCGGCGCGCGGGGGGCGGCCCACGAACGTCGCCGCCGACGCCATCGACGTGGCGAGCCACTTCTCGGAGGTCGGCGCCGCCCCCGGCGCGGCCCCTGCCGCGGTGGCGCGCAAGACGCCCGCCTACCGCCGCATGGCCGAAATCCGGCGCATCCACGACGTCCAAGAGCTCGCCGCGAACGGACACGACAAGGCGCTCGCCGCGGCCCGCCAGGATCTCCTGGCCCGACCCTTCGAGCGCGGCGTACGCGAAAGACTCGTGCGCGAAGCGCTGCGGCTCGGCCTTTTCAACGAGGCGCGCGAAACGCTCGGGCAATGGGACACCGACGATCCCGGCGCGCTGGCCGTGTTGCGCTGGCAGGCCCAGCTCGGCGGGCTGTTCGGCCGCCGCGAACGGGCCCTGCGGCTCGCCCTCAAGGCCTACGAGAACGAGGGTCCGCGCCCGGAGACGGCCGTGCAACTCGCTGCGGTCTTCGCCGCTCTCGGCCGGCCCGGCGAGGCGGCGGCGCTGCTGCACACGGCTGCGACGCTGCGGCCCGGCGACGCGCCGCTGGTCGTCCAGTTCGCCGCGGCTGCGCAGCGCGCAGGCAAGGGCAAGGCCGCCGAACAGGCGCTCGTCGCCTGGCTTACGGGCGATGGGGCGCGCCGCGCGCGGGCCCAGGTCCCGCTCGTCGAGCGTACCCTCGATGCCGTGCGGCTCGGACGCGCGCTCCCCCCGGCCGAGACGAGCGACGCGCGCGCGGTCATTGCCGTGCGCAACCTCGCTGGCGACCCGGCAGGCACCGTGGTGTCGCTCGTCGGCCCCGACGGCGGCCTCATCACCTTCCTCGACGCCCCGGCCGCGGCGCCGGCCGACGCCGCGGCCGCCGCAGGCTTGCAGCTCGGCCGGGCGCGCTACGGCACCTATCTCGTGGTCGTGGCCGCCGCCGAGGGCGCGACCGCCCCACTGCGTGGCGAGCTCGAGGTTTCGGCCCTCGGCGGACGCGGCGCCGGCCACCGGGAACGGCTGGCCTTTGCCCTCGAACCCGGCGCCGCACCGGCCGTCGTGGCTGCCGTGCGACTGTGGCGGGAGCCCATCCATTGAAGCCCGCGCGCCCCGCGCGGCCCTGAGGGAGCCCTGCATGTCCGTGGCCACTGCGCGCATCTGCCCCGCCTGCGACAAGGAGATGAGCGACACCGTTTGTCCGCTGCACGGCATTCCCACCGAGCCGGTCGACAAGTGGCAGACGGTGCGCGAGCGCGACGACTTCGTGGGGCGCCGCTTCGGTGAGAAGTACCTGGTGGTCGCGCGCTTGGGCCATGGTGCGATGGGCGCCGTCTACCGTGGCTACAACCTCGACCTGCGCCAGGCCGTCGCCATCAAGCGCATGCGGCCGGGTTTCGTGCACGAGGCCGCCATCGTCGGCCGATTCCTGCGCGAGGCCCAGATCTGCGCGGCCCTCAAGCACCCCAACACGGTGCGCGTGCACGACGTGGGGCGGCTCAGCGACGACAGCCTCTACATCGTCATGGAACTGCTGGGCGGCCGGCCACTCGACGCGGTGCTCGCCGCCGGGGTCCCGCTTGCCCCCGAACGCGCGTTGCGCATTGCCATCCAGATCGCCAAGTCCCTCGCCGAGGCGCACGCCGCCGGGGTCGTGCATCGCGACCTGAAGCCCGCCAACGTCTTTCTCTGTCACATCCACGGCGAGCCCGACTTCGTGAAGGTGCTCGACTTCGGCATCGCCAAGCTGCGCGCCGACAAGCCCGAAGCCGGGTTGACCCAGACCGGCATCTTCATGGGCACCCCGGTCTACGCGGCCCCCGAGCAGACCGATGCCGCCCGCGTCGATGCCCGCAGCGACCTCTACTCGCTCGGCGTCATCCTGTACGAACTGCTGGCCGGGCACGCGCCGTTCATGGCCGACGATCCGGTGGCGCTCCTCTGGAAGCATCGCACCGAGGCGCCGCCGCCGCTGGCCGCTCCCGGCGAGACGACGCCGGCCTTGGCGCTCGTCGAACCGCTCGTGCGGCGATTGCTCGAAAAGGACCCGGCCGCCCGCTTTCCCGACGCCGACAGCCTGGTGGCCGCGCTCGAGCCGCTGCACGCGCGCGTGCTCGCGCTCGGCGCCGGCGCCCCGGCGGCCGGGCAACCACAGCCGGCGGCCGGGCCCCCAAAACCAACCCC
>CAYRCM010000302.1:0-4995 GCA_964422715.1 uncultured Myxococcales bacterium | reverse complement strand
GAATGCCGTCGACGACATCCTGCTGCGCTTCGACTACGTGTCGGTGGCCCGCTGACGGGCTTCTGCGCCCGGCCCAGCGCCCGCGGCCTACGCCACGTGACCTGCCTGCCTCAGCCACGCGGCGACGCGGGCAAGGCCGCCGTCCAGCTCGACGCTCGGGCGATAGTCGAGCCGTACGCGAGCCTTCTCAATCGGGAAGCCTTGGTCGGTGCCGAGCAAGGTGACGGCCAGCCGCGAGAGTGGCGGCCGGCCCGGCCGGCGCGTCACGGCATAGACCCGTTCGAGCAGAGCCCCGGCCGCGTAGGCCATTGGGTAGGGCAGGGTGAGCCAGGGGCGTGGCAGGCCCGTGGCATCGGCGAGGCGGTCGAAGTACGTGCGCCACGACACCGAGGAGCCGTCCGAGATGTTGAAGGCCTCTCCGACGGCCGACTCCGAGCGGGCCGCAAGCCGCATGGCATCGGTGACGTTGCTCACGTAGGCCAAACCCGCCGGCTTGTCCCGCAGCCCGATGCGCGGCAGCGCCCGGGCGCGGAGCAGTTCGATGACCTCCATCACGAACGGAACGCAGCGCGGTCCGTAGATGCTGGCGGGCCGCACGATGGTGACGGGAAGCCCGTGTTCCCGCAGCGCCCGCCAAACCCACTGCTCGCCTTCGATCTTGGTGTCGCCGTAGGGCCAGCCGCGCAGGCGAAACGGGGCGGACTCCCCGACGGGGCGGTCGGGATGGCCATAGACGTCCGTGCTGCTGACGTGCACGAACCGGGCGACCCCCGCGGCGCCGGCAGCGTCGAGCAGGGCACGCACGCCGTCCACATTGACCGCCCGAAAGAGGTCGAGCGGTCCGTGGTCGGCCACGACGGCTGCGCAATGGTACACGAACCGGACGTCGCGGAGCGCCGCGGGCAGGGTCGCGGGAGCCGTCAGGTCGCCGCGCACGACCTGGATGCCGCGTCGCTCGAAGGGCGCCGCGTCTCGGCCAGGCCGCAGAAGTACGCGCACGGGCTCACCGGCCGCCACGAGAGCGTCCACGAGATGGCCCCCGAGAAACCCGGTAGCGCCCGTAACGAGGTCGGGTTGCTTCGTCATGTGAGCCCATGCTCCTTTCGCGGGCCGCTCAGGCCGCCGTCCGTCCGCCGCCATCCACGAACAGATCCATGTCTTTCAACTGGTCGACGAGGCGCAGCAAGTCGCCCTCAGGAACCGAGCGGTGCAGGCTGAAGCGCAGGGACGGGTACGGCGCCACGGGCGGCGGGAAGAACGAGGCCAGAAATCCCTCGCGCACGAGTCGTTTCTGACAGGCGAGGGTGTCATGTTCGGTCTTCTTGTAGAGACAGAAGATGGGATGGATGTGCTCGTGCGGCTCGGGGTAGCAGGCCAGGCCATGCTTTGCCAGGGCATCGTTGAACGCGTGCAACTTGCCGAACAGTTCGGACGCGATGGCGTCGTGGTGCTCGCGGTAGTAGCGCAGGTTGATGAGCGCCTGGGCCGCCATGATGGGCGACAGGTGGCTCGTGTTGACGTTCTGCCGGCCCAGGATGTCGATGGCTGCGGCCAGAGGCCGGCTGGCCACCGCAAAACCGCCGAACGCTCCGAATGCCTTGCCGAAACCTCCCGTGACCACGTCGGGGCGCGCGCGGAAGCAGTCGATGGCGCCGCGGCCTTCGCGGCCGATGACCGTGACCCCGTGCGTGTCGTCGATGACGGAGATGCAGTTGTACCGCTTGGCGAGCGCCACGATGCGGTCGATGTCCGCGATCGCGCCGCGGGTGGAGAAGACACCGTCCGACAGGATGCCCGCGCCGTTGAAGTGCCCGCGGAGGCTTTTGAGCAGGGTCTCCAACTGGTCGTAGTTCCGGTGCGGGAAGGGCACCACGGTGGCGTGGCTGAGGCGGCACCCGTCTGCGAGCGACGAGTGGTTGTGCTGGTCCGAGAAGATGACGTCGCCCTTGTGGAACAGCGCGAAAATCGTGGACATCTGCGTGATGTAGCCGCAGGTTCCCAGCACGCAGGCGTCGTAGCCCATGAAGTCGGCCACTTCGCGCTTCAGCTCGTCGTGGACCGCGTGCAATCCGGCGATCTTCCTCGATAGGCAGGCGGACAGGGGAGCGCCCGCGACGAAGCGCACCAGGGCCTCACGTGTCTCCTCGAACCCTTCGAGGTCGTTGTAGGAATTGGTGACGAGGTCCAGCAAATCATGCTCGTCGCCGCGTCGGTCGCGCACCCGCACGAAGGCGCCCCGCTTGTCCAACACGACGAGGTCGTAGAAGTGCGCCTCGCCGTCGATCAGGGCCTTCTCGGCGTCGAAGATGGCTTGCGCAGCGTCGCGAATGTCGGCGTTGCGCTGCGACACGGCCTTGTGGAAGGACGCGTACGTGTGGGCGTAGAGGTTGGCTTTGGGGAGCAGTTGCAGTTTGGCGCGGGTCATCCAATTTCGTGCAGTCCGCTTGGCGTCATCGAGCAACTGGAGTGTCATGCAGTCTCATCCTTCCGCGGCCTCATGGCCTTGTCCAAACTCCTGAGACGGCGCGTTGGGCTTGCCCGGGTGGGTTCGCCCCCGTCGTTGTGGGGGCCCTTCTAGACGCTTGTGTGCCCCTGTCAACCCCGCGCCGGTCGATCGTCACCCGACCGTTGGGCCGCCGGTTCGCGCCGCCCGCGCCTGCAAGTCGCCGAGGATGTCCTCGACGGTTTCGAGCGCCGCCCGCAGGTCGTCGGCGATTTCCTGGGCCAGCACGTGGGGTTCGGGCAGGCTCGCCGAGTCTTCGAGCGACTCGTCGCGCAGCCAGAAGAGGTCGAGCGAGACCTTGTCGCGCGCCAGCAGTTCGTCGTAGGTGTAGGGCCGGAAGCGGCCTTCGGGGGTGTCCGGCGTCCACGTCGGCGTGCGCGTCTGCCGCGCGCCCGGCTTGTAGTCCGCCACGAACTCGTCGAGGTCGCTCGGCACGAGCCGGCGCGTCTTCAGCGTGAAGTGCTTGTTGGTGCGGAGATCGTAGACCCAGAGTTGCTTCGTCCAGGGCTCCTGCGCCCCCGGCTTGCGGTCGAAGAAGAGCACGTTGGCCTTGACCCCCTGCGCGTAGAAGATGCCGGTCGGCAGCCGCAGCAGTGTGTGTACGTCGCACTCGGCGAGCAGGTGGCGGCGCACGACCTCGCCCGCCCCGCCCTCGAACAGCACGTTGTCCGGCACCACGACCGCCGCCCGGCCATGGATTTTTAAAAGCGATTTCACGTGCTGCACGAAGTTCAGCTGCTTGTTCGAGGTGGTCGTCCAGAAGTCGGGTCGGTTGTAGGTGATGCTCTCGCGGTCGGTGTCGCCCTCGGCCGTGACGACCGTGATGCTCGACTTCTTGCCGAACGGCGGGTTCGTCAGCACCACGTCGGCGTGCGCCGTCGGGGCGTTGCGCAGCGCGTCGTCGGTGCGGATGGGCGGCTCGCGGCTGTCGTCGTCGGGGCCGATGCCGTGCAGGAACAGGTTCATGGCGCAGAGCCGGGCCACCCCGTCGACGAGCTCGACGCCGCGCAGCGCCTCGTAGCGCAGGTGCCGTTTCTGGTCGCGGTCGAGGGCGCCCCGGGCGAGAAATTCGTGCGCGGCGAGCAGAAAGCCGCCCGTGCCGCAGGCCGGGTCGACGACGACCTCGCCGGGCCGCGGCTCGATGCAGGCCACGATGGCCTGGATGAGCGGGCGCGGCGTGAAGTACTGCCCGGCCCCGCCCTTGACGTCCTGCGCGTTCTTTTCGAGCAGGCCCTCGTAGGCGTCGCCCTTCACGTCGGCCGACATGGCGCTCCAGTCTTCTTTGCCGATGAGTTCGACGACCAGTTGGCGCAACTTCGCCGGGTCTTGAATCTTGTTCTGCGCCTTGCGGAAGATGAGCCCGAGCATGCCGCCCGCCTCGCCGAGCGTGCGCAGCGTCTCGCGGTAGTGTTCTTCGAGCCGCGCGCCCTCCATCTGCGGGGCGGCGAGGTCGGCGAAGCGGTAGCCCGCCGGGATGGGCTCGGGCGTGCCGGTGAGCCGCGCGCGTTCGTCGGCCATCTTCAGGAACAACAGAAAGGTCAATTGCTCCAGGTAGTCCTGGTACGAGAGGCCGTCGTCGCGCAGCACGTTGCAGTACGACCACAGTTTCTGGACGATGCGGTTCGCGGTGTCGCTCATGGCGGGGGCCTCCGGGAAGACAGGTGGCCGAGACTATCCTTTGCGGTCAAGCGATGAGGCGCCGTGGTCGTCCTGTTTTCCGGCGGCGAAAGAACACAGGGTCGGCTCAAACCCCGGGTCACGACTCACCACCGAGAGTCGCGCGCAGCGTGGCGCCGGGCGTCCCAGCTGCCGCCCAACGTACTTCATTCCAGCGACATTTTCAGCCCGCCCTGGCCCCCAGAACCATGGCGAACCTGCCGGCTGTGGCAGGTTCGAGGGCGCTGAGCCGGCGGCGTTGGATTCGGCCGAACGCCACGCAGGCTCGTCGTCCTGGGTCGCGGCCCGCCAGGCCGGTGGGGCGCGATAGGAGAATCCGCTTGCTTGGCCTGTCGAACAGACGAAGGCTGCTTGTCGTGTCCTTCGTGGAACGGGCGGCGCGAACGCGCATCATCTCGGCGCGGAACGCAACTCGGCGGGAACGGGGGCGATATGAAGAAGACGACTGAGCCCAGCCAGGCTGGCGCGTCGAACCGCGATACCCTTCGATCCGAATATGATTTCTCCGGTGCCGCGCGCGGTGCCACGGCGGCCCGATACGCCCAGGGGACGAATGTCGTTGTGGTCGACCCCGATGTTCTCGATGTCTTTCCAGACGCATCGGCGGTCAACGAGGTCCTGCGGGCATTGGCCCCGTTGCTCCGCCAGAAGCGCAAGCCGAGTCGGCGGGGGCCCGGCGCCGAACCTGCGCCGCCCGCCGACGCCGCTGCGTCACGCCGCTGACGTGCCCCGCAGCGCGTCTCTTCCGTGAATCGTTGCTAACGGCCGCGGCCCATGGGGGCCAATTCGGGGCGGCAAAACGGCCAACTCCGCGA
>CAYRCM010000301.1:841-5047 GCA_964422715.1 uncultured Myxococcales bacterium | reverse complement strand
AGCAGACAGCGGCGCGTGTTGGCCGAGAGACAGCCCCAGGCTTCGGGGTACTCGGCGATGCGGGAGACGGCCGCGAAGACATCCGCGGCAAACACGAGGCCGAGACCCGACTGCCGGTTTTCGTAGTACGCAACGGCCTCGTCGAATTCCGCCCGGGCCTGCGGGTGGAAACGGACGATCATCGCCCGTACTTGTCCCGGACGGCCGCGAAGACCTGCTCGGCCGGCACGAGTTGCACCTCGCCGCGCGCGATCTGGGCGATCCGGCGCTCGGCTTCGACGGCCCAGAGCCGGTCGATTTCGGCCTGTGTCGGCAGGTTGAGGCTCGCGAGCAGTTGCTCGACCAGCTCGACCCTGGAGTCGGTCGGAAGCGCGAGCGCATCCTCGAACACCTTTCTCGCCGCCGTGGGCACCGTAGACCTCCTGAATTGTGGGGGGCCTCGTGCGGCTTGGGGGCTTGTTGCTGAGCCCCGCGGCACCGTGACCCCGCGTTCATCGTAGCCGCCCCGCGGGGCCCGCGGCAAGCCGCGCCCCATCCGCCCCGCCCCGCGCCCCGCTCACCGTCCGTGTCGGTTGCCACCCACGAGGTAGACCCAGAAGAACACGAAGAGCACGAGCACGAGGCCGGCCACGAGGTAGCCCGCTTCCTTGGCCTCGAAGGTGAACTGCTGCAGCGTTTCGGGCATGGCGGGCTCCTCAGGCGGGCCGGTCGGCGCCGGGCGGCGGCGCGGCGGGCGGCAGGATGGGCAGGTGGCGCACCGCGGCACGGTAGGCGACGACCCCGAGGGTGACGAGGGCGAGCGCGATGCCGTATTCGGGCCAGTACGGGGCATAGCGTTCGGCCGGGTGCAGCGCGTCGTTGAACATGAAGAGCGACACGTTGAAGCGATTGAGCACGACGCCCAGCACAGCCAAGGCGGCGGCGGCGCGGATGAGGCCCGGGCGGCGTTCGCGGCGCCCCACGGCGTAGAGGCCGAGGGGCACGAGACCGCAGAGTCCGAGTTCGACGGCGTACAGCACACCCGGCAGGCCCGCAAAGGCCGCGAACTTGGCTTCGAGGGCGAGGTCGACGGCCTTGGCCCCGAGGTAGGCAGCAAGTGCCAGGGCCCCGGCCGTGGCGAGGCCCGGCAGCGCATCGGCCGGCAGCGTGAGCCGGCGCGGGTAGGCCCGCGGCAAGAGCCACGCGAGCAGAATGGCGCCCGCGACCCCGGCGACCAGACTCGACAGGAAGAAGTGCAGCGGCAGGTAGGCCGAATACCAGAGCGGCTGGAGCTTCGTCGGCACCGTGAGGTAGAGCGCGCCGAGGCTCGACTGGTGCAGCATGGACAAGAGCAGCCCGAAGGCCGAGAACCCGGCCGCAAGCCCATGGGCGGCGCGGGCGAGCCGCGGGCGGCCGAGCCGTTCGAGGGCGACCGGCGACAGTTCGGCGAGTTGGGTCAGGGCGTAGAGGGCGACGCAGACGGCGATCTCGAAGAGCGCCGACGTGACACCGGCCTGCACGAAGAAGGGGTAGAGGATGCGCCAGGGCCGGCCGAGGTCGAGGATGAGGGTCGCCACGAACAGCGTGTAGCCGAGGAAGCCGGCGAGCACCGCCGGCCGCACGAGCGGGGTGTAGGCCTTGAGGCCGAACAGGTAGACGGCCGTGGCCACCGTATAGCCCACGGCCGCGAGCGCCACGAAGACGAGTTTGAAACTGGTCCAGAGGCCCCAGGGGGTCGTGTGCGTGAGGTTCGTCGTGGCGTCGAGCCCGGCGACGAAGCGCCAGACCCCGAGGGCGGCGCCCACGACGAGGATGAAGCCCGCCCCGAGCGAGAAGGCGGTGAGCCGCGGCCTACCCATGGGCGTCCTCCGCGGGGGCGGCGGACTCGGCGGCGGGCTCGGCTGCGACCGTCGGCTTGCCCGGGGCCTGGGCAGCGGCGACCGCAGCCTCGGCAGCGGCAGCGGCCTCGGCGGCGCGCCGGCGCGTCACGGCGTAGAGCCCGGCCGCGAGCCCCGGGACGACGGCCGCGGCCACGGGGGCGAGCGCCAGGAAGCCCGTGGTGAGGTTTGGCAGCGGCTCGTAGGGCGCGTCGGCCGGCAGCTCGAGGGTCGTGAGCGGGGCGGCGGCGAGCGTCAGCCAACTCGTGCCGCCGTATTCGTGTTCGCCAAAGATGTGGGGCTCGTAGCGTTCGGGGTACTTGCCGAGCCGCGCGTGGGCGAGGGTCAGCAAGTCGGCGCGGCGGCCAAATTGGATGGCGCCCGTGGGGCAGGCCTCGGCGCAGGCCGGGATGCCGCCCGCCGCGATGCGCGGGGCGCAGAACGTGCAGCGCACGACGCGCGGGCTCGCCGGATCGGCGTATTCGAACGCGAGCGCGTAGTAGGGGCAGGCCAGCACACAGTAGCGGCAGCCGACGCAGAGTTCGGGGTGGTAGAGCACGGGCCCCTGCGGGGTTTTCTCGAAGGCACCGACGAAGCACACCGAGGCGCAGCAGGGCTCGTTGCAGTGCATGCACTGGTGCTTGCGGAAGATGGGTGGCCGGCCGGGGGCGCCGGGAACGTAGCGGTTGACGACCGTGAGGCGCCGGTCGCTCAACCGGCGGTGCGCGGCGAAGGCGCGCGGGTCGCCGACGGGCGGCGTGGGCGGCGGCAGGCCGTTGACGGCATTGCAGGCCGCCTCGCACGAGCGGCAGCCGATGCAGAGCGCCGTGTCGTGGAGCAGGCCGAGGCGATCGGGCGGGCCGTCGAAGCGGTGCAGGCCGCTCGCCGCGGCGGGGCGCCGGGCGCCCGGGAGAGGGCGGAGCCGCGGACACACCAGGGAAGTGGAAAGGAAGAAGTGGAAAGGGATGACGTCGTGCCGTTTTCTGTAGCCGCGACCGGTGGTCGCGGCCGGCGGGGTCTCCGCGTCCTGGCCGCCGCGGGATCGATGCTGGTGTCGGGGCTTCCGGCCTCCGCGGCCTCGCTGCCGGACACGGCGCCGGCGCTGGGCGCCATCTACACCGGGTCGTCCGGCTGCCGCGGGTGCCACCAGAAGTTCTACGAGCTATGGGAGACCTCCCACCACGGCCGCGCGATGCAGCCGATCGCGGCGGTGCTCGCCCGCGGCGAACTGCAGCCGCACGAGGCACCGCTGGTCGTCGGACCGCACACCTACCGGATGGTGATCGAGGGCAACGCCGCGCGCATGACGGAGGAGGGACCGGACGGGTCGAAGAGCTATCCGGTGCTCTACACGCTCGGCGGGAAGAACATCTTCTACTTCCTGACGCTGCTCGACGGCGGGCGCCTGCAGGTGATGCCGGTGGCCTACGATGTGGTGATCCGGAAGTGGATCGACACGACCGGCAGCATGGTCCGCCACGCGGAGGGGCTCCGCGACGAGGCGCTGTACTGGAAGGAGCGGCCGCTGACGTTCAACACGTCGTGCTTCGACTGCCACGTCAGCCAGCTCTCGCGCGGCTACAACCCCGCCTCGAACAGCTACCACACCACCTGGAACGAACCGGGCATCAACTGCGAGGTGTGCCACGGCCCCGGCTCCGAGCACGCGCGGATCTTCCGCGAGGCGCAGGAGAAGGGGCAGCCCCCGCCGAAGGAGCTTCACCTGATCCGCATGGCGAGCCTGACTCCGCAGCAGCGCAACGACACCTGCGCGCCGTGCCACGCGAAGATGCGCCCGCTGACGCCCGGCTTCGTCCCGGGCCAGCGCTTCTTCGATCACTACGACCTCGTCACCTACGAACACTCCGACTACCACCCGGACGGCCGCGACTTCGGCGAGAACTACACGATGACGTCCTGGATGATGAACGTCTGCAACCGCAACGGGACGTTCGACTGCATCCACTGCCACACGTCCAGCGGCCGGTACCGCTTCGCGGGGGAGAAGTCCAACCAGGCCTGCCTCCCCTGCCACAAGGAGCGGGTCGAGAACGCGCCCGCCCACACGCACCACCCGGCCGGCAGCAAGGGCAACCTCTGCGTGTCGTGCCACATGCCGATGACGGCCTTCGCGCAGATGCGGCGCAGCGACCATTCGTTCCGGCCGCCGGCCCCCTCCGCCACCATCGCCTACGGCGCGCCGAACGCCTGCAACCTCTGCCACTCCAATGCCACCCCGCAATGGGCGGACGCGAAGGTCCGCGCCTGGCGGACGCGCGACTACCAGGCTCCGATCCTCGAGATCGGCCGCCTCGTCCAGGCGGCGCGTTCGAACGACTGGACGACGCTC
>CAYRCM010000301.1:0-831 GCA_964422715.1 uncultured Myxococcales bacterium | reverse complement strand
CTGGCCGCCCCCTTTGACCAGGCGCTCGCGCTCTCGAACGACTGGACGAAGCTCGACGCCCTGCTCGGCTACCTGAGCCGCTCCAACCGCGAGCAGGTCGTCTCCGCCTCCCTGCTCCGCCTGCTCGCGCCCTGTCCCGATCCGAGGATCTGGCCCGCGGCGCGCGAACGCATGGCGGCGGACCCCTCGCCGCTGGTCCGCGGCGCCGCGGCGGAACTCCTGGCCTACAACCGGACCGACCGCGCGAACCTCGATGCCCTGCTGGCGGGCTGCCGCGACGACTACCGGCTCGTCCGCATCCGCTCGGCCATCGCGCTCTCCGGTGCGCCGCTCGACGGGGTCGCACCCGAAACCCGCGCGGCCTACGACAAGGCCCTCGCCGAGTACCGCGCCTCGCTGGACTGCCGGCCCGACGAGTGGTCCTCGCACTACAACATCGGCAACCTCCACCTGGATGCCGGCGAACCGGCCCGCGCCATCCCCGCCTTCGAGACCGCCGCGCGCCTGGCGCCGGAGCAGTTGATGCCGTGGGTCAACGGCGCCATGGCCCACGCCCGCGCGGGCGACATGGCCGCGAGCGAGACGTGGCTGCGCAACGCGCTCCAACGCGATCCGACGAACGCCGTCGCGAACTTCAACCTCGGCCTGGCCGTCGCCGAGCGCGGCGACCTGGCCGGGGCCGAGACGCTCCTCCGCCAGGCGGTGAAGGCCGACCCGCGGATGGCCGAGGCGGCCTTCAACCTGGGCGTGCTCGTCGGCCAGCGCGATCCGGCCGGCGCCGTCGAGTGGACCGCCCGGGCCGCCGCCCTCCGTCCGCGGGACGGCCGCTAC
>CAYRCM010000300.1:0-5106 GCA_964422715.1 uncultured Myxococcales bacterium | reverse complement strand
AGGCCCCGCCCCCGACCGCGGCCGACCTCGAACGTGCGGCCGGCCTGCTCGCCCAGTCGGCCGTGCTCGAAGCCGCCGGCGAGTTGCCGGCCGCCCTGCGCCTCGCCCGCGAGGCCCAGGAACTCGGCGGCGGGGTGGCGGCCGCCGTGCGCGTCGGCTGGCTCGCGCTGCAAAGCGGTGAGCGCCCCGCCGCCCGCACGGCCTACACGGAGGCCCTGGCCCTCGACCCGCAAAACGCCGACGCCGCCCTCGGGCTGACGCTGGTGCTGGCTCTCGAAGAAGCCTGGAACAGCCTCGAACTCGCCGCCGCCGCGTTGACGGGGCGCCACCCCGGCATCGTCTGGGGCTGGCTCCGGCTCGGGCTCGCCAAGGCCGCCCTCGGCGACCTGCCCGCGGCGCGCACGGCCTACGCCGAGGCGCTGCGCCTCGAGCCAGGCAGCCCCGACGCGCTCGTCGGGCTCGCCCTCGTGGCCGAGAAGGCCGGCGACGTGGACGAGGCCGAGCGCCAGTGCGCCGCCGCGGCCGAGCGGCTCCAGGCCGACGACGCGCGGCTCGAGCGTTGCCGCCGGCTCGCCGAGCGCAAACTCGTCATCCGGCCCTCGGTCTGGGGCGCCTACGCCGGCTATATCCGCTACTACACGCTGAAAAGCGTCTGGTCCGTGGCCGCCGAAACCGAGGCCGCCTGGGCCGCCGGGCCCAATCTCGTCCTCGGATTTGCGTTTGCGCGCACCGATTTGCGCTTCAGCCGCACCGACTTCGACCAGTACCTGCCGGTGGTCGCGTTCGGCTGGGTGCGGCCCGCCTGGCGCGTGCAGGGCAGCTACCTCGCCTCCCTGCAACGCGGGCCGGGCCATCAGACGGAGCACGTGCTCGACCTGAACGGTGGCGGGCAATTCGGACCGTGGGGCTTCGCGGCCGAGCTCGCGTCGTCCATCGCGCCGGCGGGCTCGCTCGTGCAGGGCACGGCGACGCTCGCCTGGACGGGGGCAGGCGGGCGCTTCACGCTCTTCGTGCGGCCGCACGCCAACGGTTGGCTCACGGGCGCCGACGGCCTCGCGGGCACGGTGCACGCCTCGGTGGCGCTTGGCTTCCAGGCCACGCTGTCCCCGCGGGTCGTGCTCGACGGCAACGGCTGGTACGGCCGGCGGCGCAACTTCATCGAGGGGCAGGGCCGCTGGGATTGGAACACGCCCGATCTGCTCACGGGCGGCTACCAGGTCGGTATCGACTTGCAGGCGGCGGCTCCCCTCCATATCGTTTTGCGCGCGCGCCACGACTTTGGCATCGAGCAGAGCGGTCGCGCCGAAACGTTCCATCTGCTGACGGGCCAGTTGGGGCTCGTCTTCGAGTGGTGAGCGGCTGCGACGCAAAAGCGGACAATCGACCCCGCTTCGGCGATACTGGGGTGTCGCCGCTCTGGAGGCTTCCATGGTTCAACGGCGCATCTTGCTGGTCCTCTGCGTGGCATTTTCCTGGGGCGTCGGTCTCGCGCCGGCGGCTGCCGCCGACCCGGTCGGCGAACGCTTCGAGGCGTCCTTCATCGCCGAGGGGCGGGGCGATTTCGCCAAAGCCCTCAATGAAGTGCTCGAAATCCTGCGCAAAGACCCGAGCGACTACGTGGCCACGCTGCGGGCCGGCTGGCTCTATCACCTGAAAGGCCAGGCCGAAGACGCCATCGTCACCTATCGCAAGGCCATGGCGCTGCAGCCCGTGGCGGTCGAAGCCAAGCTGGGCCTCATGCTGCCGCTCATGGCCATGGGCCGCTGGAAAGAAACGGCCGACGTCTGCGCCCAGGTGCTGAAAACCGCCCCCGGCGACTACACGGCGCTCTCGCGGCTCGCCTACGCGCAGTACAATCTGGGCCTGTTCGCCGAGGCCGCGCGCTCGTACGAGCAGGTGCTGGCGCTCTATCCGAGCGACATCGAGATGATGCTCGGGCTCGGCTGGGCGCAAGTGAAACTCGGGCAGCGCGACAAGGCGCGGCTCACGTTTGGGCGCGTGCTGCAGATTCGCCGGGGCAACCTTCGCGCCCAGGCCGGCCTCGAGGCTTGCGGACCGTAGTGCCGGTCCGCCGCTGCGTCGGGCCGAGCGCGGCTTCGTGAGCCGCGCACGCCCGACCGGAGTCCAACACCCGTGACCCCCACCCTGCGCCCTTGCCGCATTCGCTCGCTCGGCCCGTTCTGCGCCGCGCTCTGGCTTTTCTCGGCCGGGCTTGGCGGTTGCAGTTCCGTGGGCTCCGGCCCGCCCTGCGCCCCGGGCGTCGAATACCCGTTGTGCCTCGCCGACAACAACGAACTGCTGCGCTGCGTCGACGGCGAGGAGCTGAGCGAGGTCTGCGCCACGGGCTCCTACTGCCTCGATCTCGTCGATGGCGGCGACCGCTTCTCGGCCTGCGTGCCCGGCGGCAGCCTGGCCTGCGATGCCGGCACGTATGTCGCGTTCTGTGCAAGCGAGACGAGCCGCGTCGTCTGCGCGGCACCCGACGGTCATCCGGCCGCGGGCCACACGCTCGCCGAGGCCTGCCCGGACGGCCACCTCTGCCTCGACGACCCGGCCGGCGCCCTCTGCTACGACCCGAACGCACCGCCGCCCCAAGACTGCGACCCGGCCGACTACCCGGGCGAGTGCCGCGAAAACAGCCCCGTGCGCTGCGACGCGAACGGCGCCTTCGTCGAGAGCGCGCCCTGCCCCACGCCGCTCGTCTGCCGGGTGGGCACGAAGGGCGCCGTGTGCGTCGACGACCAGGCCGCGCCCTGCGATCCGAACACGTTCGTGCCGCATTGCGCACCGGGCGGCGTCATCGCGTGCGACCCGGCGCGCGGCTTCACGGCCTTCTCGCCCTGCCCGGCCGAGACCCCTTGCGTCGTCGGCCCGGCCGGTGCGGTCTGCGGCCCGCCGCCCGCACCCGATTGCGACGTCGACACGTTTGTGCCGCACTGCGAAGACAACATGCGCGTGCTGTGCAGTGCCGTCGGCGAGACCCTCCGGCAGCCGTGCGGCGCGGCGCTTGTCTGCCGCGAGTCGGCCGCCGGCGCCTTCTGCCTCGAACCGTGGGCCGTGCTCTGCGATCCGGCCGCGTTCACGCCGCGTTGCGTCGACCCGCAGGTGCGCGAAGTGTGCAGCCCGGTCATGCTCTACACGCGGCGCGATCCCTGCCCGTTCGGCCGCCCGTGCACGCCCACGCCGAACGGCGCCATCTGCGCGCTCCAGGGGCGCAATCCGCAGCCCCCGCGCTGACCGTTCGGCGCCGCCGCGGGCGCCCCACCCCGTTGCGTTCCAAAGGATCCCGAGGCGCCGAGGCGCGCTCCCCCGAGGCGTACACCGGGTCCGTCGCAGGGGGGAGCGACGCAGGCAACGAAGGTATCCGAAGGAAGGCGACGGAGTGTCAGGGTTGGCTGACGATGCGTCCGGCGGGCACCCAACTCGGGGCCTGGCCGTTTTGCCATTTCACGAGAAACGACAGCGGCTTCACTTCGCTGACCGTGGCCGGCAGAAAGAGCGCGTCGTCGGCGTCGGCCGCGAGCACGGCATCGCCCGGCTCGAAGGCGGGCGTGGCGGGAAGGTCGATGAGTTCGGCAGCGCTCACGGCCGCGCGCCCGCCGTTTGCGAGCAGCACTTCGTAGGCGTCGGCGCCCTTGCGTTCGACCACGGTCGCGCGGTGCCAGGCGCCCTTGACTTGGGCGACGAGCACGCGGCCGGGCTTGGCGCCGGTGAACGCCGGCCCGCGCGTGACCCAGATCGCCGGGACCCAACTCGCGGGGCTGCCATCGTCCCACTGCACCTCGTAGGCGCGCGGGGCCACGGCGCGCACGACCCCGGGGAAGAAGCGCACGCCGGCCTGCCAGATCGCGAGCACGCGCTCCCCGCGTTTGAAGCCCGGATTCTGGCTGAGCGGCAGCAGCTCGTCTTGCCCGAGCGTGGCTTTGTCGGCATCGCCGTAGAGCACGTCGAAGCCGCCGTCGCCCGCGCGCACGATGGTGGCGAGGTACCACTGGTCGCGCCAGCGGGCGCAGACGACGTCGCCCGGCGTGGGGGTTGCGTTTGCGGAAGCGAGCGGTGAGGCCACGAGGGCCAACGTCAGGAGAGCGGCACCGCGGGTCATGGTTCACCTCCCGGGATGGGTGTGTGGAATGGCGGACCGCCGCGGCGCCGGGCCGCGGCCGGCCGAACGGCGAACGGGTGGGGCGCTACTTGCGCAGGTCGATGTCGCACTTCTCGCCGCTGCAGGTACCGATGTAGCTCGACACCCCGGACGAGTTGCAGCTGTACTGCTTCTCAAAGGCATCGCGCGCGAGGCGCTCGTTGTCGAGGTTGCAGCGGCCGGGCACGCAGACATTCGCGCGCTTGTCGCAACCCGTCACCGTGACGCGGCAGCAGTCATCGGCCTGGAAGTCGCCGGCCGGGACCGCGATTTCGGGTTGAGCCGGGCCTGCCGGGGCCGCCGCCCGCGTGAGCGCGAACGCGCTGCCGCCAATCGCCAACACGACCAGAACCACCCACAACGCAGTCTTCATGGTGCACTCCTCGTCTTCCCGATGCGGGGAAGTGAGGGCGAGCGTACCCGGGGCCGGCGGCGCCGTCAAACGCCGGTGCCGCCAGGGCGACGGGGGCGGCGGCGCCTCGGTCGGGCCATCGCTCTGGGCGGGCCGCGACGCTGCCGCGGCCGGGGGCGCGGGCTACAGGATGCCCGAACGCCACGCGAAGTAGCCCCAGCGGACCAGGGTGAAGAGCCAGGTCACGAGGGGCTTCGACGGCGGATAGGGGATGACGCCCGTGCCCTCGGGCGCGCTCTGGCCGATCTGCGCGAGCGCCCCGCGCGTGTGGATGCCCCGCACGGCGGGCGGGTCGACATCGGCAACCGGTGTCGCCGAAAGGTCGAACGGGCAGCGCACGAAGACGAGCGGCATCGCGACGCCCGGGTAGGTGCGACGCCGGGCGGGCGGCAGCGGCCCGGAGGCACCGCGGGCGGCGTCGGCGACGAGCGCGCGGGCCGAGGGCGCCGTCACGAGCGCCACGCACTCGCCGAGCCCGGCCGCGGCGATGGTCTGCTGCCAATGGACAAGCGAACGGGGCCAGAGTCGGCGGCCGAGGGCCCGCAGCGGCTCA
>CAYRCM010000299.1:0-5183 GCA_964422715.1 uncultured Myxococcales bacterium | reverse complement strand
GGCCTGGGCATCGCCGGCCGTGACGACACCGTTGCCGGTGCAGTCGGCGGCGCACCGGGCGACGGGCGGCGGTCGCAGCACATCGAGCGCCATGAGGAACGCCCGCTCGGCATCGCCGGCCGTGATTGCGCCGTCGCCGTCGACGTCGCCGTCGTGGTAGCAGGGCGGCCGGCTGAGCAGCACCGTGACGCTGCGGTCGTCGCCGTTCGCGACGGCCAGGTCGTCGTAGCCGTTGCCGTCGAAGTCGCCGGCTGCCATGGCCGCGGCCCAACGACCGACGCCGTAGCTGCCGGCGTAGGGCCATTCGATCTCGCCGCCGCGAAACACCGCAACGCTCAGCCACCCGCGACTCGTGGCCAGGTCCTGCCGGCCGTCGCCGTCGAGGTCGGCCAGCCCGAGCACCCGCGGCGCGGCGCCGCTGCCGAGCGCGATGTCGGGCGCACTTTCGAGCGTCCCGTCGCCGCGCCCGCGCCAGACCGACACGGTATCCCCGTCGTAGTTCGCGACCAGCACGTCGAGGTAGCCGTCCCCGGTGTAGTCGCCGGTGGCCAGGCTGAGCGGGTACTTGCCGACGGGGTACGTGTCCGGTCCACTGAAGGTGCCGTCGCCCCTGCCGTGCAGCACAACAATCAAAGCGCCGCCGGGGTCCAATGTAACGAGGTCGGGGTTGCCGTCGGCCTCGAGGTCGGGCGTGATGAGCGCAAAGGGCGTGAAATCGAGGTCGACGACGCCGGCCGTCTCGAAGGACCCGCCGCCGCGGTTTGCGAAGAGATGGATCGCGTTCTCCCGCGCGAGGGCCAGATCCGCGGTATCCGTCCTGTCGAAGTCGGCCGCGGCGATGTCTGTCCACCAAGACTCGTCCCCAAGCCGGACCGCCTGCAGAAATCCTCCGGCGCCGTCGTTGGCCATCCAGTAGGCGGCCACTGAGCCGGCCGTGGCGATGTCGGGGTAGCCATCGCCGGTCAGGTCGGTCACAACCATGTCTCCGGGGTGGCCGCCCATCGGGAAGTCGGCCGCCGGTCCGAATGCGCCGTCGCCGCTGCCGTTGAGCACTGAGACGAAACCTCGGGCGAGGCATGCGACCAGATCCGGGGCGCCATCTCGGTCGAGGTCAGCCGCGGCCAGGTCCGAGGGCGAAGACGCCATGGCATAGCGGTCGCTCTGGGGAAACGAACCGCCGACGTTCGGGAAGATCTGCGTCCTGTTGCCGGCGGCCGTGACGATATCGGGGCGCCCGTCGCCGACGTAGTCGCCAATGGCCACGAGCGAACTCCCGCAGGCCTGCATCGTCAGTGGCCCCGAGAAGGCCCCGCCCGGTTGGCCGTATGCCACGAACGCCCGGTCATCTCGGTCGTTCGCCGCGCCGCTCACGAGGTCGAGCCAGCCGTCGCCGTCGAGGTCGCCCGTGGTGCACCGGTAGACGTTTCCTGGGAACGTGGTGGTCAGGGTTGGGCCGAAAGTCCGCGAGGCAGGGTCGAAAAACACGGTGTTGATCAGCGCGGAGTTGTTGGCAGACGTGACCAGGTCCGGATGCCCGTCGCCGTCGACATCGCCCGCGTGCAGCTCGGCCATGGACAAATGCACCGCGGTCTGCTGCACGCGCTGGAAGCCACCCGTGGCCTGGCCGAACAGTACGTAGAGGCTCCTGTCGCCTGCGGCCACGGCCAGGTCGAACCAGCCGTCGCCGTCGAAATCGGCGGCCGCGAGATCCACCGGCCCACCCGGCACCGGTTCGGCCGTGGCCGGATGGAACGTGCCGTTGCCGCGGGCCAACAGGACCGACACGGTATCGGTGCCGAAGCTCGTCGCCGCCAGGTCGGCGAAGCCGTCGGCGTTGAGGTCGGCCGCGACGATCTTCCCTGACTGCCATGCCACGTGGTAGGACACGGGAGCCGCGAACGCGCCGAGACCGAGGTTGCGCAGAACCCAGACATGGGTCCCCGACCCGCCGTAGCTGGCGGTGGCCAGGTCGGGCCGGCCGTCGGCGTCGAAATCGCCGCTTGCCAGTGCCCGGACACACTCACCGATTCCGATGAAGTAGCCCGACACCAGGGAGAATGGCGCCGCCCCGAAGCGCAGCGCGATGGCGGGGTCATCGCAGTAGCCGATGGCCGCGTCGAGCCGCCCATCCCCGTCGAAATCGGCGGAAATGAGGGCCGATGGCGACCCCGACCCGGGATAGAAGCCCTCGTCGAGGCGACCCGCGAAAAGCGGCCAGGGGGCCGGGCGGGCGCCCGCCGGCGCGGCGTCGAGGGTGGCGAACAGCCAGGCGAGCCACACGGCAACTCCACGCGGACTCCCCTTCCACATGACGACCCTCCTTTGCGCGAGTAGATGGGACCCAGGTGCCGCGTCCGTCCGGCGTGGCGACGTCACGCCCGCGGCCCCGCCTCAGCGGCCCGCCCCTCCAGGCAGCGGGTCGAGGCAGCCGCCCAGTCCGAGGGCCGCGGCAAAGATGCCCTTCGCGTCGTTGGCGGTGATGACGCCGTTGCCGTCGCAGTCGGCGGCGCAGGCGGCCGCGGCGGTGGGAACTGGCCAGCCGAGCGCCAGGAGGAAGGCGTGCCGCGCATCGCCGACACTGACCGCCTCGTCGGCGTCGACATCGCCGTCGTGGTAGCAGGGCGGACGATGCAGGAGCAGGTTCAGGCAGTCGCTGCCCGCCACCAGATCGGCGGCGCCGTCACCATCGAGATCGCCGGCCAGCAGGGGCAGAATGGGGCCCGACACACCGTAGCTGCCGCCCCAGCGGAAGTCGGACCCGTCGCCGAGTAGAATGTGAACCGCTGAGTTCTCCCAGTCGGCCACAGCCACCTCGTTGAGGCCGTCCTGGTTGAAATCCGCGAGTGCAAGGGACCCGAACCACTCCGTCCTCGGCAGCGGGTAGAAACGTGCCGGCTCGAATGTGCCGTCCTCCCGGCCGGCCAACACCGACAAGCCGGCCCAGGCCGGGGAACCCTCTGGAGGTTCGTTCAACACGACGAGGTCGGGGATGGCATCGCCGTCGAGTCGGCCAAACGCCGACTGCGTCGGTGTAGAAACTGCGTGGCGCAGCGGCGGCGCAAAGCTGCCGTCGCCGCGACCGGCGTAGACGAACAGTTCGTCCCATTCCGTATTGCTGACCACGAGGTCGGCGTGGCCATCCGCCCCGAAGTCGGCGCTCGTGACGAACTGGAAGTCGAACCCGTCCTCGAGCCGCCGCACCAACTGGAACTGCCGCGGGCCGGCGTTGCGCCAGATGAGGACGTCGCGTGCGTTTGGTTCGACGGTCGCGAGGTCGGGGCGGCCGTCCTCGTCAAAATCGGCCACGGAAATGGACGTTGCGCCCCAGCCGGCTGTCCAGCCCGGGCCGGGGAAGCCGCCCTGGCCGTCGTTGTAACGGACCCCGAGCGTCTGGTACGCCCCGTACGCGAGGTCCGCAGCGCCGTCGCCGTCGAAATCGGCGCTGACGAGAGCGAAGCCCCAATCCTCGATGGCGAAGAACGCGGGGTCGCTGAACCTGCCCGCGGCGCGGCCGTAGAGCAAGCCGAGGCTCGTGCTCGATCCCTCCACGGTGCACGCCAGGTCGGCCCGGCCGTCGCCATCGAAGTCGGCGCTCACGATGCCTGCGCTGTAGCCCCCGAGGCAGTACCTCGGGGCCTCGCGAAGGCCAGCAGAGTCGTTCATGAAGACCGAGACTTGGCGGTCATCGAGAACCACCAGGTCCGGGCGCACCGCACCGCCAACGGCGCTGGCGATGAGTCCCCGGGGCGACAGCCATCGGCTCAAGATGACCGGTACGCCAAATGTGCCGGCGCCGGAACCCCGGAGCAGGGCTACGCCACCATTGTGGTTGGCCGTTGCCAGATCGAGAGCCTCGTCGCCATCGAAGTCCGCCGCGACGAGATGGTACGCGTGGATGCCCGGTTGCACGGCGCCTGCCGCGAGAAACCCCCCGCTGCCGTCGTTGAGCAGCACCGAGACCGAGCCGGCACCGTAGGCGGCGGCGGCCAGATCGGGGTGGCCGTCGCGGTTGAAGTCGGCGGCAACGAGGGCACGCGGCCCAGCGCCCGTGGCATGGGGCTGCGCCTCGGCGAAGGCGGCATCACCGAGGCCGCGGAGCACCGAGACCACGTTGCCGGTCCGGTCGCTGACCGCGAGGTCGGGCCGCCCGTCGCCGTCGAAGTCGGCCGTGGCGAGGCCCGTCGGCGCCGCGCCGGCCGCATAGGCGCCGACCAGGCTGAAGTTGCCGGTGCCGTCGCCGCGGAGCACGCTGACGTCGTGGCTCGCGCCGTTGGCGGTGACGAGGTCGAGCGCACCGTCGCCGTCGAAGTCGGCCGCGAGTACGTCGCCGGGGTCGCTGCCGACAGGGAATGTGAGCGGGTCGGAGAAGTCGCCGCCGCCGAGGTTCAGGAGCACGGCCACGGCATTGCCGCCTTCGCCGAGCGCCGCGGCGAGATCGGGGGCGCCGTTGCCGTCGAAGTCGCCGGCGCTGAGTGCCACGGGGCAGTGGCCGATGTAGACGTCGCCACCGGATTCGAAGGTGCCCGCCCCGCCGCCGAACAGGATCTGGACGTAGTCGCCGCAGATGGCGACCGCGAGGTCGAGCACGCCGTCGCCGTCGAAGTCGCCGGGGGCCACGTCGCGGGCGTTGTCGAATGCGGCGCCCACCGGATGGTCGAGCCGGGCGTAGAAGAGCGGGGTCAAGGGCTCGCGCTCGGCCGCCGCCGCGGGCCGCGGACCGAGGGCCGGTGCACCGAGCGCCCCGAGCACCGCCAACGCCACCGCGCACCGCTCTCGCCAGTACATGGGCAGCCTCCCGAGGTTGTGGATTCCGCGGCTCAGGGCACCGAACAGGGTCGCTGCCGCCACGGTAGCGGGTGTCGGCCGGGGGCGTCAACCGTCGGGGTGGCGGCCGCCCGGGGCTCAGCGGCGCGGAGCGTCCGCTGCAGCCCCGGGGGCTTGCCCGCCGGCGTGCGGCCCGCCTCAGGCGTCCGCGGCGGCAAACGCCGCGGCGACGGCCGCGACGATGCGGCGGCAGGCGGCGACGGCGTCCTCGACCGGGGCGACGTCCGAGAATCGACCGCGCGGGTAGCGGGGCAGCACGGCGAGCGGGGTCAACAGTGCGCAGTCCTCGGGCGCCACGGTGAGTGTCGGGAGCGTCCGAATCAGGCGCTCGTGCAGCACCGACAAGTCATGGATGTGCG
>CAYRCM010000298.1:2437-5300 GCA_964422715.1 uncultured Myxococcales bacterium | reverse complement strand
CAGGGGGGAGCGACGAAGGCAACAAAGGTATCCGAAGGAAGGCGACTTGGTATGACACGTTGGCGGGTTGACGGTGCGTGGGGCGGGGCAGCCGTCGTGGCCGATCGCAAACCGTCGGTGCGCCGCCGTGCGGCCACCTCCAGCGGAGCGGCCATACGCACGAGCGGCGTGTCGTCGCGGGTGCGCCGGTCGGTGTGGCCGAGGTCGGGCACGGGGTCGCGACGCGGCGCCTCATCCATCCGCGGGCACATGCAGCGCGCATCGCGGTGCGCCCGGAGCCGCAACCGGGGCCCGTTTGGTCTCCGACCCGGTCAGCGCCGGTAGGCGAACCGCCGCAGCGCCTCGGCGGCCCCGACCTTGTTGACGCTCCCGGCGGCGACGCCGAGGGTCAGGTCGTAGAGGCCCGGTGAGCCCTGGGCGATCGAGATGCCGTTCAGGTCGAGGAACACCAGGGCGGCGAGCAGCCCGGTGCGCTTGTTGCCGTCGACAAAGGGGTGGTTCTGCACGATGTGGAAGAGGTACGCGGCGGCCATGGCGAAGAGGTCGCCGTGGAGGAAGGTCCCGGCGAAGGTCGCCTGGGGTTGCGCGAGTGCCGACTCGAGCAAGCCGCCGTCGCGCAGGCCGGCGCCGCCGCCGAAGCGGGCGCGTTGGAGGGCGTGCAGTTCGAGTACGTCCGCGAGGTCGAGGAACTCGGGCGCTGCGCCGTTCACTTGGCAAGATTCCGCATCGTCTCGTCGTGCGCGTCCATCATCCGCTCGGCCGCCGCTTTGAGCCGGGCCGACCGTTTCGTGCGCTGCGGCCGAATGATGAGCGCTTCGCCGTCGGTGCGCACTTCGAGCGGGGTTTCCTTGTCGATGTCGAGCAGTTCCAGGATGGGTCGCTCGATGATCAGCCCGAGGCTGTTGCCGACGGCGGTGAGTCTCTTGATCATGGCTGCGGCCTCCGTATCAACGTCGTACGAACGACAGTATGACGCGAGCCGCCGGCCGCCGCAAGCCGGTGGGTCCGGCAGGCCGCCGGTTGACCCGGCCCGCCGCATTCACCATACTTGGTCAAGGTTGACCAAGGAGGCCGCATGGCACAGGCCGTCTACAATCTCTACGAGGCCAAAACCGCGCTCTCGCGGCTTGTCGACCGCGCGGCCGCCGGCGAGGAAATCGTGCTGGCGAAGAGCGGCAAACCCATGGCCCGGCTGGTACCGCTCGCGGCGCCCGGGCGGCGGCGGGAGCCGGGCGGTTGGGAAGGCCGGGTGGTCATCGCCGACGACTTCGACGCTCCCCTGCCGGCGGATCTCACCGCCGCCTTTGGCGGCAAGCGCGAATGAACCCGACCCGACTGCTGCTCGACACGCCCGTGTTCCTGTGGTGGCGCACGGCCGACGCGCGCCTGACGGCGCCGGTGCAGCGCGCGATTGCCGAGGCCGAATGGGTCTACGTCAGCGCCGCCACGGCCTGGGAGTTGGCCATCAAGGCCGCGCTCGGTCGGCTGAGGCTGCCGGATTCGGTCGCGGCGGGGGTACGCCAGAGCGGCTTCGAGCCGTTGCCCATCACGTTTCAGCATGCCGAGGCCGCGGCCGCGCTGCCGCCCCATCACGGCGACCCGTTCGACCGCATGCTCGTGGCCCAGGCCCGATTGGAGGGCCTGACCCTCGTCACGCACGACGGCAATATCCCGCGCTACGACGTGCCCGTTCTGGTGGCTTGACGCGCCCCCGGCCGTCCGTCTGCCGCCCGGCGGCCGCGACGGGCTTCCCGCCAACCGCTCGCAGCACTTCGACCCAGGCCGGCGACGGGTTCAGGTCGACGAGGATCTTCATGCGTTCGCCACAGGAACATCCACTTCCTGGACGCGCCAGGCGGCGTAGGTGAGGGCCTGGCGGATGTCCTCGTCCTCCAGGTACGGGTAGAGCTGCAAGATTTCGGCCCGCGTGCGCCCGGCGGCGACGAGGCCGACGAGCATGCCGACCGTGACCCGCAGGCCGCGGATGCAGGGCTTGCCGCCCATCACCAGGGGGTCGAAGGTGATGCGGTCGATGTCGTCCATGGCAACCCTCCTGTCACGCCGAGGCCGGCACCCCGCAGTGTAGCCTGGCTCACGGCACACGTCGAAGGGGGGCCGCGACCGCGCTCAGCGGCTCGGCTCGTCGTCTACGGCCTTCGGCGCTGCCCTGCCGCGGGCCCGTTGCTCGTACGCTTGGGCCTCGTCCTCGCGGCCCAGGTCGCGCAGGATGGCGGCAAGCCATTTCAGTAAGTCGACAGTGCTCGGGTGCTCCGGGCCGAGCTGCCGCTCCCGGATGGCCAGCGCCCGCTCATAGAGCGGCAGCGCCTCGGCCGCCCGGCCCAGGGCGCGCAACACCACCGCGAGGGTACTCAGCGACATGGCGGTGTCGGGGTGCTCCGGGCCGAGCTGCCGCTCGAAGATGGCCAACGCCCGCTCACAGAACGGCAGCGCCTCGGCCGGCCGGCCCAGCGCGTGCAGCGCGAACGCGAGGTTGTTCAGCGAATTGGCGGTGTACGGGTGCTCCGGGCCGAGCTGCCGCTCCAGGATGGCCAACGCCCGCTCACACAGCGGCAGCGCATCGGCTGAGCGGCCCAGATCCTGCAGCACGGACGCGAGGTTGTTCAGCGACGTGGCGGTGTCCGGGTGCTCCGGGCCGAGCTGCCGCTCCAGGATGGCCAGCGCCCGCTCATAGAGCGGCAGCGCATCGGCTGAGCGGCCCAGGGCGTCCAGCACGAGCGCGAGGTTGTTCATCGACTGAACGGTGTCGGGGTGCTCCGGGCCGAGCTGCCGCTCCCGGATGGCCAACGCCCGCTCATCGAGCGGCAGCGCCTCGGCCGCCCGGCCCAGCGCGTACAGCACGTCG
>CAYRCM010000298.1:0-2337 GCA_964422715.1 uncultured Myxococcales bacterium | reverse complement strand
GCCCAGCGCGCGCAGCACGAGCGCGAGGCTGGTCAGCGGCGTGGCGGGTTCCGGGTGCTCCGGGCCGAGCCGCCGCTCGTGGATGGCCAACGCCCGCTCCATGAGCGGCATCGCCTCGGCCGGCCGGCCCAGGTCGAGCAGCGTGTTGGCGAGGTGGTTCAGCGACGTGGCGGTGTCCGGGTGCTCCGGGCCGAGCTGCCGCTCGCAAGTCTCCAGCGCCCGCTCATTGAGCGGCTGCGCCTCGGCCGCCCGGCCCAGCGCGCGCAGCACGAACGCGAGGCTGGTCAGCGACGCGGCGGTGTTGGGGTGCTCCGGGCCGGGCTGCCGCTCAAGGATCGCCAGCGCCCGCTCATGGAGCGGCAGCGCCTCGGCCGCCCGACCCAGCGCGTACAGCACGTCGGCGAGGTGGTTCAGCGACGTGGCGGTGCCCGGGTGCTCCGGGCCGAGCTGCCGCTCCTGGATGGCCAACGCCCGCTCGTGGAGCGGCAGCGCCTCGGCCGACCGGCCCAGCGCGGCCAGCACCAAGCCGAGGTTGTCGATCAGCGTCGCGGTGCTGGGCGCCTCGGGGCCGAAAGCCCGTTCGCCGAGACGCAGCGCGCGCTCCGCGTAGGATAGTGCGAGTCCCAGCTTGCTTGTGTTTTTCAACGCGATGCCGACAAGTTGCAGGCATTCGGCCAGCGCCCCGGGCCCGGCGCCCGGGGCCCGCTTTGCCCAACGGAGCGCGCGCTGCGCCTCTCGGAACGCACGGGGATGTTCGCCAAGCTCCAGCAGCAGTGCGGCCCGCTCGTCGTGCACCCGCCAGCGCACATCCGGCAGGCCGCCGGCCCGCCGCTCGATGGCGGCGGCGAGCCGCAACGCCGCAAGCGCGCGCACGGGGTTGCCCCACTGCTCGCGCTCCCGTTCGGCCGCCTCGACGAGGCGTTCGACGACCCGCGTCGCGAGCTCGGGCCGCCACTCACGTCCCGCGAGATCGACCTGGGCCGCCCAGTAACGGTAGTGCTCGGCGGCGAGGAGGGATTGGCAGCGCCGACGCTGCGCCTCGGCCCGCACGGGCTCGTCGAGCCGCTGCCAGAGTTCCGCGAGGAGACGCGCGAGCGCCGGTTCGGGCGTGGGATACTGGGCTTCCAGTTCCGCGGCGAGTTTCGGGCCGTACGCGCGCATGTCGGGCTCGGAGAAAGGCGCGTTGTACTGCACGACGACGCGCGCCAGCGGTCCGGCGAAGCCGTAGGCGCTCTGCCCGCCGAACGGATGCTGCCCCTCGTCCAACTCGCGGACGAGGCCGCCGGGGCCGGCGAGCTGCTCGTCGATGAAGTCGACCATGGCGTCGGCCTCATCGTCATCCCAGCCGAGCACGTCGGTCACGACCCGCCAGGGGAACTGCTCGCCGATGAGGGCGCCGAGCCCCAGAAATTTCCAGAGCCGATTGCGCCACTCGAACGGCCGGCCGGCAAACGCAAGGGGTGCGGCCTGCTGCCAATCGGGCCCGAGCAGCGCGTCGAGTTGCCAACTCTGCTTCAGCGCGGCCAACTCGAAGTGCCAGGGCCCGTCGGGGCCGCGGGGCCGGAGGCTGCCCTGCGCCAGGGCGCCCTTCAGCAGCGCCTTCAGCAGGGCCGGCTGGCCGCGGCTGAGCGCCCGCAACTCGGCCGGCAGCGTCGCGGCAAATGCGTGCCGGTCGAACAGCGCCGCGAGCGCCGCCTGCACCTCGGCCACGTCGAGCGGTTCGAGCGTTTGCCGGTCGGCGAGCCCAGCCTCCCCGAGCGCGAAGAAGAGGCCCTCGATGTCGGGGCAGCCGGCAGCGGTCGCAAGCGGCAGTTCCGCCGGCCGCTCGACGAGCAGCAGCAGCCCGAGCGGGTCGCCCGTCTTCGAGGCCTTCATGGCGGCGTCGAGCAGCATCGTGGCGAACGGTTCCTTCAGGCGCTCGGCGGCGTGCAGCACGAGCAGCACGGGGCCGCGCTGCAACGCCACATCGAGGAGCGGCCCGATGTCGAGCGCCTGCGGCCGGCGGCCGGCACCCGGCGCGGGCGGCGCACCGCCCTCGGCCGCCGCGGCCCGCAGCGCGGTCAGCACGTCGGCCTTGAGCCGCAGCCGCAGCGCGCCGATGAGTTGCAGCCACGGCGAGGCCACTTCGAGCGCCACGGCCCGCCGGCCGGCCCAACCGAGCACCCGCAGCGCGGCCTCGACCCAGCGCGCCGGTCGCTTGAGCGTCTCTTCGAAATGCCGGCAGGCTTCGGCGAACGGGAGTTCGGCGCCGTCCGGGGCGAGACTGAGGTCGATGGCCAGCAACTGCGGCCGGCGGTCGCGCTGCGCGAGCTCGCGCACGAGGCGCCGCGCCACGAA
>CAYRCM010000297.1:0-5347 GCA_964422715.1 uncultured Myxococcales bacterium | reverse complement strand
AGGTCGAGCCGGTCTTGCGGGCGGTTCGTGGCGCGCTTGTTGGCGATGAGGTCGGTGAGCGAAATCACGCGCAGGGGCAGGCCGTCGTCGTCGCGCACGACGGCGCGCGGTGCCGCGTCCTCGAAGCGTACCCCGCTGATGGTGGTGAGGAGAGCAAGCAGGCACTCAACGTTTACCGCGTGCAAGCACGCGATAAACTCTTTGAAATCCTTGCTCAGGCTCATGGTTCAGCCGCAGGTAGTCGCGCACGCACTCGCCCACCGCGTCGAGCCGTTCTTTCGCGCTGAGTCCTTCCCAGTAGGCGGCCTCGGCGACCGCGGCCGCGTCGTGGTCGCGAAAGACCCTCACGGGTGCTGCGCTTCGTTTTCGACCGTCCATCGCTCCGTCCTCCGCCGCAGAGCATGGCCGCCCGCCCGGGGGGCGACAAGGGATCGCGTGGCGGCCCGCGGCCGGGCCGGCGTCCCCCTGAGATCGCCCCCTCCGCGCCATCCGGCCTGCAGCCCAGAACGTCGTGCCCCGGGTTGGAAAAACGATCTAATGGCCTGGATAATCGTGCCAGCCTCTGGAAAAACGATCCGACAGCCTGGATAATCGTGCTAGCCGCTGGAAAAACGATCCGATGGCCTGGATAATCGCGCCAGCCGCTGGAAAAACGATCCGATAGCATGGATAATCGTTCCAGCCGCTGGAAAAATTATCCGGTCGTCAAGACAATCGTACGCGGCGCCCGAGAAACGCTCCGCTCGCCGCAAACAGCAGCGGCGCCGCCACCGCGGCCGAGACGGGCCGCCCGCGCGGTCCGGCGTGGCCCCGTGGCGCGCCCTCGATGGTCCGGAAGACGCCTCATGAACCTCGCGGGTTCGGTGCACGCGGCCAAGAATCTCGCCGTCACCCTCGCCGCCCTCGATGCCCCGTTGCCGGCCGGGCTCGACGCGGAAACCCTCCGCGAGGCCTCTGCCGAGGCCGAGGCGGCCATCCGGGAGGCGGCCGTGGCCAAGGTCGCCGCCGCCCACGCCGTCGCTCGGCAGCGGGCCGCCGTCACGCGGCTGAACGAACTCGCGGTGCGCATCCGCGCCGTCGTCCGCGGCACCTTCGGCTCCGACTCTCTCGAATACCAACAGGTGGGCGGCACGCGTCGCAGCGAGCGCAAACCGCGCCGCCGCAAACCGCGCCCTGCGTAGCCCGGGGCCGCACGCCCGCCGCGTCGTCGCAGCCGCCATTGCGGCCACCGGCTCGGCCCTGAGCGTCCCCACGCCCCACGGCTACCTTGTTACGACTTCTGGCGCCGCTCCGGCAGCCCCCACGGCTACCTTGTTACGACTTCACCCCGCCAGCCCCCACGGCGACCTTGTTACGACTTCACCACACGCCCCACGGCTACCTTGGCACGACTTCACCCCGCCAGCCCCCACGGCGACCTTGTTACGACTTCACCCCGGCCCGAGCCGTTGACTCGGCGGGCCAATCGCGAAACGCTCACCCGGGCCCGTGCCGCAAACAAACCAGGCCGCCGACCCGGAGACATCCCCATGGCTCAACCCCGAAGCGTCGCCCCGCCCGCCGCGTCCGCCCCGGCCACGGCGGCCAAACCGCAGCTGCTGACCCTCGTCGACGGCCCGCCGCTGCCGAACGCCCTCGTCGCCTGGCACCTCGGCGCCACGGCCGTGCACATCCTGGCCGCCGACCAGCCGCGCGCCCGCGGCCATGCCGGCGAGTTGGCCGAGGTCTTGACAAGCCACGGCGCGACGGTCACGCGCGCGACGGTGAGCGACCGCGACGTCGATGCCGCCCGCGCCGCCGCCACGGCGTTTTTCGCCGCCGCCGCCCCCGCCGGCCGGCCGCTCGTCGTCGACGGCTCGGGCGGCAGCCGCGCCATGGGGCTCGGCGTCACGTTCGCGGCGCTCGCCGCCGGCGTGCGGGTCGTGCTCTTCGACGACGGGCAAAACGCGCTCCTCGAGCCCGGCCGCCCGCCCGTGCCGCTCGCCGTACGCCTCACCGTCGCCGACGTCCTCGGGCTGCACGGCCGCGCCGTCGTGCAAAACGACACGCGGCGGCGCCAGGCCGCGCGGCCCGCCGCGGCGCTCGCCCTCTACCTCGGCACGCGCTACGCGGCCCTCGAAACGCTCGTCGCGCGCATCCGCCACGCCTACGACCGGCCGGCCGGGGCAACGCTCGTCGTGCCGTTCGGCGAGAACGCCCGCACCGTGCAGCACTTCGTCGCGGCCGCGCTCGACGCCGGCTACCTCGCGGGCGCCCGGCTCGGCGAACGCGCCGTGCGGCTGGCGCTCCACCCCGCGCCCGAGGCGCGCGCGTTTTTCACCGGCGGTTGGCTCGAACAGTACGCCTTCGAACGGCTCTCGGGGCTTCTCGCCGAAGGGGTCATCGAGGACTTGCAGGTCGGCGTCGAAATCCGCTGGGACGACGACGACCCGCATTCGAGCCGCAACGAACTCGACCTCGCGTTCACGATGGGCGACCGGCTCGTCGTCGTCGAGTGCAAGTCGGCGGCCGACGCGGCCTTCGACGCCCGGGCGCTCCTCGGTCAGATGAACCGGCTCACGGCGCTGCGCCGGGCACTCGGCGACACGCTGGCCGAGGCGAGCCTCGTCGTCGTCGGGCGCATCCCGGCGCGCTCGAAGGCCTGGCGGCGCGCGCGCGAACTCGGCATCCACCTCTTCGACGGCGCGGCGCTCCGCGACCTCGACGACCACTTCGAACGGCTGAGGCTCGGCCATGCCCTCCCCTGAGAGCGACGTCTTCGTCGTGGCCTACGACGTGGCGAGCAGCAAGCGCCGGGCGCGGCTCGCCCGCCGGCTCGGCCAGTGCGGCATCCGCATCAACCTCAGCGTCTTCGAGGTGCGCCTCGCGCCGGACGGGCTCGAAGCGCTGCTCGCCGACGTGCGCCGCATCCTGAACGCCACGCGCGACCACGTGCGCGTGTACCCCGTGTGCGGTCGCTGCCAGGCCGGGGCGCGCATCCTCGGCCGGCCGCTCGGGCTCTCGACCGACCCCGGCGTCGAGGAAGTGTGAGCATGCCCACCCCCTTCGAGCAGGTGCTCGCCCCGCAAAATCTCTTCGATGCCTGGCGCGTCGTGCGCCGCCGCCGCGTGGCCCCGGGGGTCGACGAAGAGACCGTCGACGCCTTCGAGCGCGAGGTGAACGCCCACATCGAAACCTTGCGCGCCGACCTCGCGGCGTGCCGCTTCGTGCCGGCGCCGGCCCGCGAGGTGCTCATCCCGAAGCCCGGCAAGGGCGACGAGTTGCGCGCGCTGGCCCTGCCGACCATCCGCGACAAACTCGTGCAGCAGGCGCTGCGCCAAGTTCTGGAGCCGCTCTTCGAGCCGCAGTTTCTCGACTGCTCGTACGCCTACCGCGCGGACAAGGGGCCGGGCAAGGCCATCCAGCGCGTGTTGCACATCGTGCGCGACCAGCCGTCGCGTTTCGCGGCGAAAAGCGACATCGACAACTTCTTCGACACCATCGACCACGAGCGGCTCCTCGAACTGGTCGGCGAGACCGTCCCCGACCCCGACCTGCTGCGACTGCTCAAACTGTTCCTACAAAGCGGCATCATCCAGGCGACCGGCGCGTTCGTCGACCAGGTGTCGGGCGTGCCGACCGGCGCGAGCCTCTCGCCGCTCCTCTCGAACATCTATTTGCATCCGCTCGACGTGTACCTGCGCGCGAAGAAATACGAGCACGTCCGCTACGCCGACGACTGGGTCATCTTGAGCCGCTCGCGCGAGCGCGTGGGCGAGGCACTCGCTGCGGCCCAGGATTTCCTGAAGGGGCGGCTCAAGTTGCGGCTCAACCCGCAGCGGCGCAATCCGTTCGTCGTGGCCGAGGGCTTTCCGTTCCTGGGCTTCATCGTCAAGGGCGAGCGGCTGCTCATCGACCGCGACAAACTCGGGCGCATCCAGGCCGAGTTGCAGCGCATCGGTGCCCGCGCGGGTTTCGGTTCGTTCGAGCGGCTCGTCGGGCGGCTGCTGCCGGCCGTCAACGGCTGGACGCGCTACTACCGCCGCGCCGCCGACCCGGAGGCGCTCGCGCGCATCGAGAACGACATCGTGGCGTTCGTCGCCTTCGAGGCCGCGCGGCGCATGCAGGCGGGGCACTTGCCGAAGGACTGGAACCCCGAGGCCCTGCTCGCGCGCTTCGAATGGCCCGTGGGCCCGCCGCCGGCGACCCTCCAGGCCATCCGCCAGGCCATGGCGGGGGCCGAACGCCGGCTCGCCGAGGAGCGGGCGCGCGAGGCCGCCGAAAAAAGCCGCGACGAGAAGGTGGCGCGGCTCGCCCGCAAGGAAAAGCGGCGCTACCGCACGCTGCACCGCGCGCGTTCGGAGTGGGTCGTCTGGGAAGCCGGCAGCACCATCGGTGCCGAGGCCGGCCGGCTCATCGTGCGCCGCGAGGGCAAGAAAGCGCTCGAACGGCCCGCCGCCCAGGTGTCGAGCATCCTCGTCAAGAATCGCGGGGTTTCGGTGTCGGCGGCGGCCCTCGAACTCTGCGCCCGAAACGACGTGCGCGTGGCGTTCGTCGGCCGCGACGGCACGGCCTACGCGACCCTGATGGCCCCCGAGAACCCCGACATCGATCTCCATCTCGCCCAGTTGCGGCTCGGTCAGGAGCGCGGCGGGCTGCGCATCGCGCGCGCCGTCGTCGCCGCCAAATTGACGAACCAGCGCAATTTGCTGCGCTACTTCGCGAAGTCGCTCGAACCGGCCGACGCCGCCGGCGACGCGCTGATCGCCGAGCGCATGGCGCGGCTCGACGAGGCCGGCGCCGCCGTGCGCGCCGTCGACACGCGGGCCTGCAAGGCCGAGGGCTACGCCGCCGTGCGCGACCGTCTCATGGGCTTCGAAGGGGTCGGCGGGGCGGCGTACTGGGAAGGCATCGCCGCACTCGTGGCCGAGGTGGCGCCGTTCCCGGGCCGGCGCCGCCAGGGCGCGAACGACGTCGTCAACAACCTGCTGAACTACGGCTACGGCATCCTCTACGCGCGCATGCAGGCGCTCATCCTGAAGAGCGGGCTCCATCCGCAACTGTCGTTCCTGCACAAGCCGGAGCGGCGCAAATCGACGCTCAGCTTCGACATGGTCGAGGAGTTTCGCGCGCCGGTCGTCGACCGCACGGTGGTGGCCTACCTGCGCCGCGGACGGCCGGCGGCCCTGCACGACGGCCGGCTCGACGACGAGACGCGGCGCCTGTTCACGCGCGCTGTGCTCGACCGCATCCACAGCGAGACGCCGTCGCGCCACGGCCCCGCCGACTACGAGAGCATCATGCGGGCGCAGCTCGACGAGTTGCGCCACGCCATCGAGAACCACAAGCGCTACCGCCCGTTCATCCA
>CAYRCM010000296.1:0-5352 GCA_964422715.1 uncultured Myxococcales bacterium | reverse complement strand
GGCAGGCGGCGGGCAGCGGGCACGGCCGGTGCCGGCTGGGTGTCCCGATGGCCGGCCGAGGCAAGGGTTTTCGTTGACACCACCCCCGGCCGGTGTTAGCCCTGGAAACGTCCTGTGTGGGTCGAGTCGTTGAAACTGAGGGCCGCGTCGGGTGTGGCCTTCCGCCCCGCGCGGTTGCCGGAGCCTGGTGGAGGAGGAGACGTCGATGACACAGACATGCCGCGTTTTCCAAGTGGGGTCGGGCATGGCCGGCCGCGGTCTGGCCGCGCTGGCGCTGCTCGTTGCCCTGACCGCAAGCCCGGGTGCCGCCTTTGCGCAGGCCGTCGAGGACTGCCCGGGCGAAGTGCTCGACATCAGCGAATGGACGGCCGAGCTGGGCTTCACGCTCAGCGTCGCGGGCTCCACGGCCGCTGCGGGTGACGACATCTCGGAATACGAACAGGTGTCCTGCTGGGGCTACGGCAATGCCCGCGAGCATGTCTACCAGTTCACGCCCTCGGTCACGCTGGGGCTGCAAATCGACCTGGCCGGCTCGTCGTACGACACCATGGCCGCCGTGGTCTCCGGCTGCCCGGGCGGCGAGGATTTCTGCCTGTACAACGACGACTACAGCAGCCTCGACTCCGGCTTCGACTGCGCGCTTTTCGAGGCGGGCGTCACGTACGCGGTCATCGTGTCGGGCTTCGGCGGCAGCGCCGGCGACTACGTGCTCAACCTCGACACCTGCCGCATGCCCTACACGTGCGGCGACGGCATCGAGTACTACGCCGAGCAATGCGACGACGGCAACACCGAAGGCGACGATGGCTGCTCCTCACGTTGTCGCATCGAAGCCGACCAGTTCATCTGCGGCCCGGCCGACCTGCTGACGGGATTCGGCGGGCCCGAAGACCTCGGCCTCGGCTCCATGACCGACTGCTGGGACTGTTCGAGCGACTTCATCGACTTGTCCACGGCCTTCCCGAATGGCCTCACGCTCTTCGGCGACAACTTCACCGGCTTGTTCGTCAACGAAAACGGCGACGTCACCTTCGAAGAGGCGGCTGGCTGGTTCAACCCCGGCGCCTTCCCGCTTGGGGGCGAGCCCACGCGCATCGCCCCGTTCTTCGCCGACGCCCGGCTCGGCGGTGCCGGCAAGGCGCCGTATACGGTCTACTGGCATGTCGAGGAAGGCCGCTTCATCGCCACCTGGTTCGAGGTGCAGTACGCCTGGGGCGAAGCCGACCCGGCCAACACGTTCCAGCTCGTGCTCACCGATCGCAGCGATGTCGCACCGGGCGACTTCGACGTCGAGTTTCGCTACCCGTGCCTCGGCTGGACGGCGGGCGACTACCAGGAAGGCCAGGACGGGCTCGGCGGCTCCGAGGCGCAAGCCGGCTTCGACGCCGGCAATGGCCGCCACGCCCTCGTGCAAACGTATTCGCGCACCTGGGAGGCGCTGCGCTGGAAGTTCACGTCCAACGTCGACGAAACGGGCGTGTGGCGCTATTTCGTGCGCGGCGGCAAGCCCATTCCGCCAAACTGCGGCGACGGGGTGCTCGACCTCGGCGAGGCCTGCGACGACGGTGACAACGACCCCGACGACGGCTGCGCCGAAGACTGCCAGGTCGAATACGGTTGGGAGTGCGACGACAGCGAGCCCTCCGTTTGCGAGCAGTTGCCGCCCGAGACCGATACGCCGAACGGTTGTGACAACCTGGTGGACGATGACGGCGACGGCCTCATCGACATGTTCGACCCCGACTGCGGTTTTGCCCGCGAGGCCGAATGCGTCTTCGATGTCCCCATCATTCTGCCCATCGCCATCGAGCAGGAGGCCGCCACCGACACCCTCTACGAAGACCTGTCGGTCGTCACGTTTGGCGACATCGACGCCGACGGCCAGGTCGAAATCGCGCTGCACAACGCCGAAACCGGCCTGATCGACATCCTCGACGGGCGCACCCTGTTGCTCGAAATGACGGTGCCCATCGACGCCGACCGCGGCGACCAGCTCACGCTGGCCAACCTCGACGACGACGCCTGGCTCGAAATCATCACCATGGTCGACGACGGCGACGACCTCATCCTTGTCGCCGACCACAACGGCACCGACTTCGACGTGTACGCCGCCACCGAGCCCGCGCCGAAGTGCGGCATCAGCATGGGCTCCGGGCTTGGGCTCGGCGTGGCCGACTTCGATGCCGACGGCACCGCCGAAATCTTCTATGGCAACGAGGTGTGGCGCTTCGTTCCGCCGACGGGTGCGGCGCCGTGCCCGGCGGGCTGTGTGGTCAAACTCGTCTCCGGCGACGACGCCGACGGCGGCTGGGCCTGGGGCTGCACGCCTGGCGGCTCCGACGAAACGCGCCAGCAGGGCAAACTCGCGGTGGCGGTCGACATCCTGACCGCGGCCGACTGCGACGGCGACACCGAATGCGACGGGCTCGAACTTGTCGCCGGGCCTCAGATCTACTCGCTTGACCTCGCGGCGGGCACCATTTCGGTGCGGCGTGACGCCAACGAGATGTATGGCGAAGGCGAAGGCGAGTTTCCCGACGGCCCCACGGCCGTCGCCGACATCGACTCCGACGGCGACCTCGACGTCGTGGTGCACGGTGACAGCAGCTACGGCAACCCCTACGCCTACGACGCGAAAGGCGACGACCTCTATTGGTGGTTCCTCGAGGGCTGGCAGTACAACCTGTCGCCCATCATGATCGCTGACATCTCGCCCGACGCCCCGTACGAGCCGACCGAGACCAAGGCCCTGCCTTCGAGTAGCTCGCGGGTCGAAATCGTCATCTCGCGCCACGACGCGCTCATCGGGCTGCGCGCCGGCCGCGACTACCCGCTCTGGCAGGTCGGCCTCAACGAAGACTCGGGCGCCACGGGGTCCACGGCCTTCGACTTCAACGGCGACATGGTCAACGAGGTCGTCTTCCGCGACAACGACACGCTGCACATCATCTACGGCTTCGAGTGGTTCTTCGATTTCCCGCAGGGCGTCGACGAAGGCCGCAACTGGGCCACGTTCCCGTGCGAATCGGAAACCGCCAACGAATTCCCGACGGTCGGCGACGTCGACGGTGACGGCTCGGCCGAAATCCTCGTGCTGTGCGGCCTCGGCCAGGCGAGCCTGCACGTCATCGGCAGCCCCTGGTATCCCTTCCCGACGGCCCGACCGGTGTGGAATCAGGCGCTCTACGAGATCGGGCAGGTCGCCGACAACGGGCAGCTCTACCCCGTACCGCAGGCGAAGACCACCGAGGTGCCGCCGCTGTCCGACCTGCGCCCGCTGAATGCGGCCCTCGCCCAGCTGTCGACGCAAGACCTGATCGCGCGCGAGCCCGGCCAGTGGCCGGCCATCGACGCCTATTTCCCGCCCCTGCCGGGCCTCGACGTCGACGTGCGCGCCTGGCCGACCGATGCGTGCGGCGAACCTGACAACGAGTTGCTGATCGAGGTGCGCATCGGCAACGAGGGCGACGAACGCGTCCCGGCCGACACGCCGCTCACGCTCTACTTCTTCGATGGCGTCGAGTTCGGTGCCGACATCGTCACCCTGTTGCTCTACGAGGGCACGCTGCTTTCGGGCGAACTGCCCATTCGGCCCGGCGCAGCGGCCACGCTGCTGTTCCGGATTGTCGATCCGGGCGGGGCGGCGCCCATGGTCTTCGTGGTCAACGACATGGGTCCCTACGAGGGTCTGCCACCCAACCCGTGGGCCCCCGAATGCGACATCGAGGACAACTTCAGCAGTCCCTTCGTCTGCGAGGAACTCGACCCGTGTCGGGAAGGGGCCTTCCTGACGCGCAGCGTCTACAAGGGCGGCCTGCCCGCACAAGCAGGGGCCGTGCTCGACCCCGATGAGAGCGGGTTGCGCGACGTGGCGCTCGTCGGCCCGGGAGCGGTTGAAGCGACGATCTGGCAGAACGTGGGCGACGGCGACTTCGAAACCGCCAGCCTGCTGCTCGAAACGCCAGGCGCGCTCGCCGCCGCGGGCGACGTCGACGGCGACGGCCTCGGCGACCTCGGCGTGCTCGACGCGAGTGGGCTTCTCTGGACGGCCTTCGGCCAAGAGGACGGCACGTTCCTCGTCGCGGCCACGAGCGACTTCGGCCCGGGCCCGGTCGGCGGGCTGGCGTTTGCGCACGTCGACGACGACGACATCCTCGATGCGCTCGTGCTCACGGGCAGCCCGGCCGGGCTGCACGTCGCGCGGGGGGCGGGCGACGGCACGTTTGTCACCGCCATCGTCTACAGCGGCCTCGGCGAAACCGTGGCCCCGGCCCTGGCGGTGGGCGACCTCGACGACGATGGTCTGACCGATGCCGTCGTGGCCGATGCGGGCGCGGGCGAGCTCGTGGTGCTCATCGGCAGCGGCGATGCGCGCTTCGTCACGCCGGCCCCGCGCTATCCGGCGGGCGCCGGGGTGACGAGCCCCGTCATCGCCGAGTTCGGCGCCGCGGGCGCCGAATTCGGCGCCGACCTGGCGTTTGTCGCCGCGGGGTGGGTCGGGTTGCTGCTCAACACCGGCGACGGTACGCTCGTCGAGTCCCCCCGCCCGCCGGTGGCCTTGGAAGCGCCGGCGAGCCAGCTGGCGGCCGGCGACTTCGACGTCGACGGCATCGCCGACCTCGTCGTCACGGTGCCCGAACTCGCCGCCGTCGTGCTGCTCTACGGGGTCGGCGACGGCTCCTTTGCCGCGCCGAGCTACGGCTACGTGCAGCCGCGGCCGAGCTGGCTCGGGGTGGGCGACCTCGACGGCGACGGCGACCTCGACATCGCGGTCGGCGACGCCGTCGAGGGCCAGCTGACCATCCTCTGGAACGGCTGCGGGCGCATCCATTGCCCGACGTTCGGCTGCGACGACGGCGACCCGTGCACCGGCGCCGAAACCTGCGACCCGCTTGACGGCTGCGGCCCGGGCACCCCGCTCGTCTGCGACGACGGCAACCCCTGCGACGGCATCGAAACGTGCGCGGCGGGCCTCGGCTGCATCGCGGGCACGCCGCCCGACTGCGACGACGACAACCCGTGCACCGACGACGCCTGCGACCCGCAGACCGGCGGCTGCCTCAACCTGCCACGCGATTGCAGCGACGGCGACCTCTGCACCCTCGATGAGTGCGACCCGACGACCGGTCTCTGCACGAACCCGGTCGTCGTCTGCGACGACGGCAACGCCTGCACCGGCACCGAGACCTGCGACCCGCAGACCGGCTACTGCATGTACGGCATGCCGCTCCAATGCGACGATGCCGACATCTGCAACGGCGCCGAAACCTGCGACTACGACCTCGGCTGCGTGGCCGGCGAACCGCTCGTCTGCGAAGACGGCGATGCCTGCAACGGCAGCGAAACCTGCGA
>CAYRCM010000295.1:0-5355 GCA_964422715.1 uncultured Myxococcales bacterium | reverse complement strand
ACGTGGCGGGGCAGCCGGGGTCGCCCTCGGGGCAGGCGCCGAGCGGCGCCGCCCCGGCCGGCAGCGGCTCGCAGGCGCCGACACCCGCGCAGCGCGCGCACGGGCCGCAGTCGGGGGCGCCGGCCTGCGGCGCGCAGCCGCCCTGCCCATCGCAGGTGCCGGCACACACCCCGCTGCCGCCGCACGGTGTCTCGCTTGCGGGGTAGACGCAGGCCCCCGTCTCCGGGTTGCAGGCCCCGGCGCACGCGTCGTGGCCGCCACAGGCAACCGGGGCCCACGCGCAGGCGCCGGTTTCCGGGTCGCAGCCGTCGGTGGTGCAGGGGTCGCCGTCGTCGCAGTCGCGCGGCACGTGCAGGCAGCCGCCGTCCGGTCCGGCGCACGGGTCGTCGGTGCAGGGGTCGCCGTCGTCGCAGTTGGCCGGGGTGTGCGTGCAGCGGCCGTCGGCCGGGTCGCAGGCGTCGTCGGTGCAGGGATCGCCGTCGTCGCAGGCGACCGGCGTGTGGGCGCATCCCCCAGCCGCACCGTCGCAGAAATCGGTGGTGCAGGGGTCGTCGTCGCCGCAGTCGCGCACGACGAAGACACACTGGCCTTCCTTCGGGTCGCAGGCGTCGGTGGTGCAGGGGTCGCCGTCGTCGCACGCGCGCGGCACATTGACGCAGGTGCCCGTGTCGGGCAGGCAGGCGTCGGTGGTGCAGGGGTTGCCGTCGTCGCAGCGGGCCGCGCAGTCGGCCGGCAGGTCGCCCGTGGCCGGCACGTCGGCATCGCCGCCGGCGTCGGGCGGCTCCTGGATGTCGGCCGATTTCACGAGGCACACCATGGCCGGCTCGTTTTCGGCCGTGGACACGGCCACGCAGTGCAGCCCGCCGGCACAGTCTTCGTCGGTGGCGCACAACGCGTAGCAGCGGTTCTCGTAGCAGACCCCCGTCGCCCCGCACTCGGCGGAGCGGTTGCAGGTGCCGCCGATGCGCCGATGGTCGTCGGGGCCGCACGTGAGCCCTCCGAGAGCGCAGCCGAGCGCGACGAGGCTCCACAACACGCGGCGTTGGCCGTGGAACATGGCGAGTCCTCCCTGACGCGGCGGGCGTGACCCCGTAGCGGCATCTCGGCCGCGCGGCCGGGGTTCGCGACGCCGCCCTACAGCACGGGCGCGGGTTGCACGCGCTGCACCCGCAGCCGCCCCGCGGCGGGCGTCTTTTGCACGTTTTCGAGTACCTGCTTGTAGCGCGCGACGTCGCCGGGCGTGCCCGCGAACGTGAGCCGCACGCGGGTCGGTTCGAGCACGTCCTCGGCGATGTGCGCCGCCCCGGCCGCGGTGAGGGCGGCCCGGTAGGCGGCGAGCCCCTCGTTGCGCGCGCCGTCGAGCAACGTCTTGGCGGCGTCTTCCTTCAGGCGGGCGGCCAGCACGGCTTCGAGCCCCTGAAATTCGAGGTCGGGGGTGGCCTCCTGCGCCACGCGGCGCGCCTGGTCGGCCCGGTTCGCGTCGCTGAAGCGTACGCGCCAGTCGCAGCAGGCGGGCTCGGGCGTGGCCTCGTCCCAGAGCCGGCCTTTCTCGCGCAGCACGGGTTCGAGGGTGGCGAGCCGTTCGGCCGTGGGCGCGCGCAACACCGCTTCGGCGTCGACGATGAAATCGGCCTCGATGCTCGGCCCGGCCGCGGTCGCCGCCCCGCCCGCCGCGGAACCCGCCTCGGCCCCCGGCGCGGTTGCCTGGCGACACTGGCTCACGACGAGCGCCGCCGCGATCCCGAGAACCCCTTGTGCCCACGTCATGGTCTGCACTCCTCGCTCCGTTGCCCCTTGGCGATACCACGGCGGCCCCACGGCTGTCCACCACGCGAGCGCGCGGCGCGCCGATCTCGGCCGGAGAGCTCCGGCAAAATCATTGGTTGCGTGCCCCGCGGCTTGCTCCCGGCGGCCCTTTTCGTTAGTTTCGCCGGTGCGCTGCGCCGGCCTGCGCCGAGCGTGCCGCCCAAAACCGAACGGCATTCCGGAGGATCCGATGTCTCACCACAAGAAGCGTACCGTCCCCGAACACGCCCTGTCCGAACGCCACGAGAACCACGACGAGCACCTCTGCCATCTCGTGAGCCACCGCCTCATGAGTCGCGCCGCCGAACTCTCGAAGGACGCGCAGTTCATCTGTAACATTTGCGGACGCGCGGCCGCCAAGGCCGAGAATCTCTGCGAAGCCGTCGAAATCTGAACGGTTTCAGATACACCCCGACGGGCCCCGCCTCGGCGGTCGCCCCCGGGGCGTGGCAGGGCCCCCGCCCCCATGCGGGCGCTCGTCAGAACGCGCTGCCGAACTGGAGCGCGTAGGTGCCGGTCTGCGGATCGGCGCTCGGCGTCACGCGGATCGACCGGGTCTGCCGCTCCTCGAAGCGCTTCACGGCGTCGGGCAGGCGGCTGCCGTACTTGTAGCGCACCTCGTCGCGTTTGCGTTCGATCGTGACGAGGCCGTGGATGAGGTCGAAGAGGTACGAGCCGGCGATGAGCAGCCCGCCCGTGACCGCGATGCCGACGCCGACGTTGCTCGTCTCTCGCTCCTTCTTGAGCGGCACGAGATCGTAGACGTACTGCCCCGCGGCGTTGACCTGCTTCGGGATGCGCGCGTAGACCACGTTGTTGCGGCCGAGCGTCACCGTGTCGTACGGCGTGTCTTCGAGTTTCTCGTCTTTCGCGAAGGCGACCGCCAGGCCGGCCACCAGGGCCGCGACACCGGCCGATGTCGTGCCGACGAGCCACCAGCCCGTGCGGTGCTCGTCGGCGTAGAAGTGGATGCCGCCCGGAATGATGAAGCGCACGAGGGCCGCGCCCATGCGGCGATTCGCGGCGCGGTACTCGGGCAGCGTCATCTCGGCCGGCACCGGGAAGATGGGCACCTCGAGCAACGGCTCCTGCCCGAAGTTCGGCACACCGTAGCCCATGCCCACCTGGGCCCGGGTGCTGCTCGGGGCCAGCAGGGTCGTCGCCGTCACGAGGGCCGTGGCAAGGAGCGACACGCTTCGAATGGCCTTCACGGGGGACTCCTTTCGCGGGGTGCGGGGCGCGGCGGCTGCTCGCCGCACCCGATCGTCCGGCGCCGAGCGTAACCCATCACGACCCGAATGCAAGGCGCGCGGCTTGCCGCCTCTCTCAGAATCCGCCGCCCACCGCACGATTCGCGCGCGGGTCCGGAGCCGAACCGCGCTGTCGGCACCCGCTGCAATGCACCGGTTTGCTGCCGGCTTGCGATTCCTGCATCATGTCGGCGCATACGGGCGGCCGTGGGGAGGCACCTCGTGAGCAGAACCGCAATCCGCTGGACCGTCGCCACCGTGCTCGTCTGGGCCCTCGGGTTTCCGCGTCCGGGGTTCGCCTACCAGGCCGAGGGACGGTTTCTCTTCAACTTCGCCTACGACACGGCGGCCCAGAACTGGTTTCCGCTGCACGGCGAGGCCCAGTTCCGCGAGACCGACGCGCCGTTTGCGGCCGGTGTGATGCTGACCTTCGAATTCATCCTGCCCGACCAGGGCCACATGGGCATCCTGGTCCTCAGCATCGACCAGAACGCCGCGCCGGTCGGCACGGTCCTCGACGTGCGGCGCGGCGCCGTCGTCGTCGAGTACTCCGAAGTCGACCGGGCGGGCGCCGTCACGGGCCGTGCCACGGCACTCACCGGCAGCGTCGTCATCGCCGACAGCATCATTGCCGAGAGCGGCATCGGCTTCTACGTGCAGTTCGACCTGTGGATCACGCTCACCGACCCGAGCGAGGGCGGCCTCGTCGTGCGCGCGCTGACCGAGGGCGAAGCCGTGACGCAGCCGACCCCCGAGGAGTTGCGGGGCGGCGTTCTCACGCCGGGCGGCGGCGGGGTCGGCGGCGGCGGGGGCGGCGTCGGCGTCGCCGTCGACCCGTACGTGTCGTCCGACTGCACGAGCGACCCGACCGACCCCGAATACGACGACTACGCCGGCGTCGACGCCGACTACGAAACCGACACCGGCTGCGGCGGCGACGACGGCAGCGGCGAAAGCGGCGACTGCAGCGACGACGGCGGCGACGACTACGCCGCCGACAGCGGCGGCTGCGACGGCGGCGACAGCGGCGACTACACCGAATCGTCCGACTCGGGCTGCGACGGCGGCGACGATCTCGCCGAAACCGACGACGGCTGCAGCCTCGCCGGCCGCCCCGCACGCGCGCGCCCGCCCCGCGGCGCCTGGCGCATCGCGCCGTTCGGCGCGCTGCTCGCCCTGCTCGTCACATTGCGGCTCGTGACCCGGCGGCGCGAGCGCGACCGTTCAGTGAAGCGGTCCGGCTGACGGCGCCCGCGAAACCGAAGGCCCCCCTTGGCGCGGGGCCGACCTACGCCGGCCGCGGCCGACCGGGCCGCCAAGGCGCAGCCCCGAGCGGTTCTTCGGGCCAGTAGTGGCGCGGGTAGCGGCGGCGCAATTCGCGTCGCACCTCGGGGTAGGTACGCGTCCAGAAACTGCGCAGATCCTGGGTGACCTGCACCGGGCGGCCGTTTGGCCCGAGCAGGTGCAGCAAGACCGGCATGCGCCCGCCGTCGACGCGCGGTGTCTCGATTTGCCCGAACATTTCCTGGAGCCGCACGGCCAGCACGGGGGACTCGCCCGGGCGGTAGTCGAGCCGGATGCGGCTGCCGCTCGGCACCGCCAGCTGCTCCGGCGCAAGGGTGTCGAGCGCCCGCCGCTCGGTCGGACCGAGTTCGGCGAGCAGCAGCTCGGCGAGCGGCAGCGCGCGCAGCTCGGCAAACGACCTCAGCCCGAGGCACCAGCCCGGCAGGCGAGCCACGAGCGCCGCGTCGTCGACGGCCGGCAGGCCGAGCTCGGGCCGCCAGCCGGCCAGGCTCTGCCAACGCGCGCGCAACCGCGCCACGGGCTCGGTTTCGAGCGCCAGAGCGCGCGGCAGCGCGCGCGCGGCGGCCGCTGAGAGCAGCTCGGCCTCGGCGACGGGAGCCCCGCGCGGAGCCGGGGTCTCGGCGAGCACGAGCTCGTCGTAGAGCCGGCGGACGGTCGCGCTCACCCGTTCGGCCTCCGGGTCGAAACGCAGCGCAACGTCGTCGTGCACGCGTTCGGGGAAGCATTCGGCGAGCCAGTTTGGCTCGACGGCACTCGCGAGCCGGACGAGCGGCTCCGCCGTGGTGCCTCCGGGCGGCCCGCTGCCCACGCCCGGCGCTTCGAGCCGCACCGCCACGAGCAGGGCGGCGTCGCGCACGACGCTTTCGGCCGCCAGCACCGCACCGTGGGCGCCCCCGAGCCGCAGGCGGGGCTCGCGCGCGACGCGGCGCTGTGCCACCCGGTCGGGAAAGCCCGCGAGGAGGGCGCGGAGCAGCCGCGCCTCGCGTTCCGCGGC
>CAYRCM010000294.1:0-5402 GCA_964422715.1 uncultured Myxococcales bacterium | reverse complement strand
GTGCGCCCGGCGCCCCCGGCGGGGCCTCGTTCGCCATCTTCGTGTACTTCCCGAGCCAGCCGAGCGCGCGCCCCGACATCGGCGCCAACCTCATCTACCGCGGCGACGGCGGTCCGGCCGGCGCGGGCGGGCAGGGCGGCCTCGGCGGCCTCGGCGGCGCCGGTGGCGCGGGCGGGTTGCTCGTGTTGCCGGCCTGGTGCGGCGGGCGCGGCGGTCCGGGGGGCCGCGGCGGCACGGGCGGACCGGGCGGCGGCGGGGGCGGCGGCTGCGGCGGCGTCTCGTTCGGCATCTCGGGCACGTTCCTCACGGGCTCGGGCTACGACGCCGGCAACGTCTTCTACCCGGCGGCTTCGACCGACACGGGTGGGCCGGGCGGCGGCGGCGGCATCGGTCCGGGTACGGCGGGTGACGGCACGGCCGGGGCGCGCGGCGCCTTCGGTTCCTTCCGCTCGTTCTAGGAGGCCCCCATGCGCACGACACGTTCCGACTTTTCTCGCAGTGGCGGCCTCACGGCCTTCGTCCTGTTTCTCACCGCTCTCACGCTCTCGGCCTGTTCGAGCGGCGGCAACAAGTTGACGTTCGAATCGTGTCTCGCCGGCGGCTGCGCCTGCATCTTCAACCGCGACTGTCCGGCGGGGCTCGCGTGCGTCGACGGGCGCTGCGAGTCCCTGCCCGACGCCGCCATCCTGCCGCCGGCCGACACGGCCGACGTGCCCGTCGGGCCGCCCGACGGCGCCGGCGAACTCGACGCGGGCGGCCTGCCCGACGGCACGGGCAAGCCCGACGGCGCGGGCGACGGTGCCGCCGGCGAGGGCCTGATGGGCGACGTGCCGGGCGACGGTTCCGCATCGCGCCTGCCGTTTGGTGCCTACTGCCAGGACAACGCCCATTGCCAGAGCGGCTGGTGCCTCGACTCGCCGGTCGGCGGGCGCTGCACCCGGCTTTGCGAACTCGGCTGCCCCGAAGGCTGGCAGTGCAAGCCCATCCTCAACACGGCGCCCGACTTCGCCTACGTTTGCACGCAGTTCACCGAAAACCTCTGCCAGCCCTGCCTCGACGACGCGTCGTGCGCCGCCGCGGGCGACCTCTGTCTGCCGCTCGGCGGCGGGCGCTTCTGCGCCATGGATTGCTCGCAGAAACCGTGCCCCGAAGGCTACGTCTGCACCGACCTCTTCGACGAGAGCGGCGTCAAGACGGCCGAGCAGTGCCTACCGGCGAACGGTACCTGCGACTGCACGGCCGAGCGCGCCGGCATCCAGCGTGGCTGCCGCGAGGAAAATGCGCTCGGCCTCTGCTATGGCTCGGAAACCTGCGATCCGGCGCGCGGCTGGACCGGCTGCGACGCCCAGGTGCCGGCCGCCGAGCAGTGCGACGGGCTCGACAACGACTGCGACGGCTTCGTCGACGAGGAACTGGCGACGGCCCCCTGCGAGCGCACGAACGCGTTCGGCCGCTGCAGCGGCACCGAGCGCTGCCAGGGCGTGGCCGGCTTCGTCTGCAACGCCCTCGAACCCCAGGCCGAACGCTGCGACTACGTCGACAACAACTGCGACGGCACGACCGACGAAGACTTCGTCGACCCGGGGAGCGGGGCCTACGTCGTCGACATCCACCAGTGCGGTACCTGCGGCAACGACTGCACGCAGAAGTTCGCCAATGCGGCCGAGGTGGCCTGCGACGCGACCGCGCCCGGCGGGCCGGCCTGCCGCATCGTGGCCTGCGCCGAGGGCTACTTCCGCTTCAACGAGACCACCTGCATGAGCAACGACCAGGGGCTCTGCGAATCGTGCCAGCAGGACAGCGACTGCTACGGCCCGGCCGACCGCTGCCTCGAAATCGACCCCGACGATCCGCGCACGTTCTGCGCCCGCGACTGCGGCCCCGATTCCATCTACGACAGCCCGTGCCCGGCCGGCTTCGAATGCCTCGAAGTCGAGGCGGCGGTCTTCCAGTGCATTCCGGTCACGCGTTCCTGCGACTGCACGCTCGCGAACGCCGGCGCGCAGACGCCCTGTTTCCAGGAAAACGAATTCGGCACCTGCTTCGGCGTCGCCGAATGCCTGCCCGACGTGGGCTGGTCCAACTGCACGGCGCCGCTGCCGGTCCCCGAGACGTGCAACGGCCTCGACGACGACTGCGACGGTCGCATCGACGAAGGGGTCCCCCAGGGCGAGCCGTGCGAGACCGAGAACGAATTCGGCCGCTGCGTCGGCGTCACCCAGTGCCGCGGCCTCGAAGGGCTGCTGTGCTCCGCCACGACGCCGGCCCCCGAGAACTGCGACGGCCGCGACAACAACTGCGACGGGCAGACCGACGAAGGTTTCGCCATCGCCGTCGGCGAGCCGCCCACCCTCAAGTACGGCCTCAGCATCGAACACTGCGGCGCCTGCAACCGTGCCTGCCCACCCGAAGAACACGGCACGGTCGTCTGCGACGCCGAACCGGCCTTCCCGGTGTGCGTCGTGTCCGCGTGCGAGGCGGGCTACTGGAACTACGGCAACACCATCTGCCTGCCGCTGCCCGAAAACCTGTGCGCCCCCTGTCGCAGCGACGCCGACTGCCAGGGTCCGGCCGACCTGTGCCTCGGCAGCGGCGGGGCGGCCGGCGAGCGCTTCTGCGGCCGCGATTGCGCCCCGGGCAGCTTCTACGAGTTGTCTGGCGGGCCGGCCTGCACCGGCAACCCCGGCGAGCAGGGCTGTTGCCCGGAAGGCTACACCTGCGAAGCCGCGACGAGTGCCGCCGACCCGGCGCAGAGCGGCATGCAGTGCGTGCCGCTCACGGGCGCCTGCGACTGCACCGTCCAGGGGGCCGAGCGCGCCTGCTCGGTCGGCAACGAACTCGGCACCTGCTACGGCGTCGAGACGTGCGACATCGCCTCGGCCACCCCGGGCTGGACGGCCTGCGATGCGCTGCCGCCCGAACCCGAGATCTGCGACGGGCGCGACAACGATTGCGACGGCCTGCTGAACGACGCCGACGCCGACCTCGACTACTCGGGCACGCCCACCGGCACCTCCGACTGCTCGAACGGTACCACCTGCTTCGGCACCTGGCTGTGTGCGCAGGACGCGACCGGCGTCTACGGCTGGCGGTGCAGCGCCGGCGAGGCCCTGCCGGCCGAGGTCTGCGACTACCTCGACAACACCTGCGACGGCGAAATCGACGAAGGCTTCCGAGACGCTGCAGGCCGCTACGTCAGCGACGAACACTGCGGCGACTGCGGCAACGACTGCACCCTCATCGTGCCGCACGCCATCGATCCCCACTGCGAACTCGTCGGCGCGACCCCGCAGTGCGTGGCCACGACCTGTGAGCCCGGCTACTTCCCCTACGCCGGCGGCACGGCCTGCCTCGAATTGCCTGACAACCTGTGCAGCCCGTGCAACTCCGACGACGACTGCCTGGTGCCCACTTCGCAGTGCGTGAGCCTGGGCGCCGAACGGGTCTGCGGCCGCGACTGCCGCCCCGACTCCCTCTACGGCCGCACCTGCCCGGAAGGCTATCGCTGCCAACCCACCGGCGCGAGCCAGCAGTGCGTGCCGGTTGCCGGTACGTGCGTCTGCAACGGCGACACGGTGGGCCAGGTGCGGGCCTGCGACGTCGGCGGCTGCGTCGGCCTGCAAATCTGTCACGGGCTCGCGGGCGGTGGCTACGGCTGGACGACGTGCAGCGCCGAGGGGGTCGTACCTGAGGTGTGCGACGGCCAGGACAACGACTGCGACGCCCAGGTCGACGAGGGCTTCCGCGATGCCGTCACGGGGCGCTACGTTTCCGACGAGCACTGCGGTCAGTGCTACAACAACTGCACGACGCGCTGGACGGCCGATGTACACCACGCGATCGGCGCCTGCGACGTGGCCCCCGCGCTGCCGCAGTGCGCCATCGTCGACTGCACCACCGAAGTCGAGGGTGCCACCACGTACGAGTGGGTCGACGTCGACGGCGAATCGTCGAACGGCTGCGAATGCCGCCGCATCGAGGGCCAGACGGCCTTCGACCCGCCCGACATCGACTTCGGCGGGCCACCGACCGGTGGCGAACTCTACGTCGACGCCAACTGCGACGGCATCGACGGCGTCGAAGCCGACGCGCTGTTCGTGAGCGCCGCCAACGCGCCCGGGCCGGGCAGCGGCAGCCGCGACGACCCCTATCCCACCCTCACGCAGGCCCTTGCCGCCTTCGCCGCTTCCGGCAAGGACTACATCCTCGTCGCGGGCGGCATCTACACCGAAAACATCTCGCTCGCCGCGGGCGTGGCGCTGCACGGCGGGTATTCCGAAGATTTCGGCCAGCGCGACATCGTGCTCTACCCGACCATCGTGGTCGGCGTCGAGCCCAATTGGGGGGCGGCGCCCACGCCGGGCGTCGTGCGCGCCGTCGGCATCACCACGCAGACCGCGGTGTTCTCGGGCTTCACGGTCTACGGCTACGACGTCAACACCACGGCCGCGGCCGGCACGGCGGGCTACAACAGCCACGCCGTCTACGTGCTCAACTGCACCCAGAGCCTCACGCTGCGCAACAACACCATCGTCGCCGGGCGCGGTGGCATGGGCGGGCGCGGCGCCGACGGGGCGCGCGGGTACGGCCGTCAGGAATCGGGCAGCCAGGCGCTGGACGGCAGCGGCGGCATCGTCGCGAGCACGCGCTACGGCGGCTGTCCCGCGGGCTCGAGCCAGACCGGCGGGGCGGGCGGCAGCAACGCCCAGTGCGCGGGCGGCAACGGCAACGCGGGCGGCACCACCGTCTGCCCCGGCTACACCTGGACCACCCCCACGCAGGGGGCCCAGGCGCAATACAACACGCCCAACCCGGCACCGAACGGCCATGGTGGCTACGACTGGTCCTACGACAACCAGTCGGGCTTCTGGTGCCAGCACGTCACCGAATCGGGCTATCCGAGCCAGATCCAGAGCAATGCCGGCGAGGACGGCTTCGTCGGCCCGACCGGCGCCTCGGGCGCCCGCGGCACGGGCTGTTCGGCCAACGCCGGGACGGTTTCGGCCGGTGACTGGCGCGCCACGGGCCCCGGCGGCGCGGGCGGCGCGGGCGCCTTTGGCGGGCCGGGCGGCGGCGGCGGCGGCGCGGGCGGCATCGCGCAGTTCGGGCAGTGCAACCAGCACGTGCTCGGCGCGTCGGGCGGCGGCGGTGGGGCCGGCGGTTGCGGCGGGGCCGGTGGCACGGGCGGACCGGGCGGCGGCGGCTCCTTCGCGATCTTCGTTGCCTACCCGGGCGCCGCCACGACGTGGCCCACCGTGCGCGACAACGTCATCCGGCGCGGCCGCGGCGGTGCGGGCGGGGCCGGCGGCTTTGGCGGTTTCGGCGGCGAAGGCGGCAACGGCGGCAACGGCGGCACGAGCGGCGGCATCTTCGCGGCCGGCACCGCCGGCAAGGGCGGCGAC
>CAYRCM010000293.1:0-5524 GCA_964422715.1 uncultured Myxococcales bacterium | reverse complement strand
TGGCGCTGTTTGTCGATGCGGACGAACTGGTGTGGGCGGCTGGGCCGCCGGGCGGTGTAGACGCGGCATCTTGCAGCGTCGCAGCCGGTGGCTGAGCGGTGGCCGGGGGCGGGTCGCGGGGCCTGTGGTCGCGGCTGCTTGCGGTGTTGGGGCCGAGGGCGGCGCGCGGTGCCCGCCCGGCTACGGCCCCTCATCCCCGGCACAGGCGCCGAGGCCGAGGAACTTGGCGAAGGCCGCCTGCGTGTCGCCGGCCGTCAAGCGGTCGTCACCATTGCAGTCGGCCTGGCAGTACTCCCACGGCAACGGGCTGTAGATGCCGAGGACGGCGTAGAAGGCGGCCTGCACGTCGTCCATGGTGGTGGCGCCGTCGAAGTCGAGGTCGCCACCGTGCAGGCAGGGCTGCGGGTCGGCCAAGAGGTCGGGGGTGAAGATGGAGACGGTCAATGCCCCGGTCGGCCCCAGGTTGCGGTCGAAGGCTCCGGGCGTCGTCGGGAAGGGGACCGTGCTTCGCCCGGTACTCCCGAGAATCACCACATCGGCATCGGACGTCACAGCAACGTCGTTGGCGTAGTCGTCCGACCGTCCGCCCACGAGTGTTGCGGCGCGCAACGTCCTGAGGTCGGGGTCGAAGTGTGCAACGAACATGTCGTGGGGGGCGCTGTAGCCGCCGGCGTACTCGGGCTGGTAGGAACCTGGCGTCGTCGGGAAACCGATGCCGTGGGTGTAGCCGACCGTGAACACGCCGCCGCGCGGCGCGCGTGCGACGGCGGTACCCCAGGCACCGCCGAATTCTTCGACGGGGCGGCTTCCGATCAGGGTGGAGGCGAGCAGGGCGAGGCCGTCGTTGGCGAGCCGACTGACGAAGCCGCACACGCCCGCCGGACACGTCGTTTGGAATGCGCCCGGGGTGGTGGGCCAGCCGAGGTAGGTCTCGCCTGCGAGCCAGACGTCGCCGTTCGTGTCGACATCGAGGCCGTGGATGGGGCCGTAGCCGAGCACGGTGGAGCCGAGCAGGGTGGTGAGGTTTGCGTCCAGTTTCACGGTGTAGCAGGGGTAGCCGCGCCCCGGGGCCAGGCCTCGCGGCAGCCGGACGGTGCCGGGCCACTCGTGCCAGTTGGCGGTCTCGCCGGCGACGACGATGTTGCCGGCGGGGTCGACGCCGACACGGTCGGCGAGGTCGATGTCGCTGGTGCCGAGCCAGGTGGCGGCGAGCAGCGTGGTCAACTCGCGGTCGTAGCGTGCGACGTACACGCTGCAGTAGAGTCCGCTGCCGAAGTCGGGCATGAATGCGTCAGGCGTCGTGGGCAGCCCGGGGTCGAAGTTGGTGGTGGCCACGGCGACCGAGCCGTCGGCGCCGACGGCAACGTCGTGAAATCCCAGCGAGTAAGTCGGCGCGTGGACGCAGCCCGACGCCTCGAGCGTGCTGAGGTCGGCGCTGAGCCGGGAAATGAAGCCGCGGGACCGCAGGCCGTCGGGCTCGCTGCAGGGCCAGGTCGTGGTGGGAAAGTCGGGGGATGAGGTTGCGCCGGCAACGATCGGCCGGCCCTGTCCGTCGAGCGCAAGGCCCAGTGCCTCCTGACCACTGGTCCCGCCAAGGAATGTCGACGCGCGCAGATTGCGCAGGTCGGGTGAGAACTTGCTGATGAATGCCTGGCCGCATGGCTCGGGGCCCCCGAAACCGACCTGGTACGCCCCCGGGGTTCGCGGGAAGTCCGGCGATGTGGTGCCGCCCGCCAGCCAGACGTTTGCCTCGGAGTCCACAGCCACGCGACGTCCGCGGTCGAAGGACGCACCCCCGAAGTAGGTCGACGCGAGCAGCGGGTCGATGACAAGCGGCTGCGAGCGGTCGTAGGGCCCGACGCGAAAACCGTAGACGTCCCCGCGAACGGCGTAGGCGACGGTCACCGGTCGGCCGTCGGCCTTCAGGAACGCGACGGGGCGGGTGAAGACGACCGGGCCGAGATCGGACGGCACGGTGAGTTGCCCGTTGCGCTCGCGGCGCAGGCTCGGCGCGCCGCCCTCGACCCGGATGCGGATGACGTCGGGCGAAGCACCCGGCGCCACGGTGAAGCGCTTTTCGACGTTGCCGGCGCGGGCCACGAGTTCGAGGCGCACGCCGGGCCACACTTCGCCGAGATCGACGGCCTCGAAGACGGGCAGCCGCGACTGCCAGCGCGCCGGGTCGTTGCCCTTGAAGACGTTGACCACGGTGTCGCTCGGCCGCAGGCCGCGGATGGGGCCGGGCGTGGCATCGACGAGGGTCTCGCGCAGGGCTAGCATCCAGCCGGCGCCGTCGCTTGAGGCCAGGCGGTGGGGGGGCCCGGGGGCGTTGGTGAGGTCGTATGCCTCGTGGCCGAACCGGTCGGTTTCCGCCTCCAGCCCGCGGGCCGGCAGCGCGTAGATGATTTCGCCCGCGTGCGTGACGAAGACCGTGCCCGCAAATGTGCGGGCGTAGAAGGCCACAGCCGGGTCGATTTGTCCGCGGTTCTCGATGAACGGCACCGTCGTGTCGGCCACGCGGGCGGCGACATCCAGCGCGTCGACCAGGAAAGAGGCGCCGCCCGCGGCCCGGGCGGCGGGCAGGCAAAGAACACAGACGAGCAGCGCGGTCCCAATAGTAGGCATGGCTGCTCCGAAGGGCCGCGGGGCTTCCACCCGAGTCACCTGGCGGGGTCGCGTGGGGCAGGTGCGCATGGTGTCCGCGTCGGCCGCGGCGGCCGCACGCCCGGGGCGCCGGGCGCCCCCTTCGGCGGGCTGAGGCTCGGCGGCGGTCCGGCCTTGCGCGTGCGGTTGCGCAGCAGCGACACGCCGTGGCCCGCCCAGTTGGCCACCGCCAGGTCGGCGTCGGCGTCGCCGTCGAAGTCGGCCGCGACGAGGGCCTGCGGGTCGAAGCCGCCGCCGAGCGCGAAAAACTCGGGGGGCGCGAAGCCCCCGCCCGCCTGCGCGCGGTGGATGGCCACGGCATCGTGGAAGGCGCTCACGACGACGATGTCGAGCCGGCGGTCGCCGTCGACGTCGGCCAGGGCCAGACCGAGCGGCCAGTCGCCCGTCGCGAGCGCCTCTCCGGCGCGGAGCGACCCGTCCCCCTGGCCAAGGAGCACGACGACCTGGCCGTCCGTGGCACAGGTCACGGCCACATCCTGGCGTCCGTCGCCGTCGAGGTCGCCCACCGCGAGCTGCGTGGGGTGGCGCAAGACGGCCGCAAACCGCGGCGCCTCGAACCCGCCCGCGCCGGCGCCGAGCAACACCGCCACGTCGGCGCCGTGCTCGTGCGCCACGACGAGATCGACCTGCCCGTCATCGTCGAGGTCGGCGAGCGCCAGCGCCGTGGGCCGGTTGCCGACGGCCAACCGCGCGCCTTCCACGAACGCGCCGGCCCCGCTGCCGAACCAGAGCGCCACGTCGTTGGCCTCGGCGCGCGCCACGGCGAGGTCGCCGAGCCCATCGCCGTCGAAGTCGTCGCTCACGAGCGCGGCGGGGGCGGCGCCGACGGGCAGCCGGCCGAGTTCGTCGAAGGTACCGTCGCCGCGCCCGCGCAGAATCGAGACGTCGGCGCCGTCGCGGTTGGCGCAGGCCAGGTCGGGCACGCCGTCGCGGTCGGCGTCGAGTTCGGCGAGCGCCCAGGCGCCCGCCCCAACCGCCAACGGCTGGAGTGGGCGAAAGCGCGCCTGGCCTTTGCCGAGGAGCAACGTGAGGTCATTGCTGCCGGCGTTCGCGACGGCGAGGTCGAGCCAGCCGTCGCGGTTGACGTCGGCCGCAAGCATCGCGCGGGGCCAATAGCCCGCTTCGTATACCGGGGCTGCCGGCAGGGCTCCCGGCCCCGGGCTCACGATCGCCGTCAGCGTGCTGCGGTACAGGGTGGCCACCCCGAGCAGCAGATCCACGTCGCCGTCGGCGTGCAGGTCGGCGGCCAGCAGTCCGAACAGTTCATAGCCGACATCGAGATGCTGCGCGGGTGCGAACGTGCCATCCCCGGCCCCGCTGAAAACGGTGAGCGCATCGGCAAGGCCGAAGCCGACGGAGCGGGCCACGACGACATCGCGCCGGCCGTCCTTGTCGAGGTCGACGACCGTGAGCATCCGGGCGCCGAAGCCGGGCGCGAGCGGGGCGACCGGCGCGAACGAGCCGTCGCCGCGGCCGAGCAGCACACTCACCGTGCCCCCCTGGAGGTTCGCGCTGAGGAGATCGAGCGCGTGGTCGCCGTTCACGTCGACCAAGGCGAGGCTTTCGGGGCCGGCGTCGGTGGGGTAGCGCCCGCCCGGCTGGACCGTGCCCGTGCCCGCGTTGAGGAACACGGCCAGCGCGGCGCCCGCGCGGTCGGCCAGGACCAGGTCGGGTGCCCCGTTGCCATCGAGGTCGCCCACGGCCAGAGCCCGCGGGTGGCCTCCCGCCGGCAGCGTTTGGGAGACGGCGAAGCCGCCGGCGCCGTCGCCGCGAAGCAGCGTGAGGTCGCCGCTCAGCCCGGCGCACACCGCCAGGTCGAGCGCGCCGTCGCCGTCGAAGTCGCCGGGCACCACGTCTTCCGGCCGGTTGCCCGCGGCATAGCGCCCGCTTTCGCCGAACCCGCCGGCCCCGTCGTTCGCGAAGGTCACGACGGCGTTGCCGACCGACTGCTGGACCGCGGCGACATCGGGCCAGCCGTCGCCGTCGAAGTCGCCGAGCGCCACGTCGGTCACCCCCCAAAGCGGATAGGCCCTTCCGGCGCCAAACGACCCGTCCGGACGGCCGAGCAGCACGCCAAACGCGTGGTCGGCGGGGCAGGCGAAGACGAGGTCGGGCGTACCGTCGCCGTCGACGTCGCCGGGGGCGAGGTCGTCGGGCGGGCCGCACGGCGGGACGAACTGCATCGCCGTCTCGAAGCGCGGCACCGGCGGCCCCTCCGGGTGGGCGGCAGCGGCCGCCGGAGCCAGCAGGGCGAGGGTTGCGCCGAACCGCCAAGCGAAGGGGGGGCCGAGCCACGTTCGGGTGGGTTTCATCGTGGTCACCTCGCGCAGTTGAGCCGGACACAGCCTGCTAAAGAACTATCAGAACGCGCGGTTCGGCGCAAAGACCGGCCGTCCGCTGAGGCCCGCGTGCGCCCCGGCCCCGGCCCCGGCCCCGCCCTGGCTCGCGTCATCCCCAGAGCGCCACGAGCCACGAGCCACGAGCCACTCACCACTCACCACGCGCGGCCCGCATGGGCTACGATGCGTCCGCGGCGGCCGTGCCGGCCGCGCGCTGCGGGCTCCCTCGGGCCGCCCCTGGAAACGGAAGGGTCCATGAACGAAACGTTGCTCGATCTGCGCGGCCTCGCCTGCCCCGAGCCGGTGGTGCGCACGCGCCAGGCGCTGCTCGCACACCCCGGCGCGGGGCTGCGGGTGCTCGTCGACAACCCCGGCTCGGCCGAGAACGTGAGCCGCATGGCCGCCAGCCTCGGCTTCGGCGTCGCGCGGTCGGCCCAGGGCAGCGACCTCGCGCTGCAACTCACGCCCCCGGGCGGGTCCGGCGCCGCGGCACCGGGCGGCCCACCGGCGACCGGCCGTGC
>CAYRCM010000292.1:0-5575 GCA_964422715.1 uncultured Myxococcales bacterium | reverse complement strand
AGGCCGTGGCCGGGCCAGCGGCCCGTCGTGCGCAGCCGCACGCCGCTCGCTGCAAACGCCGCGTCGGGCCGCGGCGCCGCCGCGAACTCGCGGGCGTCGAGCCGCAAAGCCACCCGACTCGCCCCGAGCCCGGCCGGGCTCCAGGCCGTGCGGGCGTCGAGCCGCAGCCGTTCGATGGTGCCCTGGAGACCCGCGAGCGCCGCAAGGGCGGCCGCGGTGTGCAGGTCGGCGTCGTTCGCGATGAGCGTGGCCGTGCCCTCGCCGGTGGGCCAGAGCCCGTCGCTCGCGGCCGTGAGTTCGAGGTTGCCGAGCTCCGGCCCAAACCCCGTGACGTGCAGGCGGCTGCGTCCCGCCTGGAGCGCGAGCTCGGCGTGCAGCCAGTCGAGCCCGGCCTCGGCGATGTCGGGGGCGTAGAGGTCGAGCACGAGTTCGGCGCGGCCCGTCTCGCGCGGGTCGCCGCGCAGCGCCGCCGTGAGCCCGATCCCGCTTTGCAGCGGCAGGCCGAACGCGGGCAGCAGCCGGCCGGGTGCCAGCGCCGTGGCCGCCACGGTCAGGTCGAGCGTCGGGCCCGCGGCCCCGCCGAGCCCGCCCTGCGCCGTGAGCGTCAGCGGCCCCGCGGCCGAGTCGAGTTGCAGCGTGGCCGCGAAGTCGGCGAGCCCACCGCGCACGCTGCCGCTCAACTCCAGCGGCCCGGCCAGCGGCGGCAGGCCCGGCAACGCTTGCGCCAGGGCGGCGAGGTCGGCGTGCAGCCTTTCGAGCGTCAGCGTCCCGGTGGGCCCGGCCGGCGCATCGAGATCGCGCACTTCGCCTTTCAGCGCGAGGGTATGCGGCCCCGCCTCGACGCAGAGCGGACGCAGGCTCAGCGCCCCGTCGGCGAAGGCCCCGCTCGTCTGCACGGCCAGCCGGTGCACCGGCAGGTTGTGGGCCTGCGCCCGGAGCGTCACGTCCTGCCAGTGCACCCCCGCGTCCAGCCGAAACGCGCCGCGGATGTCGAGACCGAAGAGCGCCGGGTCGGCGAGCCGCGGGCCCAGCAGCACGTGGCCGCCCGTCAGTTGGAAGGCGCGGACGCCGATTCGCCAGCCGGACGGTTCGCCCGCGGCCGGCTCGGGTTCGGGCGGCTCCTCTCGCGCCGGCGCGAAGGCCCGGGCCAGTCCGAGTCGGCCCTCGGCGTCGAAGAGCACGAGCCGCGGGGCGACGATGTCGACCCGGCCAATCGCGACTTCCTTGCGGGTCAGCGCCCATAGGTCGAAGGTGACGAACACGCGCTCGATGCGTGCGATTTCGACCCCCTCCGGCGAGTCGACGTGCACCCCGGTAAGCGCGAGGTGGGTGAGGAAATTGCCTTCGAGCCGCTCGACGCGCAGTTTGCCGGCGATGGCGGCGTTCACCTCGCCGAGCACCGCATCGAGCAGCTGCCCGCGCGCCCAATCGGTCTGGAGCGCGAGCAGCACGACTCCGACGAGCAGCAGCAGGCTCACGACGAGCCAGGTCACGATGCGGCGGAGGCGGCGCAGCCAGCGCCGCCAGGCCGGACGCCCGGCGGCGGCGGGCCTCGCGTTGGGGGGCGCCGGGGCGGCGGGCGGCGGGCTCGGCGGCATGGCCGACATCAAAATGCCTGTCCGATGCTGACGTGCAGCGCGTAGGCGCCGCGCGCGGGCTCGGTGACGAGCACCCCCGCGTCGAGGCGCACGGGCCCGATCGGCGTGAAGTAGCGCAACCCCGGGCCCACGGCCACGTTGAGGTCGCCAAACGCCAGGTCGTCCTTGCTCGGCCAGATTTCGCCCACGTCGGCGAACAGCACGAAGCCGAGGTTCGCCGGCAGGTAGAAGCGCGCTTCGACGTTGCCTTCGAGAATGAGGTTGCCGCCCACGAACACCTTCGAGCCGCTGCACGGCTGGTCGTCCTGGCCGTTGCTGGCGCCGCCCTGGTCGTCGCGGCACACGTAGGGTCCCATGCGCCCGGCGCCGAACCCGCGCACGCTCGAGGGGCCGCCGCCGAGGAAGCGCGCCGCCAGCGGTGTTTCGGCGCCGTACGCATTGAAGGTCTGGCCGTAGTGCAGCTGCATCGCGAGCGTGAGCCGGCGCCACGGGGTCACGTAGCCGCGCAGCGTCGTGTCGAGTCGGATGAAGTGGAAATCGCTGCCGAACGCCGTGAACGATTCGGCGACCGTGGCGCTGCCGTAGAACCCGCTCCGGGGGTCGTAGACCGAGTCGCGTCCATCGAAGACGAGACTCTGTTCGAGGTAACTCAGCAGATACTCGGGCCGAAACGCGAGCCCCATCGTGTCGGCGGGGTCGAGGTTCAGCGCCGAACTGTAGTCGAAATAGGAGTAGTAGGTGAGCCGGTAGGCCAGGGCGGCGGTGAGCCGCCGCCACAGTTTGCGCGATAGACCGGGCGAAAACGAGACCTTGTGGCTCTTGTAGCCGTACTCGACGCCCAGCCGGTAGTCGGTTTCGAGCCGGGCCTCGAGGTATTCCTCGAAAAACGACGGCTGCACGAAATTGAGCCGCGCCGCGGCCCCGAAGGCGTACTGCGCGTCGGGGTCGATGAGGGTCGGCAGGGCCACGAGCGCCGGGCGCGCCTCCAGCGCGAAGTACCGGAGCCCGCCGATGAAGTTGCGGTTTTCGTAGCCGCTTTTGAGGTAGACCTCGTTGCGCCGGTTGTCGATCGTGGCGCCGACCCCCACGGACACGTCGTGGATGGGCATCTCCTGCACGTCGACTTCGACGACGACCTGGGGCTCCCACACGATGGCCTTCAGGTTCTCGAAAGTGAGCGGGGCCTGGCCGAGTTGCTCTTCGACGCTCGGCCGCACGGCCTCGGCGCGCACGCCGAAGAAGGCCCGCAGCGCGTAGATGTTCTCTTCGGTCTCGCGCAGCCGGCGCGGCACGACGATTTCGCCGGCTCTGAGCGGGATGCGCCGCGCAATGCGCGCCGCGGCGACGCGCCGGTTGCCCGTGATGCGCACCTCGCGGATGCGGGCGAGCGGTCCGGGCACGATGTGGTACTGCACGACGGCCGTGCGCTCGCGCCGGTCGACGAGCACGTCGCCGAGCACCTCGGCGAACAGGAAGCCGCGTTCGCGGAGCGCCGTGCGGATCTGCTCTTTGGCCCGCTCGTGGCGTTCGGCCTGCCACACGTCGCCCGGGCGAAACGGGATCAGGCCCTTCAACTTGCGGTTCACGTCGCCGAGCCGCGCGGCGGCTTCGGGGTCGGCGGCGGACGGCGGCGTCAAGTCGGTGGCCGCGACGTCGCGCACCCGGACGGGCTCGCCCTCGCGGACCCGAAAGTAGACCCGCACCGTCTGCGGGTCGCGCTGCACGACGCGGAACCCCGTGACCTGCGCCTCGAAGTAGCCGTGGGCCTGATAGAGGCTTTCGATGCGCGCGGCATCGGCCGGCAGGACCGTGCGGTCGAGCAACGGCTTGTCGTCGCCGAGCGACCAGTTGTCGCTGTAGGTGGCAAGTCCCGCACAGATGGTGCCCGCGGACAGGGCGCGGTTGCCCTCGATGCCCACGTGCACGACCATCTGGCGCCCTTCGGGGGGATCGAGGGCGCCGAGCCGGATGACCCCGCCGCAGCGAGCCGCGCAGAGCGCCAGAAGACTGGCTGCCGCGAGCGCAATGCTGAGGGTCTGTGAAAAAATCTCCGTTCTGCTGCGGCGACCCCTGCCGGACGTCTGCGGCGTCACGGGGACCCCCGAAACCCTGCGACGTATCCCGCGATACGTCTCGGGTTTCGTGCACCCCCGCTCCTTGCAGCCATTCCGCCAGGGGTACGCCTCGCGACGAACTGCGATATTCTCACAGCCTCTGACGCGTAGTCGGACCATATCCTCCCGGCCCTTGGCCTCGGCCACTCTCGCGCGCGGCGGGCCAAATTTCAAGTTGCGCCGCCCGTTCCACCGGTTGCCGGGGCCGCCCGCGGGCGATATCCTGCCGTTGCGCTTGGCGTGCAGGCGTGCTTCGACCGCGCTTCTCGGCGCGCGGCGCCGGCCGCCTGCGCCCCGGGCGGCTTGAGGAGACCGACCATGAGCGACGTGCGGCTCGAACTCACCTTCGACGAGGAAGAATGGGCCTGGCTCGAACGCCGGGCCACCGATGAGGGGCTGACCCCGGCCGAGGTCGTGCGGCGTGCCGTCGAGCGGCTGCGGGCCAGCGACGAGCGCGAGACGCTGTTCGAGAACCTGCTGCGCGAGACGGCCGGCATCTTCCAGAAGGACGGCGGGCCGAAGGACGGCGGCGAACGCACGCCCTGAGTCGGCTCCAGGCCGCCGCGTCCCGCCGGGCCATGCCGCAGCGCTGGGCCACGCCGGCTGTCTTCGCCGGCGGCTTCGTCCGCCCACCGCGTTCTGCGCCCCACTCCGTCGCCTCCGGGGGCGTACCCTGCCGCACACCGACATCCGCTGACGGGCGAGGGTCGGCTCCCGCCGCCCGAAGCGCGCCTCGTTCGCCCGCCCGCCGGCCGCCGGCCGCGGTTGACCCTCCGCCAAGCGGGGACGTATGCTCCCAGCGAGTGCAGGGGGTGCGCCCATGCGCGTGTGTCCGGACTGCGGCTACCGAGGGGCCGAGGCGCTGTGCCCGCGGGATGGGTTCCCGCTGGTCGAGGCGCAACTGTTCGACGACAGCCGCGGGCAGCCCAACCTCGTCGGCACGCGGTTTGGCGACCGCTACGTGGTCGAGGCACTCATCGGCCAGGGCGGCATGGGCTGGGTGTTCCGCGCGCGCCACGAACTCATGAACCAGACCGTGGCGCTCAAGGTCATGCGGCGCGAACTCGTGCGCCAGCGCGAGGCCGTGCGGCGCTTCTACTACGAGGCGCGGGCAAGCAGCCGGCTCAAGTACCACCACACCATCAAGGTGCACGATTTCGGGGTGTCGCCCGACGGCTACCCCTACCTCGTCATGGAGTTTCTCGACGGCGAGCCGCTCGCCAAACTGCTGCGGCGCGAAGGGGCGCTCGCCGCGCGGCGCGCCGTGAACGTCGCGGCGCTCGTCGGCCGCTCCCTCGTCGAGGCGCACGGGCTGCAACTCGTGCACCGCGACCTCAAGCCGGCCAACATCTTTCTCTGCGAAGTGGCGGGCCAGAAAGACTACGTGAAGGTGCTCGACTTCGGCATCGCCAAGTCGCTCGACCGCGAGCCGGCCGAAGAAGCGCTCACGCAAGCCGGGGTCGTGCTCGGCACCCCCCGCTACATGTCGCCCGAGCAGGCGCGCGGCCGGGCCCTCGACGGGCGCAGCGACCTCTACTCGCTCGGCATCCTGCTCTACGAGATGCTCACGGGGTGGGTGCCCTTTGGCGGCAACACCACCGCCGAAGTGCTGGCCGCCCAGTTGCAGGCCACGCCACCGCCGCTGCCCGAGGTGGTGCCCGAGGGGCAGACGCTCACCCCCGAGCTCGTCGGTCTCGTCGACGAACTGCTCCAGAAGAATCCGGCCGACCGCCCGGCGTCGGCGCAGGTCGTGTGCGAGCGGCTCGAAGCGCTGCTCGCCTCCGGCACGCTGCCGGCCGACGGGCCGCCCGTGCTCGGCCGGCGCCAGCCCGCGCCGTGGGCGCAGGGGCGGCGCGCGCGGCC
>CAYRCM010000291.1:0-5673 GCA_964422715.1 uncultured Myxococcales bacterium | reverse complement strand
GACGGCGGCGGCGGCGGCATGGCCGGAGGCAGCGCGTTCGGCGTCGTGCTCTTCGGCTCGCAGGCCGATCTCACGACGACCACCATCGGCGGCGGGCGCGGCGGCGCCGGCGGGCGCGGCGGCGTGGGCCACGACGGGTCGCCGGCACGTGCCAGATGCAGTGCCCCGGGGCCGGCGGGGCGGGCGGCCCGGGCGGCAACGGCGCCCCGGGCGGGGGCGGCTCGGGCGGCGACGGCGGCTCGGTCGTGGGCATCGCCGTCATCAACGGCCCCACGAGCTACACGCCCACCGCCACGATCGAGGCGGGCACCCCCGGCGCGCTGGGCGCCGGCGGCGGCGGCTCGGTCGCGGGCGAGGACGGGCTTGGCGGCCTCAACCGCCTCGTCGAAACCTACACGGTCGCCGAGTAGGCCGGCGCGCCGCAGCAGCGCAAGGAGGGACGCCATGCAAAAGCACAGCGCTTCGCCCCGGCCGGCGCGTCCGCGCGGGGCCCTGGGGTTTCTGGCCTCCATTCTGGCCGTCCTGCCGCTCTGGCCGGGGTGCACGAGCAGCCCGCCGTCCGGCTCGACGGGCGGCTCGACCTGCGAGCGCAACGCGGCGCTCATCGCCGCGGCCTCGGCTTGCCGGCGCGACGACGACTGCCCCTGTGGCGCCCACTGCACGCTCGGCGTCTGCGGCGCCGACTGCACGCGCGCCGCCGACTGCCCCGACGGCGGCCGCTGCGACCTCTTCGGCCGCTGTCGCGCGGCCGGCGACCCCGCGCGCATCGCGGCTTTTGCTCCTCCCGCGCGCGCCGGCATCGTGCTGGCCACGCCGCTGCTGCGCGCAACCGCCCCGGCCGCCGAACGCACCCTGCGCTTTCGGCTCGACGCGCAGGCGCCCGCGACCGTGCGCGTGGCGGTCGACGACGGGCTCGAGGTCGCCTGTGCGAGCGGGGCCACGTTTGGCCGCGAGTGCGCGCTGGCCGACGCCGCGCCGGGCACGGAGCTGACGGTCCAGGTGCGCACCACCGGCACCCTGCCCGACGGCGGGCTCGGGGTGCGCGTCTACGCCGGCGACGGGCTCGCCACGGCCACGGTCACCGACGAGCCCGTCGGGGGCCACGAACCGGTCCCGACCGACAGTCTGGCCGCCGGGCGCTACGAGGGTGCCGCAACGCTCGCCGCCGTCGGCCTGCCCGACGACGCCTCGGCCCCGACGCTCGCCCCGCCGGCGCCGCTCGAAGTCCCGCTCACGGCCGAAGTCCACCTCGGGGGCGGCGGCGGCATCATCACGCTCGCCGAATCGCTCGAGCCCATGCGCCTGCTCATCCCGCCCCAGACCGAGCGCTGGATCGGCGCGCTGACGAAGTCGGGTGCCACGGCCGGCACGGTCGATTTCCCCACCCTCGACTTCCTGGCCGGCGACACGCTCGCCGGGGCGCCCGTCCAGATTCTGCTCGACGCGCCCCCGGCCGCGTGGACCTCGGCCGGCGAATCGCTGCACTTCGAACTCGTCACGCGGTTCACGGGCGTGCTGCTCGGCGCGCCCGACCCGACCCTGCGCTGGACCGTGCATCTCACGCGCACGGGCGACCTGCCCGCCGGGGCCGCGGCGCCCAGCGTGCCCGCCGACGCCGTGTTCGGGCCGGGCATGACGGCCGCGCGCGGCGTCGACCGCTTCCGCTTCGAGGCGGCCGTGGCGGCCGCCGTCGTGCCGCCCGGCACCGACCTCGCCTTGTTCAGCGCCGCCGACAAACGCGAACTGCTGGCCACGTTTGGCCGCACGGGCGATGCGGGTACGCTCGCCGCCTGCGCGCTCTCGGGTGCGGCGGCCGGCGAACTCGCCGCCTTTGCCTTCACCGACGCCTGGAAGAACGTGCCCGAATGGGGCAGCGAACTGCGCCCGCCGAGCGACTTCATGGTGGCCGGGCCGCTGCTCGCCCGCCTCACGACGCCGTTTGCGCGCACGGCGCGTCTCACCACCTCCGCCGAACTCGTGCCGAGCGGGGGCTTCGGCCCGCGCGACCTGCCGTGCGAGGTCACGTTTGCGCTCGCCCCCGCCACGTTCCCCGCGCCGGCGGCCTGCGGTCTCGAAGAATTCACCTACGACCTCGGCCACATCGATCTCTGCGACGCCATGGCCGCGGCCTACGGCTGCGCCGTCGCGGACACGAGCGGCGAAACCCTCGCCGCCGTCGCCTCCGTCACGTTCGAAGACACCGCCGCCGGCGGTGCCCCGTGCACGCAGAGCCTCGCCGAGGTCACCATCCCGGGCGACGTGCAACGCGTTTGCCGGCTGCCCATCACGCCGGCGGCCTGCGCCGAACTGGCGTTCTGCTGGGACGGCCCGCCCGGTGCCACCCGCGACACCGTGCGCGCGCCCTACGTCGTGGCCGCCGACCCGCTCGACGTTTCGGGCGACCTGCGCTGCGCTGCGGGCACCCGCAGTTTGGCCTGGGACGTCGACGAAAACGCCGAGCTGCCCGCGGGCGACCCCGCGCGGCTCACGGTGCAGGCCATCTTCGACGCGTGCGAACGCGACTACGCGCGTGTCGCCGGCGACCCACCGGCCGGCGCCCGCGACTACGGCGACCGGCTCAGCGAACTCGTGGGCTCGTCGGGCTGCGTCGACGGCGCCCGCCTCCTGTTCGCGCTCGCCGCCGCCGCCGACCCTGCGCGCCAGCGCGCCCAGACGCCCACCGCCCCGGTCATCCCGCTCGCCGACGCCTACTTCAACCGGCTCGTCCAGCGGCTGCTCGACCAGCACGGGCTCGTCGCCCGCGAGGCCGCCGAGGCCGAACGCATGGCCGACCTGATGCGCCGCAGCGGCGAAGTCGACGTGCCGCCCGAGGTGGCCGAGGTCCTCGACCGTTCGCTCGCCGCCTGGAACCTGCTGCTGCACCCGCGGCTCGCCTCGGCGCTCGCCATGCTGTCGGCCGAGGTGCTGGTCGATCCCGACTACCGCCCGCGGGCCACGGGCACCGATCTCCCGACCGCCGTGGCCCAGGACCAGGTGCTGGCCCTGCCGGTGACCATCGCGCGCACGCTCGACAGCCAGCTCGCGCTCGTCGCGGCCGACCTCGAAACCGCCGCCCTGCGCCGCGACCGGACGGCCCTCGTGCGCGCGAGCCGCGTGCCGCGCTATGCGCTCGTGCTCTTCCCATTTCTGGCCGACCAGTATGCCCGCGCCGAGGCCTTCGTCGCCGCACGCGGGCTGCCGAGCCCCGTCTGGTTTGGCGCCTACGACGCGGCCAACGGCGCCGTCACCCGCGCGCTCGCGTCCATCCAGACCTCGGCGCACGCCATCGCGCAGGGCCTGAACCCGCTTGGCATCGAGGAAAACGACCTGCCGCTCTACTTCTTCGGCGACGAGGAAGGCCCGAACGGCCGGTTCGTGGCCATCTCCGACTTCCTCATCGGCGAGGGCCCGGCCGACGTCGGCATGTGGGTGCCGGCGCTCGTCAACCGCGCCGAGGCGCTGTTCGACGAGGCGCGCGCGCACTTTCTCGAACGGCGCGATCGCGAGATCCAGGTGCGCATGTCCGAATCGGCGCTCGCCGCCGAACTCGACGGGCTGCGCCGCCAGTACGGCGAACTCATCTGCAACTACTGCTGGCGCGACGACCTCGCGTGTGCCGACATCCTCGACGAGTGGCCCGATTTCGACCCCAACACCTGCTTCATCCGCTACACCGAGCCCATCTGCCAGGTCGACCGCGAGGCGTTCGAGGGCCGACTGCGCGCCGAGCAGGTGCGCTTCCGCATGTGTCTCGTCGGCGAGCTGCGCCGCCGGCTCGGCAGCGCCGTGGGCTTTGCCGCGGCCGACCTCAACGCCATCGCCGACAACTTCGATGCCTGCGACATCGCGTACCCGTCCGCCTGCCCGGAGGGCGGCAGCCGCTGTACGAGTTGCACGCTCGGCGGCACCACGTGGCAAGGTGAAGTCAGCGTCGACCTGCTGCGCAACGTGAGCGGGGTCGCCGGCGCGCCGAGCCGGGTGGCCGAAGACGCCACGAACGCCTGCCTCGACCGCCGTCCCGACCTCGACCCGAGCCTGCCGAGCCTCGACGATCTCCCCGACTCGCCCGTGACGCTCCACGAGTGCTACACCGGCGCCATCGGCGAGGCCATGCTCGAACTGCGCGCCGCCACGCAGGACGTGCTGAGCGCCCAGTCGCAGATGGGCGAGTTCGAGGAGAAGTACGACCTCAAGGTGGAGAGTTGCATCCTGCTCGAAGTCGCGAACGACCAGCAAATGGCCGCCCGCACCGCCCATGCGGCCACCATGCGCTCGCTGCGCAAGGCCAAACTCGCGGCCGACACGGTCGCCACGGCGCTCGGCGCCATCAAAGACTGCTTCTCGGCCGGGGCCGGCGCCGAAAAGATGTCGCCGTTCAGCTGGGCGTTCTGGGGCATCGCCTGCGGGGCCGGCGCGGGGGCGGCGGCCTCCACCATCAGTTCCGCCTTCATCTCGAACCGCATGGACGAGGCCCAGCAGGCCTACGACAACTTCCTCGCCCTCATCGGGGCCGACGCGGCCGAGGCCCAGTGCTTCAAAGAAGCCGAAATGGAACTCGTCGGCATCAAGACGGCGGCCCTCGGCATCGAGCGCGCGGGCCTCGACGTCGAGACGGCGCGCTACAACCTGGTCGAACTGAAGTCGAGCGCGCAGACCTACTACGACGAGGGGCTCGCCGCCATGGCCGCGGCGCGGGCGCGCTACGTCAAGCCGCTCACCCACGACCTCTGGCTCGACGAGACCATCGACGCCTTCCTCCGCGCCATGCGTCTCGCGCGCCGGGCCCTCTACCTCGCCGTGCGCGCCGTCGAGTATGAGAGCCAGCAGACACTGTCGGAGCGCGACGCCGTGCTCACGGCCGCCACCCCGGAAGACCTCGACCGCATCCTCGAAGGCCTCTGGACCACCGCGGCCTCGCGCGGGGTCGGCGGCAACCGCCCGACCGAACTCAAGGCCGTGGTCAGCCTGCGCCGCCATCTGCTGCAACTCGCCGATACGTCGGCGCAACCCGCCGGTTGGCAGGCGCTTGGCGACGTCGAGCGCTTCCGCCTGCTGCTGCAGGACCCGCGCTATGCGACCTTCGATGCCGCCGGCAACTTCCTCGGCCAGCGCATCCCGTTCGAACTGGCGCCGCTCGCCGCCATCCACCTCGGTGCCGTGCAGGGCATCCCCGTGCTCGCCGCGAGCGACTGCGCCGAGCGCGTCTGGTCGGTCAACGCGTCCATCCTGGGCACCGGCCCCCTCTATCGCGGCGACTCGCCGACCTTCACGCGGCTCGAACTGCGCAAGGCCAACACGTTCTACAGCCAGTGGTGCGACGCGCCCGCCGGCGGGCCGGCCTTCCAGGTGGCCTCCGTGCGGCCATCGCGCAACCTCTTCCGCGACCCGCGGTACGGCACCGAGGTCGGCGCCGACGTGTTTGGCGCCGGGGCGGCGGCCGATGCCGAGACGAGCGCCCGCATCGAGGCGTACTTCAACGTCCCGCGCGAGGCGTTCGAATCCGACGACTATGCAAACGGCGAGACCACCGAACTCGCGGCCCGCGGCCTCTACGGGGCCTATGCCCTCTTCATCCCGGCCGAGGTGCTGAGCCTTGAAGGCGGCGACGGGCTCGTGCTGAATGCCGTCGACGACATCCTGCTGCGCTTCGACTACGTGTCGGTGGCCCGCTGA
>CAYRCM010000290.1:0-5693 GCA_964422715.1 uncultured Myxococcales bacterium | reverse complement strand
CACGTTGTTGCAGTCGCTGTCGCGGCAGTCGGCCGAGCCGTCGCAGTCGGTGTCGCCGCTGTCGAAGCAGCGGTAGCTCTGCGGCGGCTGACCGCGCTCGGTGCCCGAACACTCGTTGTCCCACGTGTCGGTGCAGCCGTCGCCGTCCTCGTCGTGGCCCACGTCGGCGGGCGGGCACACCTCGTCGCACAGCGGCCCGTAGCAGTCGGAATCGAAACAGTCGGCAAGTCCGTCGCCGTCGTTGTCGAAGTTGTCGGTGCAATAGCCTGCCTCGTTGCCGAAGCGACAGGTCAGGCCCGACACCGTGACGTTGTGGCAGTTGTCGTCCTGGCAGTCGGTGAGCCCGTCGCAGTCACGGTCGACTTGGTCGAAGCAGCGCAGGTTGTCGGCCGGGGAACCGCGTTCGGTGCCAGCACAGTTGGCGTCCCGGCTGTCGGTGCAGCCGTCGCCGTCTTCGTCGAGCCCGCCCGTGCAGACTTCGGTACACGTGGTGCCGAAGCAGTTGTTGTCCTGGCAGTCGGTAAGCCCGTCGCCGTCGTTGTCGAAGCCGTCGCGGCACGCCAGTTCGGTGCCGAATTGGCAGGTATTGGCGCCAAACGTCACCCCGTTGCAGTTGTCGTCGCGGCAGTCGCGGAGCCCATCGCAGTCGGAGTCGAGGTTGTCGAAGCAGCGCGCCGGCACCGCGGGGATGCCCGGCTCGAGGCCGCCGCAACTTGCGTCGACGGCGTCGGTGCAGCCGTCGGCGTCTTCGTCGAGCCCACCCGTGCAGACTTCGGGACACGTGCTGCCGAAGCAGTCGCTGTCGGCGCAGTCGGTGCGGCTGTCGGCGTCGTTGTCGAAGGCGTCGGCGCAACTCGTCTCGCGGCCGAACTGGCAGGTGCGGCCGAGGTACTGCACGTTGTTGCAGTCGTTGTCGGCGCAGTCGCGCACGTTGTCGCAGTCGCGGTCGAGGCCGTCGAAGCAGAGCGACGGCTGGCCGGGTGCCGGGCCGTTCTCGCGGCCGTTGCAGGTCGCGTCGATGGCGTCGGTGCAGCCGTCGCCGTCGTTGTCGACCGTGTCGCTGCAGCAGAGCGGGCCCTCGGTGGAACACTGTGCGCTGCCGCAGCAGTCGGCGTCGGCGCAGTCGATGGCCGAATCGCCATCGTTGTCGGCCTCATCCCAACAGCAGGGGGCTTCGAGACTGCATGCCTCGTGGCCGCAGCAGTCGGGGTCGGCGCAGTCGGTTTCGCCGTCGCCGTTGTTGTCGATCCCGTCGCCGCAGTCGGTCTCATAGTCGCAGCCGCCCACCCGGAAGCAGTCGCTGTCCTGACAGTCGGCCCGGCTGTCGCCGTCGTTGTCGAAACCGTCGCCGCAGGCGATCTCGCGCCCATGCTGGCAGAGCCAGCCCGGACCCTGCTGCCCGTTACAGTCAGCGTCGCGGCAGTCGCCGTTGCCGTCGCCGTCGTTGTCGAGCGCGTCGTGGCAACACGTCTCGCGGCCGCGGCAGACGCCGCCGGAACAGGCATCGTTCGTGGTGCAAAGGTCGTTCTCGTCGTCGCAGACGCGGTTGTTGCACTGCGGGTCGAGACAGTCGGCGAGCCCGTCGGCGTCGTTGTCGAAGCCGTCGTTGCAGGTGGTTTCGGTGCCGTACTGGCAGAGACCCGCGCCGCCGAGCTGCCCGCCGCAATCGGGATCGGCGCAATCCGTGGCGCCATCGCCGTCGGCATCGAGTCCGTCGGCACAGCAGAACTCGGCGGTGCCCATACAGGCACCGCCGGCGCAGGTGTCGCCGTCCGTGCAGCCATCGCCATCCTGGCACGGCCGGCCGTTGCACTGCGGGTCGGCGCAGTCGACGCTGCCGTCGACGTCGTTGTCGAAGCCATCGTTGCAGGTTGCTTCGCTGCCGTACTCGCAAAGCCCGCCGGGTCCTTGCAGCGCGTCGCACTGCGGGTCGGCGCAGTCGCTGCGCCCGTCGGCATCGTTGTCGTAGCCGTCGTCGCAGGTGAGTTCGGCGCCGAACTGGCAGGTGCGACCGCCCTGGCTGACCGCATTGCAGTCCGGGTCGAGGCAATCGATGCGTGCGTCGCAGTCATCGTCGCTGCCATCGAAGCAGCGCGCGTTGACGGCGGGGTTGCCGCGTTCGGTGCCGCCGCAGTCGCTGTCGCGGCCGTCGATGCAGCCGTCGGCGTCTTCGTCGAGCCCGCCCGTGCAGGCTTCGCCGCACAGGGGGTTTTCGCAGTCGGCATCGGCACAGTCGCTGAGCCCGTCGGCGTCGTTGTCGAAGGCGTCGGCGCAACTCGACTCGCCGGCGAATTCGCACAGGCCGCCCGCGCCGGGCTCGCCGTCGCAGTCGTCGTCGGCACAGTCGCCCGCACCATCGAGATCGTTGTCGGCGGCATCGGCGCAGTAGCCGGTTTCGGCAGCGCAGGCGGCAAGCCCGAAGCAGTCCTGGTCGCCGCAGTCGGTGAGCGCGTCGAAATCGTCGTCGCCGCCGTTGCCGCAGCACGTCTCGCTCGTCGGCATGCAGAAACTCGGCTCGGCGGCCGGCCCGGACAGCACGCAGGACGCGTCGCCCGTGCACAAGTCGTGGTCGTCGCAAGGGCCCGCCTGGAACGTGGCGAGGCAGCCCGTGACGTCGTCGCACGCGTCGAAGGTGCAGTCGTTGCCGTCGTCGCAGACGAGCAAGCCGCCCACGCACACGCCGTCCGTGCAGCGGCCGTCGGGCCGGCACACACTCCCGGTGTCGCAGGGCGCCGTATTGAAGACGTGGTCGCAGCCGGTCGCGGCGTTGCAGGCATCGTCGGTGCAGGGATCGCCGTCGTCGCAGGCGGCGTCGCTCGGCGTGGCGCGGCAATTGCCGCGGCCGTCGCAGGCGTCGGCGAGCGTGCAGTCGACGCCGTCCGTGCAACCCGTGCCGGCCGCGGCGAGCGTCGCGGCGCACTCGCACGTGGGCGCAACGGGCCGGCCGACGACGCAGCCCGTGGCGTCGCTCATGGCCGAACAGTCGGGGGCCGTGCCGCCGCAGTGGCCGTCGCTACACGTGTCGTTTGTCGAGCACGGGTCGCCGTCGTTGCAGGCGAGGGCGCCCACAACCGGCGGGTGTACGCAGCCCACAAACGGCTCGCAGGCGTCGTCGGTGCACACGTTGCCGTCGTCGCAGTCGGGCGCCGGCAGCAGCACGCAGGTGTCGTCCGCGCAGTCGTCGATGCCGTTGCAGGGGTCGGCGTCGCCGCAGGCGAGCGGCGGCGTCCAGGCCCAGCAGCCGGGGAATTCGGCACAGACCGAGATTCGCCCATCGACGCAGCGCGTGGCATCGAGGTCGGCGCAGGGGTCGAGGCAGGGGTCGTGCGGCAGCTCGCCGTCGGCCAGGGAATCCCCGTCGGCCACGGCGCCGTCGGCCGCATCGCCGGACGGCAGTTCGGCCCAGGGCAGGTCGAGGTCGGCCACGGCATCCAGGTCGGAACCGGCTTCGCCGCTCGTCTCCGCGAGGACCTCGGGCGGGCCGCCATCGGTGTCCGGCAACCCGAGCTCGGCGTCGCGAAGATCGGAGAGGCCGGCGTCGGCGTCGCCCGCAACCTCGGCCACCACCTCGGCCCCGACCTCGGGCGGCAACTCGCCGAGCAATTCGCCGCGGCGCTCGGCCACCGCGGGGCCGTCATCGGGCCCGTCGGCGCGGCCCTGGTCGGCATCGGGGACGGGCCCGGTCTCGGGGCCGAGCTCGGGGCGCGGGTCGGGCACGTCGGGCAGGCCGGCCTCGGCGCCCGCATCGAAGCCGGCCGGCCGGCACACCCCGGCGATGCAGCGGTGGCCCGCATGACAGTCGGCGTCGCGCGCGCAGAGAAAGAAGCGGCCGGCGAGGTCGGGGTCGGTGCAGCCGAACGCGAAGAGCAGCGCCAGCGCGAGAGCCGACCAGACGGTACGCGCCGCGCGCCGCCGCAACGCGACCGAATGGCGCCTCCAACGGCCCCGCGCGTCGCCCGCGCCCCAATTCTGTCGGTCATTGCCCCGCATGGCTCCCCCCTCGGTCCGGTCGCGACGGCCGGCCGCGCCGCGGCGCCGGCGCGCCGCACAGCCCACAACCGGCCTCAAAACGCCCCCGACACGCTCAGGCCCGGGCCGCCGGGAACGGCCGGCGCGAGCGATGCTGCGGGCGGCGTGGCGCGCAGGCGCCCCAGCACGGCCTCGACGACGAACAGTACGACCGACGAGGCGAGCGCCGCCCCGCCAACCCCCCAGAGCGCGTAGCCGGCGGTCTTCTTGAGGTCGCCCCTCGCGTTCAGGTCGTCGGCCCGCGGCTGGCTCATTTGCACGACGCGCTCGGGGCTCGAATAGCCGTCGGCCGAGGCGATCTGCCGGTGGTCGCGTTCGCCAAGCCCGTAGGCCACAGCCCCGGCCACGCCGAGGGCGGCACCCGTTGCGAGCGTCACCCAGGTCCAGGGCGACAGGCGCTTTGCGGCGACGGGCGGGGCGCTGAGCGTCGCTGCCGCCGGCTCGGCTGCTGCGCCCGAGGCCGCCGAGTCGACGGCCGGCTCGGCCGGAGCCGCGGCAACGAGCGTGACGGCCCGGGTGACGGTCTCGCCGGGGCCGACCGTCACCGTGTGCTCGGCGTCGTTGTAGCCGGTGAAGGCGACCCGCAGCGCGTGCTCTCCAACCGGCAGGTCGAGCGGGGGCAGCGGGCTCAGTCCGCGCGGTTGACCGTCGACGACGACGCTTGCGCCCGGCGGTGCCCCGGTGACCACGAGTTGGCCAAAGCCGGCCCGCAGTTCGTCGATGGCGGCCCGGATCTTCGCGCCGGCCGCCGGCGGCAGTTTCGCTTGGGCGAGCAGCGCCTCGTAGACCGCCCGCGCGTCAGCCGGACGCCCGAGTTGCTGGTAGGTGCGGGCAATGGCGAACTCGAGCGCCGGGCGCGGCGCCGTGAGCCGCCCGCGGGCTTCGAGATAGCGTTGCAGCGCGTCGGCGAACCGGCCCGCATCGAAGGCCTGGACGCCCTCGGCGATGAGTCGGTCGACTTCGCTCCCAGCGGCCGGCGAGGCGACCGCCGGCCGCGGCCGGGCCCCGGCGGATGATGCGACGCCGAGGACCGCGGCAGCGAGCACAACCGGCGCGAGACCGCGCCACGGCCAACGACCCTGGCAAAGCGCGGCCCCCGCAGACGGGGCGCCTTCGAAACGGCAACGCATCCGGCCCTCCTACCGCCCCCACAAATCGTCATCGAGGCTGCCGCCCGGCTTCGTGCCCGGCCGCTTCGCACCCCGGCCCCCGCGCTCGGCCGCTCGCCCGCCGGGCGCGAGTTTCGCTGTGTAGGGCGAGGGGCTCGCAGGCCCGAGCGTGACCGTGAGCGGCTTGAATCCGGCGCGGCTGAACGTGACGCGGCAGCCCTTCGCGGACGGCACTTCGAGGGTCACAGGGGTTTCGCCGATGGCGCGCCCATCGACGCGCACCGTGGCGCCCGGGGGCTCGCTCAGCAGTTGCAGGCGGGTTGGCGCTGCGGTCGCGTCGAGCGAAAGCCCGCTCGCGGCCACGGCCACGACGAGGGCATCGGCGGCCTCGGCATCGGCGGCGGCGCCGGTCCCTGCGGCGTCGGGCGCCGCGGCCGGCCCGACGGCATCGGCCGGCGCCCCGCCGCCGGCCGCCGGAGCCGAGGCGACGCCAGGTCCCGCGGCAACGAGGGGGCCGGCGCCCGCGGGCCCGGACGCCACGGCCGGCCCTGCCTC
>CAYRCM010000289.1:0-5796 GCA_964422715.1 uncultured Myxococcales bacterium | reverse complement strand
GCCACCCCCGACGCCACCCCCGCGGCGCCCGACGCCGCGCCCGCCCCGGCTCCCGAGGCCGCCGCGCCCGAGGCCCCGCCCCCGCCAAGCCCCTGCCTCAAATGCCATCCGGCGGCGCCCGGCGAACGCGAGCGCACCATTCCCGAAAACGTCCAGAAATCGGTGCACCGCGAGCTCGGCTGCGCCGACTGCCACGAAGGCGTCGAGGGCGGCCCGCACCCGACCAAACCCGGCAAGGTCAACTGCGGCAACTGCCATGAGGACGCCGTCAAGGAATACGAGTGGCATGGCCGCCTCAAGGTCCCCGGGCAAGACCTGCCGACCTGCGCCGATTGCCACGGCCGCCACGACATCCTGAAACCGAGCGACAACAATTCGCGCACGCACCCGCGCCGGCTGCCCGAAACGTGCGGCACGTGCCACCGCGACCTCAACCTGCTGAAGCGCCACGACGTGCGTTTCCAGACGGCCATCGACATCTTCGAGACGAGCGTCCACGGCATGGGCAGCCGCAAGGGCGTCGACCACGCCGCCACCTGCCACGACTGCCACGGCGACGGCCGGACGGCCCACCGCATCCTGTCGGCCGGCAACACCGACTCCCCGGTCAATCACTTCAACATCCCGAAAACGTGCGGCAAATGCCACCGCAGTATCGAGAACGAGTTCTGGGAGGGCATCCACGGGCGGCTCGTGGCCCGCGGCAAGACCGACGCCCCGGTGTGCACCACGTGCCACGGCGAACACGGCATTCTGAGCCACAGCGACCCGCGCTCGCCGGTATCGCCCACGCGCGTGGCCGAGGCCACGTGCTCACCGTGCCACGAGTCGGCGCGCCTGAACGAGAAGTACGGGGTCGAAACGGGCCGGCTGCGTTCCTTCGTCGACACGTACCACGGCCTGAAGAGCCGCACGGGCGACGTCACGGTGGCCAACTGCGCATCGTGCCACGGGGCGCACCGCATCCTGCCGCACACCGAGCCGAGCTCGTCCATCCATCCGAAAAACCTCAGCAAAACGTGCGGCAGCTGCCACCCGGGCATCTCGGCCGCGGTCGCCGAAACCCCCATCCACGGCGCCCCCGGCATGGCGGCCACCCCGCTCGGCAACCTCATCCGCCAGGTCTACGTCTGGGTCATCGTCATCGTCATCGGTTTCATGTTCCTCTACACGGTGCTCGACTTCCGGCGCCGGCTGCGCATGGTGCTGCAGAAACCACAGATTCGTCGCATGACCATCGGCGACGTCCTGCAGCACACACTGCTCATGCTGTCGTTCATCGTGCTCGTCGTCACGGGTTTCGCGCTGCGGTTCTCCGAGGCCGACTGGGTGCAATTGCTGTTCGGCTGGGAAGGCGGCTTCCCCATTCGCGGGCTCATCCATCGCGGTGCGGCCGTGGTCTTCCTGCTGACGGTCGCCTGGCACCTGCTCTTCCTCATCACGCGCCGTGGGCGTGGCTTCTTCCTCGACATGCTGCCGCGGCCCCACGATTTCAAACACTTCTTCCAGAAACTGGCCTTCTACTTCGGCCGACGGCCCGCCCCGCCGCGCGTCGGGCGCTTCAGCTACGTCGAGAAAGCCGAATACTGGGCGCTCGTCTGGGGCACCATCGTCATGGCCGGCTCGGGCTTCTTCCTCTGGTTCGAGAATCTGGCGGTCGAGTGGTTCCCGAAGGGCTTCCTCGACATCATGCTGGTGCTGCACTACTACGAAGCCTGGCTCGCGACCCTCGCCATCCTCGTCTGGCACCTGTACACGACCGTGTTCAGCCCCGCGGTCTACCCGATGAACCCGGCCTGGCTCACGGGCACGATGCCGGCCGACATGTACGAAGAAGAGCACCCCGACGACCCGCTCGTGAAAGAGCATCTCGCGAAGCACGGCGCGGGGTCGGGCAGCGAGGGCGACAAGAAGGACGGCCCATAGCGCTTTCCTGACCTAGTCGAACGGCATTTCTTCGGGTTCGTCCCAGTCATCCCAGCCCATCTGGCGGCGCAGCTGCGTGGCCACGTCGACGAGCCCATCGTCGCCCGGCGTGAACGCCTCGACCGCGGCGAGCAGCAGCTGCGGGTCGACGGGCGGCTCGTCCTGGTCGGTGGCAAACCGGGCGTACCCGTCGATGAGCCGCGTCCGGCCGAGCAGCGGGCCCGGGACTTCGCGCACCACCGAGCGGATGGGCAGACGCCGCTCGAAGACGACTTCCTCGGCGGTGCGCAGCGGCCGGTAGCGCACGGTCAAGATCAGGTCGCGGTCCAGGTCGTCCGGCACGTCCGTCTCGAAGATCGACAGCATGGTCATGTCGTCGCCGGCGGCCAGCACCACGTTCGGCACGCGCGCGTTCGGGTCGGTCGACACCTCTTCGCCGCTGAAGCGCTCCAGCGCGAAGCTCGCCGGCAGCAGCAACTCGACCGACACCTCGTCGGCCGCCACTTCGACGAGTTTGCGCACCATCGTGCCGAAGATGACCCCGACCTCTTCGTCGTTCGGCAGGAACACGTGGGCGCCCTTGCCGGCATCGGTGAGCGCGTTCATGCGCCCGATGGCGTAGTCGCTGCCGACCCCCACCCCCGAGAGGTAGATGCCCTCGCGGTTGTTGATGCGCGTGAGCCGCGCGAACGCCTCGATGTCGGTGTCGCCGACGTTGGCGTTGCCGTCGCTGAACACGATGACGCGGTTTGTGGCGTCGGGATCGAAGACGCGCTGGGCCTCCGCGTACGCGGCTTCGAGCCCGGCCAGCATGTTCGTCGAGTTGAGGGCCTTCAACGCCTCGAATTCGCGTTCGATGCGCTCGCGGTTTTCCGCCACGTCGAGCGTCGCGAAGACCTGTTCCGCGTCGCTCGAGAAAACGACGAGCGACATGCGGTCGCCGGGCCGGGTCGCGTCGAGCAGCCGCAGCAGGGATTGCCGCGCGAACGCGATTTTTTCGCCCTCCATCGAGCCCGAGACGTCGACGCACAGGTGCAGCAGCCAGGGGCGGCGCTCCTCGACCGGCGGTGCGGGGGCGTAGAGGTGGACGAGCAGTTCGAGCGCCCGGGCGCGCGCCACGCCGGGCCGCTCCACGGCATCGAGCGCCACGACGAGGTTGTCGGCGGTCGTGAAGTGCTGAGCGACCTGCTCCACCGCGCGCAGTTCGGCCGGCGGGTCGTAGTAGTTCAGCACCTCGTGCGGTTTCAGCGCGAAGCCCCAGAAGCTCCAGGGATCGCCTCGCAGAATCTGGGCCGTGGCCATGCTCGTCGAGTCGTCGGGCGAGAGTTGGAAGAACGCCCACTCCTCCTCGGGTTCGGTTTCCGTGTCGGCGCTCGCGTCGCCGGAGCCCGAATCGGCGTCGGCGGCCGGGGCCGACAGGTCGGGCGAGGCGAGCGTCGCGTCATGGCCGCCCCAAGCCGCGTCGGCCGCGGGTCCGTAGGAGTCCGAGACCCCCCACACCCCGCCGTCGGAGCCGCCGCTGCCCCCCGGGTAGCCGCCGTTGCCCGGGCCGCTTGCGTCGGCCGTCGCGTACAGGCCGTCGCTCGTGCCCTCCGCTGCGCCAAGACCCCCGTCGCCCCCGCCGCAGGCCGCGAACATTACGGCGGCAACGAGGCATGAGAGACCCAGTCCGATCGTCCCGTGTTTCATGGTCCACCCTCCCCGAGGTCGTGTGGTGAAATGCGACCTCCTGGCCCCGTGCCTCTCGCAGGGAGCGTGCCAATGCCCGCAATCTGGCGATAAACGCTTTTCCTATAGGCGGTTATTGAAATGAGAGGGCGGTGGCGGCCGCGGTCGCCGCCCGCGCTTGTGATGATTTTTTGGACATGGGTGGAAGGCAATGCGAGCGCCGCCGCGACCCGCCGGTGGCGCGCGGCCCCGCCGCGGCCGAGACCTCAGAGCGCGGCGTCGGCCGAGGCGGGTGCGGAGGCGGCGGTGGCACTGGGCTCGGCCGGCCGTTGCACGGCGGGAGCCCCGGCCTGCTCCGTGGCGGCCCGGCCGGCTGCGGCCAGGCTCTCCGCGGCGCCCCCCGGCCGTGCCGCGGCCAGGCGGCGACACTTCGCGACCACGGAGGTCGCCAGCGCGTCCGCGGCCTTGGCGAGCAATTTTTCTTTCAGCAGGCGGCGTTTGCGGTCGTTGTGCCACACGTTCTCGTTGGCGGTGGCGCCGATCCGCTCGTACACCGTGAAGAGCAGGGTGCCCGTGCGTACGTCGAAGAGCGTCGCTTCGAGGATGCCGGCCACCTCCAGCGTGTGCGCCGGCACGAAAAACGCCGGGATGACCGTCGGGTAGAGCCAGGCCCAGGCGTTCGTGAACGCGCGGTCGACGAAGCGCTGGCGGTAGAGCAAGAGGTACTCGGTGCGGTAGCGCGCGGCGAGTTCGCGCAGGCCGGAGATGCCACGGTCGGCCGGCCAGTCGGTGCTCACCTCGGACGTGGCCTCGAAGAGTCCGGCGCCTTCGAGCGACGTGCTGATGGCCGCCGGCACCGCGGCGAGCGGCAGGTCGGGGTCGGGCTCGTAGCCCGTCGTCACGGGCACGACCCCGATGCGCGTCTGCGCCTCCAGGAAGACGGGCGCATCGAGCACGCGGCGCAAATCGTCCTCGGAAATGCTGCCCGCGGCGTCGCGCCGGAAGTGGTTCTGGGTCAGCAACGCCGGGGCCGACGGCGCCGCCTGGGCCAGGTCGAGCGGCCTCATCTCGGCCCGCAGCGGCGTCGCCATCCCGCACGCCGAGAGCGTAGCCGCAACCATCAGCCCGCCGAAGAGCCCGAGGCCCACCCTGCAACGCATCTGCCGTTTCATCGCTGCACTCCTTGTCGCTGAGAAGCCGGACGCCCGGTCCGGCCGCGGTTTCGTGAGGACAACGCCCGAGGGGGCCGCCGGCTTACAGGGGGGGACGAAAGAAAGTGCGGGGCCCTGGCGGGCGGCGGCTCCCGCAAAAACGCTTCTGCCGGCCCGCCCGGGCGGTGTAAGGTGGGGGGCCGTCGGGCGTTTTGAGGGTGCAGGCCGCGGCGCGGGCACGGGCACCCGGAAGGCAATGCGTGGTCGCCGAGGCACCGAGCGCTGAGCGAGCCTGGCAACGTGCGGTCGTCGCGCGCGCACGGCGCGGCGAGCGGGCGGCGTTCGGCGAGATCTACGCGGCCTACGCCGGCGCGCTCTACACGCGGGTCATTCTGCCGCGGCTCGGCGATCGGCGCGCCGCCGAAGATGCGCTGGCCGAGACGTTTGCGACCGCGCTCGAAGCGCTGCCGCGCTACGAGGAGCGCGACGCCGGGCTGTGGGCCTGGCTCGCGCGCATCGCCACGAACAAGGCGCTCGACGTGCACCGCCGCTACGCGCGTACGGGCCGGGCGCTCGCGAACTTCGTCGCCTTCGTCGGGCCGCTCGCGGCGGGCGAGCCCGGGCCGACCGCGCGGCTCGAACAGGAAAGTGCCGCGCGGCGGCTCAAGGAGGCCGTCGAAGGGGTGCTCGCCGGGCTCCACCCACGCTATCGGCGGGCCATCGAACTGCGCTTCTTCGAAGAGCAACCGCGCGACGCCTGCGCGGCCGCGCTCGGGGTGCAGGTCGCCACGTTCGACGTCGTGCTGCTGCGCGCGCTGCGCGCGTTTCGCAAAGCGTGGGGGCCGGCCAATGGGGCGCCGGCCGAGGAGGACTGAGTCGTGGAGCCCGATCGACCGCTCGTCCCGCACCCACCGGCCGCGCCCGCCGAGGCGCCGCCGACGGCCGCAGAGGTCGAGGCGCCGCCGACGGCCGCAGAGGTCGAGGCGGCCGCCCGGCTCGCCGCGGCACTCGACACCGGGTACGTTGCGGCCGGGGCGGCGCCGCCCGCCGC
>CAYRCM010000288.1:0-5808 GCA_964422715.1 uncultured Myxococcales bacterium | reverse complement strand
CCCCGGCGCATCGGCATCGAACGCAGCCGGGGCGCGGGGCAACGCGGGGCGCACCGCGGGGAGCCGCAGGGGCGTGGGCGGGCCGGCGACGCGCGCATGCGGGTCGGGCACGCGCGGGCCGAGCGGCAGGGTGTCGTCGGTCGGCCGGGACGCGGGGCGCTCGTCGAAGAGCACCGTGTCGTCGTCGGGGCTGCCGGCGGCAAGCGCGGCGCTCGGTGGCGCCGGCTCGGCCGCCACGGGGGCCGCGGCGGGGGCAAGGGCCGGCGGAAGCGGGGCCGCGGCGGGGGCCGCGCCGTAGGCGGGCGGCGCCACCTCACCGACCCCGGCGGCGGGCCACACGGGCATGCCCTGCAGCGTGCCGTCGGGGTACGGCAGCGGCGTGGGGGTCGGCGTGCGCGACGGCGGCACAGGCCAGACGGGCACCCCGAGCAGCGTGCCGAACGGCCCATCGGGCGATGGCGCGGCAACGGCCGCCGGCGCGCAGGCCGGCAGGTCGAGCGTGACTTCGGTGGCCATGCTCTCTTCGAGCGTGGGGACGGCCGCCCGCGCCGGCGGGTCGGGGACGGGCGGCTCGCCGCGCGGATGCGCCGGCGCGGGCGCAACGGCGGCAACGCTTTGCGGCGCGGCGGCGGGGGCAACGGCCGCTTCGAGGGTCAGGTCTTCGTGGAACAGCAGGGCGGGCCGGCCTTCTTCGAGAGTCGTGTCGGGCCCGTCGGGTTCGAACAGATCGGCGGTGTCGGGCACCGTGTCGTCGGCGCTATGGCAGAGCGCCCGCAGCCGCTCGTGGACCTCGGCGGCGGACGCCGGGCGGTCGGCCGGGGCCTTGGCGAGCAGGCTGTCGACGAGGTCGCAGAGCGCCGGCGGCACCTCGGCGCCGGCCGGCAGAACGCTCGCGAGGCGCGGTGGACGACGGCGCACGTGGGCCTGGAGGTAGCCGATGGACGTGGGGGCCGAAAACGGCAGCCGCCCCGCGAGCATGCGAAACAGGACGACCCCGAGCGAGTAGAGGTCGCTGCGGCCGTCGAGTTCGAGACCGAGCGCCTGTTCGGGGGACATGTACTTGGGCGTGCCGACGGTCTTGCCGCCGAGGGTGAGGCGCTGACCGAGTTCGACCCCCTCGACGGCCTTGGCGATGCCGAAGTCGAGCACCTTCACGTAGTCGCTTTGACCGGCCACGTCGGCGAGGAAGATGTTGCCCGGCTTGACGTCGCGGTGCACGAGACCGGCCCCGTGCGCTTCTTCGAGCGACTTGCACACCTGCCAGGCGATGCGCATGGTGCGCTGCGGTTCGAGCCGCGGCGTCTCGGCCAGCACGACGGCGAGCGAACGCCCCGCGAGGAACTCCATGGCGATGAAGGCGTGGCCGGCGTTCGACACCCCGAAGTCGTAGATGCGGATGGTGTGGTGGTACTGCAACAGCGCCGAGACGCGGGCCTCGCGGAAGAAGCGCCGGATGGCGGTGTGGTCCTCGACGAGCGCCCGACGCATGACCTTGAGGGCTACGGTCTTGCGCATGCCGAGGTGCAGGGCCTGGTAGACCCAACCCGTGCCGCCCTTGCCGACGAGCCGTTCGACCCGGTAGCGCTCGTCGACCGTCTGGCCGACGAGGTTCTCGCCCTCGACCTGCTCGCGCAGCGCGCGCTCGTCGACGAGCGGATAGCCGTCGTTCGGGCAGTAGGCTTCGACCCCGGTGTGGCCACATTCGAGACAGATGCGCATGGTCAAGCCTCGCCGGGGAGGGCCGGGCCCCCGCGGGCCGGGACGCTCAGGCCGCTAGCGGTCACGGGCGCCACCGGCCGGGGCCCGCGGTGGCCGCGGCGGCACACGCTGCTCAGGCAACACGGGGGCGGCCTCGGGACCGAGCGCGACGCAGCGGGCCGCGTAGGTGCCGCTCGGCGGCACGGCCAGGACTTCGCCGTGGCCATAGCCGAGCCCGGCCGGCCCAAACGGCACGACGAAGGCCGACGAGACCGAGGCGCCGTACGACGTGGACGACCAGTACCAGTCGGCGGGCGTGTTCGGGAAGGCCACCGGGTCGAGGGGCGGGTGGAAGCGCGTGGGGTCGACGAGGCTCGACAGTTCGAGCACGTTCGGCAGCCGCCAGCGCAGGGCGCCGTCGTTCGGCAAGGACGCGCAGGTGGAGAGCGCCTCGCGCCAGCTGCGGCCCTGCGTCGCGGTGCGCTGCCAGAGCAACCCGGTCCAGCTGTCGTACACGAAGGCGTCGGGTCCGTCGGGGGCGCTGACGAAGAAACGCAGCCGCGGGTCGATCCAGGGGGTGCCGCCGCGCACGCAGCGCGTCAGCACGCGCTCGTTCGGCAGCGCGAACTTGGGGTTGGCGTGCATCACGAAGCCGTCGATCGACTGGACGTTCCAGGCCATCGTCCAGTCGCTCGCGAGCGACGACGACGTCCAGAACACATAGTCGACTTCGTCGAAGACCCACGAGGGCGAGCCCTGGCCGTAGCGCAGGACGCCCTGCAACTCGAAGCGGTCGGGCAGGCGCCAGTCGTCGTAGCCGCCGTACTGCAAGCCCTGGCAGTAGAAAAGGGCCGCGGGCCAACTCTGGGCGCGCGGCAGGTTGCGGTTCTGCCAGTCGAGGCCGGTCCACTCATCGCGCCAGACGGACTGGTCTTCCTGGCCGGCGGGACCCGGTTGGAGCACGAAACGCCGCGCGTTCCAGTCGGGGTTGCTGACGTCGAAGCCGTACTGCGCGTCCTGGCCGCACAGCGGCTCTCCGCCGCACGCGGGGTCGTCGGGTTGCCCGGGGCACTCGGGCAACGCCGCGCCCGCCTCGTCGTAGCAACGGCGCTGGCCCGTGTCGGGCGGCCAGGGGAACTGCGGCCCACTCGCCGTGCAGGGCCACGGGCCAATCTCGCATCCGCCGGGCACGGCGACGGGCTCGGACGTGGCGAGTGCCCAGAGGAAGCCCGCGGGCAACGGCTGCGGCAGGGTGACGCAGCCTCCGGAGAAGCAGGCGCCCGGCCAGGGACCGGTGTCGGGGTCGCCGCCGCTTTGGCCAGGCGTGCAGGGTGTGCCGGGCGGGGGGGCCGCGCAGTCGCCGAGCGCCGCGTCGCACCGGGAGGCTTCGCAGGGCGGGGCTGCACTGCACGCGGTGAGCGCGAACGTGCCGCCGAGTTCGCAGCGGGCGAGCGTTTCGCCTTCGAGACAGGTGGTTTGCCCCACGAGCAGGCCCGCGCCGAGGCCGTCGGCGCAATCGCTGCCGCTCGGCGTGCAGACGCCTTGACCGAGGGGGTCGGGCAGACAGATGCCGTCGACGCACTGCTCGTCGGCCACGCACGGGGCACCGAGCGGTGCCCGCGGCACGCAGTCGCCCTGCGCATCGCAATAGGCACTCGCGACGCAGGCCGCGTGTCCGGTGCATTGCGTCGAACAGGCCGCACACTCGCCGTCGGCGCACGCGTCGACCGGCAGGAACAGGCCGCAGTCGCGCGCGCAATCGGCGAATGCAAACGTGCCGTCGAGCAGGCAGGCGAGCGCGTCGCCCTCGAAGCAGAGGCCCTCGCCGGCGGCCAGTCCGGCCCCGCCCGGCGCGGCGCACGGTTCGTCGGCCGTGACGCAGTAGCGCGCGCCGTCGGGGGCCGCGGCGCACAGCCCGCTCGCGCACTGGCTCGCGAAACAGCACGGCTCGCCGGGCTCGAGCAGCGTGGGCTCGACATCGGGCGGCGGACAGACCCAGTCGGGCGGTGGGCAGACGCCGTCATCGGGTTGCCCCTGGCCATCGTCGGGCTGGACGAGGCCGTCGTCGGGCTGCGCCTGGCCATCGTCGGGCTGCGCCTGGCCATCGTCGGGCTGGACAAGGCCGTCGTCGGGCTGGACGAGGCCGTCGTCGGGCTGCGCCTGGCCGTCGTCGGGCTGGACGAGGCCGTCGTCGGGTTGCACTTGACCGTCGTCGGGCTGGACAAGGCCGTCGTCGGGTTGTGCCTGGCCGTCGTCGGGTTGACCCTGGGCATCGTCGGTAGCGACGACGTCGGGGCCGCCCGGACATTCGGGGGCAAGTTCGCAGGCCGGTCCGGAGTCGCAGGAGGCGACCGCATCGGGCCAGCCGGACAGATCGGGTTTCGCGGCGCAGGCGCCGGCGAGCAGGAACGACAGGAGCCAGAGCGGAAACCGCTGCGCCGTCTGGGCAGAGCGAGCGGCGCCGCGCGGGCGGCTCGCGCACGGGCGCGCCGGGGGGGAAACGCGAGCGGCAGTCATGTCAGAATCCTCCCGGGAGTTGCACGAGGACGCCCGCGCCACCCGGCAGGGTGACCGGCTGGACGGCCAGCTGCGGGGTTTTTTCGTTGAACACGGCGTACTCCAACACGAAAAGCAGGGTCGATGCGGCCAGTACCGTGCCACCGGTGGCCAGCAGCACGCTGCCGGCGAGATGTTTGCGTTCGCCGGCGTCGAGCAGGTCCTGGGCGCGTTCGCGCGGCATGCCGTCGGGCTGCGAGCCGGGGATGTAGGCCTCGGCGCCCCGCACATCCGCGAAATCGGCGTTGCCGAGCCCCACGAGCGTGCCGCCGGCTGCGACGAGCGCAAGTCCCGTGCCGAGCGTGACCCAGTGCCACGGGCCGACGCTGTGCGGTGCCCGGGGCGCGGCCTGCACCGCAGCCACGCAGTCTGCAGCCGGCGACGCCGAGGCCGGGGCATCGGTCAGCGGGCGCAGCTCCGCGACGAAGGCGAAGTCCCGCGTGGCGGAGATGTCGACGTCGACGTCGTACGGGTGGTATCCCGGAAACGTGACCCGCACGTGGTGCCGGCCCACGGGCAGCGTCAGCGGCGCGAGCGGCGCCTTGCCCTGCATGGCACCGTCGACCGTGACCTCCGCGCCGCTTGGCCGGACGAACAGCGTGAGGTGCCCGGTGGCGAGCCGGCGCTTCAGGCTGGCCCGCCGGTCTTCGGCCCGCTCGCGCACGACGTCGATGGGGGCGCTCGCGAGACAGCGGTCGTAGAGACTCAGCGCGTGCTGCAGGTTGCCGGCGTCTTCGTGCGCCACGGCCAGGTTGTAGAGCACGTCGGCCGCTGGAAACAGCACGCTCGCCACGGTGAGCCGATCGATCGTTTCGGCGAGCTGCCCTTTCTCGTAGAGATCCTTGGCCTCGCGCAGAAGGCGCTCGACCTGGCGCGCCTCGGCGGCGGGCAACGCGGCAGGGGCAGACGCCCCGGACGGCGGCCCGGCGGCGGGTGCGACAGCCCCGTAGAGCGCCGCGGGGGCTGCGAGCGCTGCCGCAAGACAGCAAACAATGAGCGGCGTTGAGGATCGGTTCATGGCGTGTCCCCGGGCGGCGCGGAGTCGTCCGGCGGGGCGACCGGCCGCTTCTTTTCGTCGATGAAGATGGGGGAGCGCGAGACGGGCTCTTGGGCCGACTTGGCCCCGAGGCGATGCAAGACGACCGAGACGACCGAGGGGGCGTCGAAGCGCACCCTGCGGGTGACGCGCGCGTAGCCGCGGCGCCGGAATTCGAGCGTGAGTTCGGCACCGCGGGCGGCCGACAGATCGAGCGGGGTGGTGCCGCGCAGCTCACCCGCGACGGTGACGCGCGCGCCCGCCGGAACGCTGACGACCTGGACGCGCACATCGGCTGGCGGCGCGGCCGGTGGGTGCGGCGCGGCATCGACGACCCGGGGCTGCGCTGCCGCGGGCGGCGCGGGCGCCGGTAGGGCCTCCGGTACGGACGGCGCAGGCGCCGGCAGAGCCGCGGGGGCAGCCGCGCCGGACGCGGGCGGCGCCTCGGCCGCGGGCGCAGCCGACGCGGCCCCTGGCGCAGACGGCGCGGGCAGCGGGGGCGTGGGGGGCGCGACGGT
>CAYRCM010000287.1:0-5891 GCA_964422715.1 uncultured Myxococcales bacterium | reverse complement strand
CGCGAGCGGGCCCTCGGGCCACGGCGGCCCGCCTGGCGCCGCTGCCGGCGCGGCCGCCGCCACCGCCTCGGCCGCGAGGCCCAGGGCGAGCGCCGCGAGCGCCGCCGGCAGGCGACGGGCGGCCCTCTGGGCGCGGGTGGGTCGGTCCATGTTTTCCTCCTCGGCCGCCCCGCGCGCGCCGGTCTCGCTTGGGCGGTGCGCGGCTCCTCGTTTCGTGCGTCGCCGAGCATAGCGCCGGACGCGGCTCGGGGCCAGCCGGTTGCGCGCGGCTCGGCTCTGGACAAACGCGGGCAACTGAGCCCAAATCGACGCGCGGGGGCCGGAGCCGCCGCCGACCCTGCCGTACGGAAAGCCGAGGAGTCACCATGGCCGACCCGCGCGCCATCCAACTGCTTTCCCGTCTGCTCGACATCGCCGAGGGCGAGGGCATCCCCCTCGCCATCGGTGGCGGCCTGGCGGTCAACCTCCATGGCGTCGAACGGCACACGAACGACGTCGACGCGTTCTTTCGCGAAGCCGACCGGCAGCGCGTCGTGCGCGCGCTGCGGCGGGCCGGGCTCACGGTCGACAAGGTCTTCGGGGGCTTCCACTACGTCGCCTACGAGCCGGCGTCCTCCGACCTGCGCGTGCGCATCGATCTCATGTTTCCGGCCGGCGACCCCGAGCTGGCGGCGGTCGAGAGCCCGGCCGAACGCCGGAAATGGGGCCTCACCATCCCCACGTTCCCCGTCGAACTGCTCGTTCTCGCCAAGTTCTACAGCGACCAGCCGCTCGACCGCTGGGACATCGCGGCGCTCTACGAGCAGGGGGCCTTTGAGCCCGAAACCGTGCGCGCGCTGCTCGCCACCGTCGACCCGGGCAACGTGGCCGACTTCGATGCCCTCATGACCGAGATCCGCCGCCCCCGCGTCGCCCGCAAACGCCCCCCGCCGCGGCGCAGCGAGTAGGCCGCCCGCCCGCGTTGCCCTCCGGCCCACAAACGCTATCATGGGGCCGTTTCGTCGGCCCCTGCCGCGGGCGAGCGACCCGCCAAGGAGAGCGCTATGAAGGACCCCATCCGCGAGCAACGCGACCGCATCGCCCAGTGGGCGTTCGATACCCGTCCCATTCTGAGCCGCTTCCACCTCTGGCTCGACGACGTGCAGGTGACCTGGGTGCGCGGGGAGCCGGCCGCCGAGTTCACCCGCCAGATCAGCTTCGCCGACGGGCGCATGGAACGGTTGTTCGCCATGACCGCGGCCGTCACGGCGCTCGGCACGAAACTGTTCGGTCGCTACGGCGAAGGCCGTGGCAAAGACAAGGCCGCGCTCAACCGCGTGAAAAAGGACGCCGACGCCATCTCGGCCTACGCCATGAGCGAGGGGCTGTGGGCCGCCACGCGCCAACTCCCCGAAAACCACGCCGTCATGGTGTGCCTCGGCGAGGGCCTCATGCCGAAGGGCGGAGAGACGCCCGAAATGGGCAGCAACCCGCAACTCGGCTTCGGCCGCATCTACGCCCGGCCGCAGGTCGCGCAGTGGCTCGAACAGAAGGTTACGCGGCTGCTGAACGACCCGAGCTACACCTGGGACGAGTTCCACCGTTCCATCCGCCACTCGCTCGTCACCATCTGGGGCGCCGCCATCGACACGCTCGAAAACACGTCGCGCTTCGCGCTCGGCGAGCCGACGGGGCCCATGACGGTGCTGCACCTCTACGACCAGGCGCTGCGCATCTCCAAGCCCTACGAGGGCTACATGGGCAACCTGCTCTTGCCGCGCGCCGTCGTCGACACGGCCGCCGAGCGCGCCATCCTCATCGATTTCCACACGCCGCGGGCCTTCGTGCTCGAAGCCATCCGGGCCACCTACCCCGACATCGAGCCGGCCCACGTGCACGTTTGGACGCTGCGCGGCAAGACGCGCGCCCCGCGCATCGGCGGGCTGTGGGACCAGTGGCGGGCGCTCGGCGCGCACCTCATCGACGACGGCGACCTGCTGCCGTCGGGGCTGCCCGCGTTCACCGATTCGGGCACCTACGCCCCCACGTTCCGGGTCGGCGCCTGGCGCGACGAGGCCGGCCGCCGCCACGTCTTCCTCGTCGACGGCTACGCGGCCTCGGCCGAGGCCGTGCAGGCCGCAACGCTGGCGCCCATGTGCAACGTGGCCGCGTTTCTCTCGGTGTTCACGTCCAAATTCGCGCTGCCCTACGACCGCGAACGGCACGTCATGCGGCTCGACCCGGCCGCCCCCGATTTCGCGGCCCGCATGGCGCAGCTCGCCGGCAAGGCGCTTCCCGAGGCCGAACTCGCCGACTATCGCGAGATGATTCGCGATGGTCAGAAGGCCGGCCTGGCACTCGACCGACGCGCCATCGTGGCCGACGACTTCTTCCCCGAGAAACAGTGGGAAGTCCTCTCGCTCGGCGGCTACATGTGTCCCGACCCGTACACCGGGGCGCCGGGCATCGAAGCCGTCGGCGAAGGCGCCTACCGGGCCACGACGCGGCTTGCGACCCCGCGCGGCGAGAAACTCGTCACGTTCACGCTGCGGCTCCAGGAAACCATGGACCAGAGCCGGCTCGTGTTCAGCCCGCTGCTGAACCGCTTCTTCTACGGCGAGGATTTCCGCGCGCGCGCCGTGAAGATCTCCGACTCGGGCCGCATCCGCAACGAACTGCAAACGCTCTGCCTCGAAGCTCTCGAATTCGTGGGCGCCAAGACCATTCGGCTCACGCTGAGCCGCATCCCGCCCGAGGTCATCTCGGTCGAGCACCAGGCCGTGCTGCAGGACGTGCTGCACTGGTACAAGACCCACCACCCGATCTGGTTCGATTGGCTCGAAGTCGCGCCGTGACGCGGCGGCGCCCGGCGGGCGAGAGGGCTAGAACTCGAAGCCGAGCCCGACGATGACGTTGAACTTGGCGGGGGAGCCGAGCGCCAGGCCGGCCACGCGGCCGAACGCGCGTTCGTCCTCGGTGGCGAGCGGAATCTGCACGGCGGCCGACGGCTTCACGATCCAGAACTTGAAGCGCACGCCCGCGGTCAGGAACAGCGAATTGAAGGCCGCGGCGTTCTTCACGTTCTGGAAACCGTCGAACTCGACGTTGAGCGCAAAGAGGTCGAACAGCGTCAGCATGGCGGCCACGCCGTAGTGCAGCCCGCCCATGTAGTCTTCGCCGCCGCGCACGCCCATCAGGTTGAACAGTTCGGCGTGGGCGAGCAGCGACACGTAGCGCAGGTCGAGGCCGAGGGTGACAAACGGGCTCACGGTCATGTATTCGTGGAGAAAGCGCGGGGCGTACAGCATGTTCGACAGGCCGAGCGTGTCGGCCTTGCCCGTGCCCGAGGGCAGGTTCACGGAGAGGCCGTAGCCCACGCCGAAACTCACCTTCTCGCCGAAGTGGTGGCCGATGCGCGCGTCGAGGCCGATGTTGCCGAGCGCAAAGTCGGACACGGTGTCCTTGAAGAAGCCGGCGAGCGGCACGGCGATGCCGAGTTGCAGCCACTTGAAGTTGACCTCGGCGTAGGGCTCGATGCCGAACGCCACCCCGTCGCGGTTCGTGTAGGCGTCGACCACTTCGGCCAGCAGCCCGCTCTGGCCGAGCAGTTGGTCGCGTTCGGTCGGGTGGTCGTTGAGGTAGATGACCGCGTTGTCGAGCGCCAACTGCTCGTCGGCGCTGAGCGTGCCGCCGGCCTTCTGTTCGATGAGACTGCGCAGTGCCTCGGGCGAGTTCGCCGTGCGCACGGCCTGCGGCGTGACGTGCCGTGCAATGGCCTGGTCGATGACCGCGTTGCACTCGGGGCACTGCTCGGCGACCTGTTGGCGCAGCCCGTCGACCTCGTGCTGCATGACGGCTTTCACGGGCGCTATCGAGAACCGCAGCCCGAGTTCGGCACGCCGCGACTTGGTCGTCTTCTGGATGCTGCGGCCAAAGAAGAGGTCGCTGAAGCCGAACGGGTCGCCGGCCCGGGCCGGCGCGGCTCCGGCCAACGTCACGCACAGGCAGAGGAACAGGGCGGCCGAGCGCTGTCGCATGGGAGCATCCTCCGGTTTGCGCCGCGGCGTCGGGGTCCCGGCGCCGCATGCCGAAAACGCTACGACGCCGTGCGGGAAATGTCACGCATCCGGCGCGCGCCCTTTCGGACGTGGGCGCTTCCGCCGTAGACTAGCGCCGGGTCGCCGGCGTCCGATGCGGCGGCCCGCGGCCCCGCCCCGAACGGCGGGGGCAAGGCAGGCAGGCATGAGCTGGCTTCGCACGTTGGCCGCCGTCTGGTTGAGCGTTTGGTCCGCCGGTCCGGCATGGGCTGGCGGCGCACCCCTCGCCGGGCCCGAAACGGCGCCGCACGCCGATCAACTGCGGCGGTTCGGGCAGTACTCGGCCGCCCCGGCCGTCCGGGCCGTCGAGCCCGGGACGCCGAAGTCGGGCGAAACGCTCGAACGCGTCGTCTACGGCTACCTGCCCTACTGGGAATTCTCGTACGACCGCTGGCACTGGGACGGGCTCACGCATCTCGCCTACTTCTCGGTCGGCATCACGTCGAGCGGCGAGGCCACGAGCGAGCGGCGCGGCTGGTGCGACACGTTTTGCCAGGAACTCGTCGCCGAGGCCCACGAAAACGGCGTGCGCGTGCACCTGACGCTCACGAACATGAGTTCCGACAGCCTGCGCACCTTGCTCACCACCCCCGCAAATTCGGCACGGGCCGTCGAGACCATTCGGGCCCTCGTCCTCGAAGGCGGGGCCGACGGCGTCAACATCGACTTCGAGGGGGTGCCGGGGGCCGCGCGCGACGGGCTCACGGCGTTTGTCGCCAGCCTCGCCGCGGCGCTCGATGCCGTCGACCCGGCGCTCGAAGTGACCCTCGCCACGCCGGCCGTCGATTGGTCGGCGGCCTTCGACTATGACCAACTCGCCGAGCTGTCCGACGGCCTCATGATCATGGCCTACAACTACCACTACTCGGGCGGCAATCCGGGGCCCGTGAGCCCGCTCAGCCGCGGCAGCATCTGGGGCCAGTACACCGTGCAGTGGACCGTGCAGGACTACCTCCAATACGGCGGGGCCGAAAACCGTGCGAAGTTCTGGCTCGGGCTGCCGTGGTACGGTTTCGACTGGATCGCGACGAGCAGCGAGATTCCGGGCACGAAGGTCACCGGCACGAGCGGCGACGCCATGTTCTACGAGGAGGCGGCGGCCATCGCGGCCGCGCACGGCGGCTGGCAGTGGGATGCGCACAGCCAGACGCCCTACGTCGTCTACCAGGCGGGCGGCGACTGGCACCAACTGTGGTGCGACAATCCCGAGAGTTTCGACCTGAAGCTCGGCTACGTGAACGAACAGGACCTGGGCGGCATCGGCATCTGGGCGCTCGGCTACGAGGGGCCCGACGAGGGCTTCTGGGTGAGCATCGCCGAACGCTTTGGCCGAGAGGAGCCGCCGCCGCCCGAAAACCGCGCGCCCGTGGCCGTGGCCCCCGCCGAACTCGACGGGGTGGTGGGCGTCACGGTGTTTCTCGACGGGTCCGCGAGCACCGACCCCGACGGCGACGCGCTGACCTACCGCTGGTCGCAGTCGGCCGGGCCCTACGTGGCGCTGCAGCAGGCCACGTTCGCCGAGGCGTTCTTCATGCCCCTCACGCCCGGCGACTACGCCTTCGACCTCGTCGTCGACGACGGCCAGATGCGCAGCCTGCCCGCGACGACCGTGGTCCACGTGCTGTCGGCGCCCCTGCCCGAGCCCGCAGCCGACGTGGCGGGGCCGGGCGACACGACGGCCCCCGATGCCGGCCCGGGCGATGCAGCCGACGCCGCGGGCGGCGACGGGGCGCCGGCCGACGCCGGTTCGGCCGACGCCCGCGACAGCGGCGGCTCCGGCGACACGCCCTCTTGACTTTCCCGGTCTAGCGCTCG
>CAYRCM010000286.1:0-5930 GCA_964422715.1 uncultured Myxococcales bacterium | reverse complement strand
AGCACGACCTCGGGTCGGATGTGGCCAGGCCGGAGGTGGACGATGCCCACGTAGGGCTCGCCCGCGAAAATCGCGAGGGCGCCGAAATCCGCGTCGTGCGTGAGCACCACGCGCCCCAGCGCAAAGGCGTGGCGCAGAATCTCCCGGTCGGGACAGCCTGCGAGCTGCAGAGCGGCCACCGTGCGCACGTCCCGGCCGCGCAACCGCAGGGCGGCGACGACCTCGGGATGGATGTTCTCGTCGGCGAGCAAAGGGAAGTCGAGCGGCTTCATGCCGACAGCCGGACTTCCCAGAGGGCCTCGTTGCGCATGGCCCGCGCCGCGTAGCGAAACGCCGCGGCCAGGCCCTCGGCCGGCAGTTGCGGATAGGCAGCGAGGATGTCGTTCGGCGCCGCCCCGCTCGCGAGCAGTTCCAAGATGAACGCCACGCTGATTCGGGTGCCCCGAATGCACGGCTTGCCCGAGAGAATCTGCGGGTCGGAAACGATCCAGTCTTCCATCGCAACATCTCCAGCGCGCCAGGCGGCGCGGCGCCGCCCCGGGCCGTGGACGCCGACGCGCACGTCGCGGCCGGCGCCAAAGAACTGAACCTCGTCAGCCGGTCGGCGCCCGGCAACTCGGCCGGGCGGGTCAAGACCCGCCCCTACCGATCGGGCGGCCGGGCGGGCGGGGCCGTTCCCGGGAAGAGAATAGCACAGGCACGGCGGGCGTTTCCGGCGCCCGGCCGGGCGGGTGCAGACCCGCCCCTACGGATCGGGCGGCGGCCCGGGCGGCGGCGCGGCCGACGCGGGCGCGGCCGGGGGCGTACGGCGGCGGGCCGCGGGCCGGGCCGCAAGACGGGCGGGGAGGCGGCAGGAACGACCCGGCATCGGGGCGCCGGGCCGTCACACGCGGGGCACGCGGCTACTCGAAGCTGAAGCCGTTGCGGTCGGTCTTGAGGAGGTACATGTCTTCGTCGCCGGCGCCGTAGGAAGACGTGTCGCCGACGATGATGAAGCCGCCGTCGTCGGTGGGGGCCACATTGATGGCTTCGTCGGACTGATTGCCGCCGATGGGCCGGCGGAAGATGCGGCGGCCCATGGCGTCGGTGCGCAGCAGGAACACGTCGTCCTCGTGGCGCGAGGAGATGTGCCCGACGAACAGGAAGCCGTCGCCCGGAATGGCAATGGCGCCGTGACCATAGGTGTCGCGGCCGGCATGGTAGTTGCGCGCCCACTGCTGGTTGCCGCCCGCGTCGGTCTTGACCGCGAAGAGGCCGTTTTTCTCTTCCTCGGGGATCCACTGGTAGCCGACGAGCACGAAGCCGCCATCGTCGGCGAGCGCGGCACTGTCGATGTACTCGGCTTCGGCCGAGCCGTAGGTCTTCTCCCAGAGCAGGTCGCCCACGTTGTTGAGCCGCAGCAGGTAGCCGTCGGTGCTGCCGGCGCCGCTGGAGAACGTGTAGCCCGCCACGATGAGCCCGCGGTCGAAGGTCTGGATGATCTTGCGCCCGAAGTCGCCGAGCTCGCCACCGTACGTCTTCTGCCAGACGAGGGCGCCGTCCTCGTCGAGCTTCGCCACGAGCACGTTGCTGTCGCCCTCTTCCCCGACGAACGTGTCGCCCGCAATGAGGTACCCGCCGTCGATGGCGCGCATCACGGAGAAGCCCGCGTCGTTGCCGGCGCCGCCGATCGTTTTCTCCCACACCATGGTGCCGTCGCCGTCGGTGCGGATGATGTAGACGTCTTCGAGTCCGGCGCCCGTGGACGTCGTGGTCCCGACGAGCAGGAAGCCGTGGTCGGGCGTCTCGACGACGCTGTGGCAGAACTCGATGCCGGTGCCGCCGTACCACTTCTTCCAGACGAGCTCGCCCTCGCGGGTGGCCCGGAAGAGGAACGCATCGTCGTGCGTGTCGCCGGTCGACTCGCTCTGCCCACAGGCGATGTAGCCCCCGTCGGAGATCTGCTGGACCGCGCGGCCGGCCTCGTGGGCCGGGCCGCCGACGGCCAGCTCGAAGCGCTTGACCGGCTGGGGCTCGACGATGTCCGGCCCGCCGCCGCCCGTGTCCGGGGCGCCGCCGCCGCCGGAGTCCTTGCAGCCGGGCGCCGAAAACACCAAGAGCAGCGCCGAGAACGCCGCAATGGCGCTCCCTCGCAAGATGGTCTGCGTCGTGCTCCACATCTTCATGATCTCGGTCCTTCCTCAACGCGGCCGTGGGCCGCGATGCGTACTGCCGTTCGATGGCCGCGGGCGGGCAAACGCCGCGCCGTCGGCCGGACGAGAGTGCCGGAGGCCCGGGCGCCGCAGCGCGTGGCGTCGTGCGCCCTGCGCCGGTTCGGCCGGGTCATCGCTAGTACTCCTTCGAGAGCCGCGACAGATACCAGCCGCCGTCCTTGGCCCCCTTGATGCGGCCGAAGATGCGCACGTTGACGGTGACCCGCACCGTGCTGTTGGCCGGAATCTGGGTGAGCAGGCGACAATCGCGGAAGCCGACGCTCGCGGTCGTGTTGACCACGAACAGCGGGGCCGGCATGAAGGAGCAACTGCCCGGCACGAGGGCCGCGAAGTTCCAGGTCCGAGCGCTCGAAAGTTTGTGCTGCACCTCGATGTTCGCGTCGATGATCTGCACGTCGTAGGCGCCGCTGTGGTTCGCGATGTCGAAGCGCCCCGTGAGCCCGATGCGGTTCAGCAGGGTGAAGTCGCTCAGCGTCACGGCGATGCTGCGGTTGTTGACGGCCTCGACCGTGATGACGACGGTGGCGAGCGCGGTGCCGCCATTGCCGTCGGACACGGTGTACGTGAAGCTGTCGTAGCCGCAGAACCCGGCCCGCGGCGTGAACGTGAACGTGCCGCCGGGGGCCACGTTGACGGTGCCGCCAAAGGCGCTGGTGGCGTCGAAGGCGGCGACGCTCAGCGGGTCGCCGTCGATGTCGCTGTCGTTCGCCAGCACGGTCGGCGCAGTCACCGTGAGCGGGGTGTCCTGGTACGCCGTGTACATGTCGTCGGTCGCGGTGGGCCGATCGTTGACCGGCGTGACCGTGATCGTCACCGTGGCCGTGGCGCAGACGCTCTCGGCGTCGCACACCGTGTAGGTGAACGAATCGGAGCCGTAGTAGTTGGGGTACGGCACATAGAGGAACGTGCCGTCGCCGTTGGCCGTGACCGTGCCGTGGAGCGGAGGCGACGCCAAGGCAGCGGTGGCCGCCGCCAGGTTGCCGTCGATATCGCTGTCGTTGTCGGTGGCCGGGATGACGATGCGCCCGTCCTCTTCCACGGTGACGGCGTCGTCGGCCGCGACCGGGGCGTCGTTGATGGAGGCGATGAGCACGGTCACCGTGGCCGTGGTGCACAGGTATCCCTCGTCGCACAGCGTGTAGAGGAACACGTCCCGGCCGAAGTAGTTGGCCTCGGGCACGTAGAGGAACACCCCATCTTCGTTGTAGGTGGCCGTCCCGTGTTCGGGCGGCCCGAAGAGGAAGACGGTGCCGGCGAGCACGTCGCCGTCGACGTCGCTGTCGTTGAGCAGCACGTCGATTTCGACGGACGCGTCTTCGTCGGTCTGCGCGAAGTCGTCGATGGCATAGGGCGGGTCGTTGACGGGGTTCACGACGATGTCGACGACCGCGGTGGCGCAGAGGAACTCGGTGTCGCAGATGCGATAGATGAACTGGTCGGGGCCGTAGTAGTCCTTGAACGGCGTGTACACCATCGTGCCGTCGGCATTGTTGAGGATGGTGCCGTTCGTGGGCAGGGTCACGGTGACGACCGTCGTCGGGGCGAGGTTGCCGTCGACGTCGCTGTCGTTCTCGGCGACCACGATGACCACGAACTCGTCTTCGGACGTCTCGACCCAGTCGTTTTCGGCCAGCGGCGGGTCGTTGACGGGCGCCACGTCGATGGCCGCGAGGGCCGTGACGCAGAGCCCACCGTCGTCGCAGATCTGGTACGAGAAGGAGTCGCTGCCGAAGAAGTCGGCGCGCGGCGTGTAGGTGAAGGTGCCGTCGCCGTTGGCGACGAGCGTGCCGTTCGCCGGCTCGGTGACCCAGACGACGCTCTGGAGATCGAGTTCGCCGTCGGGATCGTAGTCGTTGCCGGCCACGTTGACGACGATGGGCATGTCCTCGAGCCCGGCCGCGTAGTCGGCCTCGGCAAACGGCGGGTCGTTGACGGTCGCCACGTAGACCGTGACGGTGCCCGTGACGCAGAGCCCCGCGGTGTCGCAAATTTCGTAGTCGAAGCTGTCTTCGCCCGTGTAGTCGGCGGCCGGCGTGTACACGAAGACCCCGTTGCCCAGATCCTCCAGGGTCCCGTGCAGGGGATCGGTCGCGATCGTGATGCTGCCGAGGTCGAGGTTGCCGTCGGGGTCGGTGTCGTTGGTGGCCACGGAAACCGTACCGCTGGCATCTTCGGGGATGCTGAGCACGTCGGGATTGGCCACGGGTTCCCGGTTGGAAACGGCCGTGACGATGACCGTGGCCGTGTCTTCGGCCGTGAGGACCTGGGCACTGCCGCCGCGCAAGCCGTTGTTGCCGGAAGCGTGGGCCATGTTCGTCACCGTCCCGGTGCTCATGGGCACGCGCAGGGCAGAGCCGACGGCCGTGGCGCCGGCCGCGAGGTCGCCGAGATCGCCCTGGCCGTCGATGTTCGTCAGGCCCTCGATGGTGACCATGAAGTCGTCGCTGGGGTCACCCGGCGTCGCATTGTCGTCGCGGATGCTGATGTCGTACGTGGGATAGGTTCCCGGGTTCGTGAGCAGGTAGCAGTAGCGCACGGCACCGCCGAACTCGACGGTGATCTGTTCCTGGCCGCCGTCGCTGCAGCGCGCGTCCCACTGCACGACCGACTTCGAGACCTGGAGCAGGCCCTCGCCGGCACCGAAGATGTCGCCGACCCGCAGGAAGGGGATGGTCTGCTGGCCCGAGCCAATGGTCTCCGGGTTGGCGAGCGGCACGCCGCCGACCGCCACCAGCCGGGCGCTGTCGAGCTGCCCCTGCAGGTTGCCCGTGGGACTGGTGCCGGGTTTGCAGGCGAGCCGCGTGTCGATGCGCACCACGACCTTCTCGCCGGCCTCGAGGTCGTCGACGTGCACCGTCGCGAGCAGTTCGCTGCCGTTCTCGAACAGCGGCCGCGAAAGCGATTGCGTGAGCAGGGTAGCCGTGCTGCCGCGGTCGTCCCCGCAGCCGGAGTCGAGCCCGTACGCGGCGACGCCCGGGTTCACGCCCGTGCCGTTGTCGCCGTTCTCGACCATGCCGTAGTTGATGCGCACCCCGACCACCTCGGCGTGGGCCGCACCCGCCTGGCCCGTGCTGTTGCCGAGGAAGCGGAAGTTCAACTCCGCCGTCTGGTTCGCGTCGACCGGCGCGGCCTCGATTTCGAGTTGCGCGAGGTAGGTGACGATGTCGCCACAGACGAACTGCGCGCCTTCGAGCTGCTCGGTGACATCCTTGTAGTCGCCCACCGTGCGGTCGTTGTAGGCCCCCCCGCCCGTCTGGTGGGTGTAGGTGAAGGGGGCCGCGGCCGCAAAGTCGATGGTTTTGAAATCCCCGCCCGCCGCCGACGCCCGCGTCGGCACGAGGGCGACAGCCGCCGTCGCCACCAGGGCGCAGAGCGCCCCACGAAACACTCGCCTACCCATGCGCTTCTCCTTCTGCCACAGAGTCGAGGCCGTCGGGGCAGCCCGGGCCCTCCTGGCTTGCCGCCGCGCGCTCGACCCATCGTCGCCCGAGCCCAGCTCGGCCCGAGAATGACGGCGTGAGTCTGCGCCGAATGCGTTCGGGCGTCAATCGGGACGGTATGTTCTCTCTTCGTCGCCGCGCGGTTGGACGGTGCCGGGGCGTTCGGCCGCGCGGGCGTTGGCGGCCGTTTCGCCCTGCGGGTCGGCCCGGAATGCGCGGGCGGCCGGGCGGGTGCAGACCCGCCCCTATGGCCCGGGCGGCGGCCCGGGCGGCGGCG
>CAYRCM010000285.1:0-5939 GCA_964422715.1 uncultured Myxococcales bacterium | reverse complement strand
GCGATCCCCCCGGGCGTACTTCGGGTACGCCGCAGGGGGGAACGACGAAGGCAACACAGGTGTCCGCAGGAAGGCGACGTGGCCTCAGTTCGCCCAGGTCGTGGTGAGCACGTAGGGGGTGGGACCGTAGTCGCCGGTCGTCTTGCCGCGCACTTCGATGAGGAACATCTTGTAGGTGCCGTTGTAGTCCCAGCTCGGACAGGGCGTCGTGGAGTGGCAGCTGATGCCCTCGTTGCCCGTGCCCGTGCTCGACCAGGTGGTGATATAGGTCCACACCCCACCCACCTGTCGGTACATGTGTAGGTAGAGGTCGACGTCGGTGCCCGCGGCCGGCCGCTGCAGGCTCAGGCTGATGATGGTGCCGTACTGCACGTAGAAGTCGCGGTCGCCGGCCTCGCCGATGAGCGACCAGAGTTTGCGGCTCCAGCCGCCGCCGCTCGAATACTGATCGCGGAAGGGGGCGAGCGGCAGGGCGCGCGACTCGCGGAGCGGGTCGGTCGTGGTGGCCGGGTCGAACGCCGTGCCGCGGATGTCGTTCGGCTCGAACGGGTCGTAGTTGCCCGTGCGGTAGGCGTTGCGGCCGTGCGCGTCGTGGAAGCCGGCGTTCAGCACGCGGCGGTCGGCGTAGGTGCCCTCGCCGAGCGTGTAGCAGTTGACCGACGCGTTGGAGCCGCCGAGGTAGACGAGGTCGAGCCGCCCGTCGCGGTTCAGGTCGGTGGCCACGGGGGCATACGAACCGGGCACGAGCACCGGGAAGCCGTCGAGGCGGGTGGTGCCGCGGTAGGCAGAAAGGCCGCCGTCGGCAAAGCGGAACACCTCGTAGACCCCGTCGCCCTCGATGTCGACGACGGCGCCGCCCACCTGGCGCAGCGATCCCGCGAGGTCGAGCAAGCCGTCGGCCGTGAGCGGCGCCAGGATGGGGTAGCCCACGCCGAAACTCCCGGACAGCGCGTGTTCGCTGCCGTCGACGCTCCACACCATGCCCTGCGAGGGCCCGGATTTGTTGGAGAACTGGTGGTAGATTTCGGCCGTGCCGTCGCCGTCGAGGTCGGAGAGCAGCGGGAAGTGGCCCTCGCCCGCGTAGCCCGTGTTGGCAAAGGGCACGACGAACTGCGTCGCGGGGTCGCTGTAGGCGCTGCCGTTCGCGTTGTAGACCCGGAACTTGGCGATGCAGTTGCTGCCGAGCGTGCAGCCCCAGCTGCCGGTGCCGATGCCGATTTCGGGCGTGCCGTTGCCATCGAGGTCGGCCACCAACACGGGCGCGAGCCCGTAGTATTCGGGGGCCGGCACATCGAGGTTGACGGTGGCCTTGACGGTCAGGTCGGCGTTCAGGAGCAGCAGTTTGTAGGGCGCCGAGCCGTTCGTGAGCAAGTCGACGATACCGTCGTGGTCGACGTCGAAGGCCGCGCCCTCGTAGTAGCCGCGCGACGTGCTGGTGGTGTAGGTGGCGAGCGTCGCGCCGTCGGCGCCGTTGAACGCCACGATGGTGCCGCTGTGCGTGTTGACGACCACGTCGAGCGTGCCGTCGCGGTTCAGGTCGGCGAGCACGGGGTGGCTGTAGCTCACCGAAACGCTCGAACGCCACAGCACCGAGCCGTCGTGGTTGAGGGCCAGCGCCTGGCCGTTGCCGACGGCGACCGCTTCGAGTTCGTTGTCGCTGTCGAGTTGCGCCACGGTCGGGTAGCCGCTCGTGGACCCGAGCAGTACGGGCCAACTGCCGGCGCACACCGTCGGGCACTGGATGTCGGGCACACTGCCGTTGCAGTTGTTGAGCAGCCCGTCGCACAGCTCGGGCGCGCCCGGGTACACCGTGGAATCGGAGTCGCGGCAGTCGTCGCAGGTGAGCGAGTAGCCGGCCTTCGCTTCGTCGTACTGCCCGTCGTCGTCGGTGTCGTGGAGACAGTAGCGGAACACCTGGCTGCCGCGCGCGCCGAAGCCGTCGGCGTCGACGTCGATGCACATCGGGACGGTGGCGAGGCCCTCGTCGGCCCGGCCATCGCAGTTGTCGTCGAGATCGTTGCAGATTTCGGTGGCACCGGGGTGGATGCCGGCGTTGAAATCGTTGCAGTCGGTGCCCGCCGTGACGAAGCCCGTGGGACGCGTGCAGGCCTGTTGGGTCTCGGACGGGGTGCCGTAGCCGTCGCCGTCGTTGTCGCGGTAGAAGGTGGTCTGCACCCACTCGTCGATCTGCCCGTTGCAGTTGTCGTCGATGCCGTTGCACACCTCGGCCGCCCCGTGGTGGATGGCGGGGTTCGTCGGCGCGCAGTCGCTCGTGTTGGGGTCGAGGTCGCCGTCGGTGTCGTCTTCGCACGCGTCGCCGCGGCCGTCGCCGTCGGCGTCCTGCTGGCCCGGGTTCGCCGTCACCGGGCAGTTGTCGGCCCCGTCGGCGATGCCATCGCCGTCGTCGTCGGTGTCGACGCAGTCGGCCGTGCCGTCGCCGTCGAGGTCGGGGAAGCCCTCGTCGATACGCCCGTTGCAGTTGTCGTCGGCGCCGTTGCAGACCTCGGCATGGCCGGGGTTGACGGCCGGGTCGTCGTCGGCACAGTCGCCCGGGTCTTCGGCGTAGCCCTCGATGACCGCGCAGAGACACAGCGTCGCCGTGCCGCCGTAGCCGTCGCCGTCGCCGTCGGCGTACATGTCGGCGCAGCCGATGGCGCCGGCCTCGTCTTCGGCGCCGTCGCAGTCGTCGTCGCGGCCGTTGCAGTACTCGTTGGCGCCGGGGAAGACCTGTGGGTTGGTGTCGTCGCAGTCGCCGGCGCGCGCCGCCGAAAACGGCGGGGTGGCAACGCACAGGCACTGGGAGGCCAATTCGAGCCCGAAGCCGTCGCCGTCGCCGTTGTAGTAGTAGGTGTTGCAGCCCGTGGCCCCGGCCTCGTCGACCTGGCTGTCGCAGTCGTTGTCGGCGCCGTCGCAGACTTCTTCGGCCCCCGGATAGACGGCCGCGTCGAGCGGCCGGCAGTCGACGGCATCGACGAAGCCGTCGTTGTCGTCGTCGTCGTCGCAAGCATCGCCCCGGCCGTCGCCGTCGGCGTCGACCTGCGCCGGATTGGGTGCGAGCACGCAGTTGTCGGCCTCGTCGAGCACTTCGTCGTCGTCGTCGTCGGGGTCGACGCAGTTCGCGAGCCCGTCGCCGTCGGCGTCGGGGAACCCTTCGTCGATGAGCGTGTTGCAGTTGTCGTCGACGTTGTTGCAGGCCTCGGGGGCGCCGTGGTGCACGCTCGGGTCGTCGGGCCCGCAGTCGCTCGCGTTCGGGTCGCCGTCGCCGTCGGTGTCGTTCTCGCAGGCGTCGCCCGTGCCGTCGCCGTCGGCGTCGTCCTGGCCGGGGTTGGGGGTCAGCCGGCAGTTGTCCTCGGCGTCGAGCACGTCATCGCCGTCGTCGTCGGGGTCGACGCAATCGGCGAGCGCGTCGCCGTCGGTGTCGGCAAAGGTCTCGTCGGTGTCGCCGTCGCAGTCGTCGTCGACGCCGTTGCAGGTTTCGGGACGGCCGGGGTAGATGGCCGGGTCGTCCTCGGCGCAGTCGCCGCCGGCCGGCGCGTAGCCGGTCTGCGCGCGGCAAAGACAGGCCGTCTCGGCCCCGCCGAAACGGTCGCCGTCGGCATCGAGATACCAGTCGGTGCAGCCGAGCGCGCCGGATTCGTCGGCCACGGCGTCGCAGTTGTCGTCGCGGTTGTTGCAGACCTCGGTGGCCCCGGGGAACACCTGCGCGTTGGCGTCGTCGCAGTCGCCGGGCTGCATGGCCGAAAACGGCGCGGCCGGCACGCAGAGGCAGGCCGAGAGCAACTCGAGCCCGTAGGCATCGCTGTCCCCGTTGTAGAAGTACACCGTGCAGCCGTCGGCTCCCGCCTCGTCGACCTGCGTGTCGCAGTCGTTGTCGCGCCCGTCGCAGGCCTCGGCGCCGCCGGGATAGACCGACGCGTCGAAGGGCGAGCAGTCGTCGGGGTCTTCGAAGCCGTCGTTGTCGTCGTCGCCATCGCAGGCGTTGCCCTGGCCGTCGCCGTCGAAGTCGGTCTGCGCGCCGTTCGGGTGCAGCGGGCAGTTGTCTTCCTCGTCGGGCAGCCCGTCGTTGTCGTCGTCGCCGTCGCGGCAGTCGGCCACCCCGTCGGCGTCGGTGTCGGGGTAGCCCTCGTCGACGATGGCGTTGCAGTTGTCGTCGATGGCGTTGCACTGCTCGCTCATGCCGTGGTGGACGTCCGGATTGAGCGGGGCGCAGTCGGTCAGGTCGGGGTCGAGGTCGCCGTCGGTGTCTTCCTCGCAGGCGTCGCCGATGCCGTCGCCGTCGGCGTCGAACTGGCCGGCGTTGGGGGTCACCGGGCAGTTGTCGACCTCGTCGAACACGTCGTCGCCGTCGTCGTCGAGATCGACGCAGTCGGCTTCGCCATCGTCGTCGAGGTCGGAGAAGCCCTCGTCGGCGAAGCCGTCGCAGTTGTCGTCGATGCCGTTGCAGATTTCGAGCGCCCCGGGCCGGATGGAGGCGTCGAGCGGGGCGCAGTCGTCGGCATCGGGGCTCTGGTCGTTGTCGTCGTCGGGGTCGCAGGCATCGCCCATGGAGTCGAGGTCGAAGTTGCCCTGGTCGGGGTTCGTGACGAGCGGACAGTTGTCGTCGCCGTCGGGGATGCCATCGCCGTCGCGGTCGCCGTCGACGCAGTCGGCCGTGCCGTCGCCGTCGGCGTCGGGGAACTCCTCGTCGGTCTGACCGTCGCAGTCGTTGTCGAGGGCGTCGCAGGCTTCGGCCTGGGCAAGCGGCCCGGCGCACCGTTCTTCGCCGTTTTCGCACGTGACGGCGCCGAGGCACTGGCCAAACGGGCTCTGCGTGTAGCAGGGCAGCCCGGCCACGCCGTCGTCGGCGAGCCCGTCGCAGTCGTTGTCGAAGGCATCGCAGACTTCGGCGACCGGCGTCGGGGCGTCGCACGCCGTGAGCCCGTCGGCCGCGCAGAGGCGCCGTCCGGCACAGGCGCCGATCTCGTTGGTGGCAAGGCAGGTGGTGGCCGCCCCGCTGCCGAGGTCGCGCGGCGCGCACTGGCATTCGCCGGCTTCGGGCACGCACTGTTGCACGGCGCCGACATCGGGCACCTGCACCTCACGGCAGTCGTAGCCGGCGGGGCAGTTTTCTTTGGCCGTGCAGGCCCCGCCGCAGAAGCTGCCGGCTTCGGGCGAGAGCGGCACGCAGTAGTCGGCGCTTTCGCCGAACGCCTGGCGGCAGTCGTCGTGGCTCAGGCAAGGCCGGCACAGGAGCGCGTTGATGGGCACGCAGACGTAGACGAGGTCGGGGGCCGTCGCCGCCTGGACGCAACGCCAACCGTCGGGGCACGACTCGTCGCAGGTGCGGGTACAGACGTCGCCCGCCGGGCCCTGCACGCAGTAGCCGCTGATGCAGTCGCCGTTGCCGCGGCACGGCCAGCCGAAGCAGCCCGGACAGACGGCCGTGCTGTCGGGGGCCAGCGTGTCGCCGGCACCACCGGCGTCGCCCGTGTCGAACTGCAGGCCGTCCGGCACACCGGGCAGGTCGCCCGGGCTGCCGGCGTCGAGGTCGACCCCGACGCCGTCGCCCGCATCGGTGGCGTCTTGGCGGGGCAGCTGCACGCCGCCGTCACCGCCACACGCGATGCACGCCAGGGTGAAGAGCAGGAGGCCGATAGGAACGAACCCGAAACGACGCTGCATGGGCGCCCCTCCCGTCACGGCCCGCCGCGCGGCCGCGCTGTTGTGAAGCCTGGGCATGATAGCGTCAGGCGGGGTGGCCTGTCACTCCGGATTGTGGCGGCCGGCCGGCCCGCTCGCCGTGGGTCGCCCCGGCAGCCACGCGGCGCGGGCCGCGCGCCAGGTTTGGAGAGCGACGACGAGGTCGCGGACGAGGGCGCGCGCGGCGGGCGTCGTGAGCGGCGCCGCGGCCGGGTGGCTGAAGGCGAAGCGCCCGACGCGGAAGAGCGCGCGGGCGCCGG
>CAYRCM010000284.1:0-5975 GCA_964422715.1 uncultured Myxococcales bacterium | reverse complement strand
GAGGGGCGCGTCGGCCGGGGCCGCGCGCAGCCGCTCGACGAGCGCCGTGAGCCGGTAGAGGCCGGCCGCGCCGCCGAGCATCCCCGTGGCCGCCGCTCCGCCCGCGGGGTTGACGACGAGCGGCGCGGCGTCGGGGCGCGGGAGCGCGAGCGGCCGCAGCGCGTCGTAGGGCCCCGGGCCGAGGGCCGCGCCGGCGGCCTGCAACGCGGCGACGGCGGGGGCGGCGAGCAGCCCCGTCTCTTCGAGCACGAGCGGCGTGAGCGGCGCGCAGGCGTTGTCGAGCGCGGCGAGGCGCACGGCCATCGGGGTGCAGGCCGCGGCCGCAAACGCGCGCGCCGCCGCGGCCCGCAGCGCCGGGTAGCCCGACTCGGCCGGGTTCGTCCAGAACTCGGAGGGGGCCGTGGCTTCTTCGGAGGCGTAGAACGCCACGCGCGGGGCGGGCAGCACGGGCCCGAGCTCGGGCGCCGCGAGCAGCACGAAGGCCGCGCCGTCGCGCCCGGTCGGCGCAAAATCGGCTTGCGTCAGCGGGTCGGCGGCCGGCCGCAGGGCGGCTTTGGCCAGCCGCTCCCGCACGGCCGCGGCCGGGCTGCCGGGCGGCGCCGCCTGCAGCGCGTCGAAGAGCGCCGCCGCGTGCAGCTGCCCGGGCTCGATGCCGTGCCGCTCGGCGTAGCGCGCTGCCTGCCACGCGCAGGCCGTGCGCCAGGTCCAGCCCCAGAGCCGCAAGACGGGGTCGAGCTGGCGGTCGGCCGCGGCCTCGCCTTCGTGTTCGTCGCTGCACTTCTCGAAGGCCCCGACGATCGCGAAACGGCAGCCGCCCGCCGCGATGTGGCGCAGCGCGGCGTGGAGCGCCTTGCCCGCGCGGTCGTGGGCGAAGACCGGCCCGCACAGCCCGAAGGCGCTCGCAAACGTGGCTTCCCAGGCGTCTTGGCCGCCCTTGCCCATCCAGCGCGGCGCCGTCGTGCTCGCGAGAAACCAGGCCGAGATGTCGCTGCGGTGGATGTCGGTGGCGAGGATCTCTTCGGCGGCGTGCACGACGCCGATGCCGGCCTCGGCGGCGAGCGATTCGAGCGAACGCAGGTAGTGGCTTGCCACGGGGAGCGTGGCCCCGGCCACGACGTACGCCAGGGGCTGGCCCGGCGCCCGGGGCGCCGGCGGGCGGGCGGCTTTGCTACGAGATGCCAAGGGCGGCACGGGCGTTTTTCACGGTGTCTTGCGGCTTCACCTTGTACCAGGTGTGCGTGATGCGGCCCTCGGCGTCGATGAGGAACGCGGAGCGCACGAGCCCCTCGAACGAGCGGCCGTAGAGCGTCTTTTCGCCCCAGGCGCCGTACTGGAGGGCCACCTGGTGGTCGGGGTCGCTGAGCAGCCGGAAGTTGAGGTGGTGCTTGCCCTCGAACTTCTTCTGGTTGTCGACCGGGTCGGGGCTGATGCCGAACGGCGTGATGCCGTTGCGCTCGAAGAGACCCTTGGCATCGCGGATGGTGCAGGCCTGGGTGGTGCAGCCGGGCGTGTCGGCCTTCGGAAAGAAGTACAGCAGGACCTTGCGGCCGCGCAGGTCGGCCAGGCGCACGACGCGGCCGTCCTGGTCTTTGAGCTCGAATTCGGGCGCGCGCTCGCCCGGGACGCGTTTGGACATGAGGCATCTCTCCGTCGGTACGACGACCAGTCGGGGTGCGGCGGGCCTCCACAGCGAGGCGGCTCAGGGCTGCCGGCGACCGGGCGGCAGCTCCGACCCCGATGTGCTGGGCGGCCTTGACATAATGAAGTTCGGGCCGCCGTGTCAATCGCTTTTGCGCACCGCGGGCCCACGAACGGGCAAAACGGTTGACCCCCGCCGGGCACGATGCGAGGATAGCGCCGCTCCAGAACGTCGCACCGCCGTATTGGGCGCAACAGAGGGGGATAGAGGCCATGGGGATCGCGAAATACAAGGACCTCGTCGACATGCAGCGCAAGTCGGTCGCAGCCTTCGGGCCGCGGCGGTTGTTCGGCACGAAGCGCGGCGGGGTCTGGACTTGGTGCACCTACGCCGAATTCGGCAAGAGCGTCGAAGACTTGCGCGGCGGCCTGGCCGCGGCCGGCATCCGGGCCGGTCACAGCGTTGCCTTCATCGCCGGTAACCGCACCGAATGGGCCGTGGCGGCCTACGCCACCTATGGGCTCGACGCGCGCTTCGTGCCCATGTACGAGCACCAGCTCGCCGTCGACTGGGAATACATCGTCCGCGATTCCAACGCCGAATTGCTCATCGTGTCCACGCGCGCCATCTACGACCAAGTGCGCGATTGGGCCGGCCGCATGGGCAACCTCAAGGCCGTCTACTGCATGGCGCTGCCCGAAAGCGATCCGCAGAGCTACGCGGCGCTCGAAGCGGCCGGGCGCGCCACCCCGGCGCCCGTCGCCGACATCGATCCCGAATCCGTGTGCGGCTTCATCTACACGTCGGGTACCACCGGCAAGCCGAAGGGGGTGTTGCTGTCGCACCGCAATTTCGTGTCCAACGTCAACGCGGTGCACGAGATCTTCCCGCTCGAACCCGACGACACGTGCGTGTCGTTCCTGCCCTGGGCGCACTCGTTTGGCCAGACCGTCGAGCTGCACGTCATGCTGAGCATGGGCGCCAGCGTGGCCTTTGCCGAGTCCATCGAGAAGCTCGTCGACAACTTCGGCGAAGTGCGGCCCACCGTCATGGTCGGCGTGCCGCGCATCTTCAACAAGATCTACGACGGCCTCAACAAGAAGATGGCCGCGGCGGGCGGGCTCAAAAAAGCCTTGTTCGACGCCGCCATGGAGAATCAGGGCAAGCGCCGGGCGCTCGCGGCTGAAGGGCGCACCTCGATGGCGCTCGACGTGAAGCACAAGGTGCTCGACAAACTCGTGTTCTCCAAGGTGCGCGAGCGCTTCGGCGGCCGGCTCAAGTACGCGTTTTCGGGCGGCGCGGCGCTGTCGCCCGAGGTCGCCGAATTCATCGACCGCGTCGGCATCCTCGTCTACGAGGGCTACGGGCTCACCGAAACGAGCCCCATCGCCTGCGCCAACTACCGCGGCAACCGCAAGATCGGGTCGGTCGGCAAGGCCATCCCGGGCGTGCGCGTGGTCATCGACACGACAGCCGTCGAAGACGGCTCGGGCGACGGCGAAGTGGTGGTCTACGGCCCCAACGTCATGATGGGCTACCACAACCTGCCCGAAGAAACGGCGCAGGTCATGACCGCCGACGGCGGCTTCCGCACGGGCGACCGCGGCCGCATGGACGCCGAGGGCTACGTCTACATCACGGGCCGCCTCAAAGAGCAGTACAAACTCGAAAACGGCAAGTACGTCGTGCCGGCCCCGCTCGAAGAACAGTTGCAGCTCAGCCCCTACCTGCTCCAGGTCTACGTCGACGGCTCGAACAAGCCGTACAACGTGGCGCTCATCGTGCCCGACCGGGCGGCCATCGAAAAGTGGGCCGCCGACCAGGGGCTGGCGGGCAGCTACGAAGAACTGCTGAAGAAACCCGAAACACGCCGCCTCGTCGCCGACGAACTCGAACGCCACTCCAAGGGCTTCAAGGGCTACGAACGCATCAAGGAATTCGCCCTGCTGCCCGAAGAGTTCACCACGGCCAACGGCCTGCTGACCCCGTCGCTCAAGGTCAAACGCCGCATCGTGGCCCAGCGCTACGCCGCCGAACTCGCCGCCCTCTGGCGCTGACCCGCCTGGCCCGCCGCTGCGCGGCCACGGCGGGCCCCGCCGTGCGCCGCGGCGCGGCGTGTCACCGCACCGCCGCTCAACCCCTAGCCGGAACGGCCGGGCTTCGCTACATTGACGCACCGCGTGGTGGCACCCCGGGCCGCGGCTCCCGCGACCGCCTGCTGCCGCCCGAAAGGACTTGCCCATGAAGCCGAGACCGATTGCCGACCGCGTCCAGTGGGTCGGGGCCATCGACTGGGACCGCCGCCTGTTCGACGAACTCATCCCGCTGCCCGACGGCACGAGCTACAACGCCTACCTCGTGCAGGGCAGCGAAAAGACGGCGCTCATCGACACCGTCGACCCGCCGCAGAGCGGAGCGCTGTTCGCGCGCCTCGAGGCCGCCGGCGTGCAGCGCATCGACGTCGTGGTCGCGAACCACGCCGAGCAGGACCACTCCGGCACGCTGCCGGCCGTGCTCGCGCGCTACCCCGAGGCCGTGGTGCTGACGTCCGAGAAGGGCCGGCCCATGTTGCTCGATCTCCTGGACCTGCCGCCCGAGCGCGTGCGCGTCGTCGGCGACGGCGAGTGCTACTCGCTCGGCGACCTGACGCTGCAGTTCATCGCGTTTCCGTGGGTGCACTGGCCCGAGACCATGCTGACCTGGCTGCCCGAGCGCCGGGTCCTGTTCTCGTGCGATCTCTTCGGTTCGCACCTGGCCACGGCCGACGTGCTGGCCCCGCCCTCCGAGGCCGAGGTGTGGCTCGCGGCCAAGCGCTACTACGCCGAAATCATGATGCCGTTCCGCAGCATCATCGCGAAGAACATCGAGAAGGTGCGCGCGCTGAACGCGGCCCTCATCGCGCCGAGCCACGGGCCGGTGTACGCCCTGCCCGAGCGCATCCTGCAGGCCTACGACGAGTGGATGGCGCCCGTGCCGCAGAACCTCGCCGTTGTGGCCTACATCTCCATGCACGACAGCACGCGGCGGCTCGTCGAGCATTTCGTCGATGCCTGCGTGGCGCGCGGGGTCGGCGTGCAGCAGGTCAACCTGGGCGAGCCCGACATCGGCAAACTCGCCATGCTGCTCGTCGACGCCGCGACGATCGTGCTCGGCACGCCGACGGTCATCGCCGGGCCGCACCCGAAGGTGGCCTACGCGGCCTATCTCGCAAACCTGCTGCGGCCGAAGGCGCGGTTTCTGGGGGTCGTCGGCTCGTACGGCTGGGGCGGCAAGGCGGCCGAACAACTCGCGGCGCTGCTGCCAAACGTCAAGGCCGAACTGCTGAAGCCGGTGCTCTGCAAGGGACTGCCGAAGCCGGCCGACCTGGCCGCGCTCGACGAACTCGCCGCCGGCATCGCCGAGCGGCATCGGGCGCTCAACTGAACCCCCGTGGCGTTCCAAAGGATCCCGAGGCGCCAAAGAGCGATCCCCCGAGGCGTACTCCGGGCACGCCGCAGGGGGGAGCGACGTCGGCAACCCAGGCATCCGCAGGAAGGCGACTGGGGTTGAGCCTTGGCCGCGGCCGGGTCAGGGCTCGAACCAGACCTTGAGCACTTCGATTTCGAGTTCGCCTGCCGGCCGGCGCACGGTGGCGACGTCGCCCACCCGCTTGCCGAGCACGGCCTGCGCGAGCGGTGACTTTTCGCTGATGCGGCGCGCCCGCGTGTCGACTTCGTCGGTGCCGACGATGCAGTAGCTCGACTCGTTGCCGTCCTCGTCGAGAATCGTGAACCAACTGCCGAACGCGATGCGCCCCTCGGCGTCGGGCCGCGGCTGCACGACCTGCACGGCCGCGAGCCGCCGGTCGAGGAAGCGGATGCGCCGGTCGATCTCGCGGAGCCTTTTTTTGCCGTAGAGGTACTCGGCGTTCTCGCTGCGGTCGCCCTGGGCGGCCGCGGCGGCCACCTCGTTCGTCATGTGCGGCCGTTCGACCGTCCAAAGATGGTCGCGTTCTTTCTGCAAGGCGCGCTGGCCGGCGGGCGTGATGCGCTCGCGCGGCCGGCCGGGTTCCCGTGCGCCTGCGGGCGGCTTCACCTCGTCGTCTTCGTCGTCATCGTCGTCGTCGTCGCGGTCCTTCACGAAGGCTTTCGACATGGTTTTCTCCCGTCACCTTGCGGCGGCCGTCGGCCGGCAGTGTAGCGGGCCGGGGCCGGGGCCGTCGACCGAAAAGACGTGGGGGGAGGCGCAATGGGGCAGGGCGGCGGCTCGAGACGGCGGGCGCGCGGACCGGCCGGGCGGGGCCCCGCGGCCGGGGCCGCCGCACGCCGGCAGGGTCAGGGGGCCGGAGTCGGCGCGG
>CAYRCM010000283.1:0-6032 GCA_964422715.1 uncultured Myxococcales bacterium | reverse complement strand
AGCAGCGCCCGGCCGTCGGGCGGGCGGGCGCGCGGGTCCTTCTGCAGGGCCTCGGCGATGAGGGTGGCGAGTTGCTCTCGCACGGTCGGCGACCCGCCCCCCTGCGGCAGCGGCGGCGGTTCGGCGTCGCGCGCCGCCGCGAGTGCCGCCGTGGCGTCCTCGCGGCCAAAGGGCGCCCGCCCCGTCAGCATCTCGTAGGCGAGCACCCCCACGGCCCACACGTCGCAGGCGGGGCCGAGCGGTTCGTTGCGCACCTGCTCCGGCGCCATGTAGCCCGGCGTGCCGACGACGAAGCCGCGGTCGTCCGGCGTACCGCCGGCGCCCGCGTCGAGCGGTCGCGCGATGCCGAAGTCGAGCAGCACCGCCCGGCCCTCTTCGGTGAGCATCACGTTTTCGGGCTTCACGTCGCGGTGGAGCACGCCGATGTCGTGAGCGGCCGCAAGCCCGGCCGCGACGTCGCGCAGGATGCGCAACACCTCGGGCGGTTTCAGTCCGTTCGGGGCGCGCCGGAGCCGCCGCCGCAGCGTGCGCCCGCCGAGGCGTTCCATCGACACGAAGAAGCGCCCCTCGGCCTCGAACAGGTCGTGGACGCGGCACACGTTGCGGTGGGTGACGCGCCGCGCCAGGCGCACTTCGTCCGCCAGTCGGCCCGCCTCGGAGCCGCTGACCGACTCGGCCCGCAGCACCTTGAGCGCCACGGGTTCGCCGAGCGCCTCGTCGAACGCCTCGTACACCCGAGCCCAGCCGCCCTCGCCGAGCACCCGCTCGATGCGGAAGCGGTTGAGCAAACGCGTGCCCGGCGCGAGCGCGCGGTCGTCGACCTGCGCTCGGCGGCGCGCCGACTCGTCGGGTTCGGCGGTGTCGCGGGCGTGGGAGGCGTCTCGGGGCCCGGCGGGGCCCTTGGGTTCGGGCGGCTCAGCCATGGCCGGCGGAGCTTCGACCCGAACCGCGGCGGCGTCAATTTCGTTGCGTACTCGGCGTGAAGGCGGCGCCGGCCGGCGGGGGCGGACGCGGCTCGATGGTCGTGGCCGCATCGACGATGAGCAGCACGGCCCCGGTGATGCAGAATGCCGCGCCGCCGCCGTAGAGCCCGTAGGCCGCGGCCATGCCGGTGTCGTAGTCGTTGCGGATGGCGGCGTACTCGCGCGAGATGGCGGCGTCGCTCTGGTGGGCGTCGATGCGACCGACGTCCTGACCCCGCAAATGCGCGTACAGATTGGCGCCACCGCCGCCGGCCGCCGCTGCGAGCCCGACGGCGAGGGTCGCGTACCCCCACGCGCGCAGGGGCCGGCGGGAGGGGCGGGGCTCCCGGTCGCGGGTCGCCGCACCGGGCTCGTGCGGCGCCGGTACGGGCGGCCCGGCGGCCGGGTCGGGCAGCAGCACGGCTTCGACCGACTTCGCCTCGCGGGAGCCGACGCTCAGCTCGGCGCGAAACGGCAAGAATCCGGGGTGTTCGACCCGCAAGGTGTGGCTGCCGGGCGCCACGGCGTAGTCGCGCAGCGGCGCCAGCCCGACGAAACGTTCGTCGAGCGCCACGCGCGCCCCGATGGGGCTCGTGTCGATGCTGAGGGTCCCGCCGAGAAACGCCGGTTTGAGTGCCAGCTGCAGGCGTGTCGTGACGCCCCGCGAGATGGCCACGGCCTGCGTCGCAGGCTCGTAGCCGGGCGCGGCCACCTGCACTTCGTGCGTTCCGGGCAGCAGCCAGCGCTCGAAGGGCTTGCCCCCGGCCCGCGGCTCGAGTCGCGCGACGGTCACCTCGGCGTCCGGGGGCTCGCATTGCACGACGAGCCGACCGCGACTCGTGCCGAGCGCGTTTTCGACGGTGGCCAGCGCCTGTTCAGCGCGGGGCCGCAGGGCCGGCTCGGCGCCGCTCGCGAGGAAGGCGCGGTAGGCGTCGTAGGCGTCCTCGTCGCGGCCCATGGCGGCCGAGAGGCGGGCCATGTTGAGCAGGACTTTCGGCTCGGAGCACAACTTGTAGGCGAAGGTGAGTTGTTCGAAGGCTTCGCTGAGCCGTCCACGCGTGGCCCACGCGGCGGCCGTGCGGTTGTGCTGGCGCGCCGCCTCGGCCGCCTGGGGGCTGCATGCCGCCGGCTCGGCGGCCGCTCCGCCGCTCGGCGCGCCGACGGCCACCCGCGCTACGCCGCCAAGGTTCAGCAGCGCCACGAGCAGCGCGAGGCTGCGGAACCCGAACGGGCCATGACGTCGCGACCCGGCCCCTCGGCGGGCGACCTGCGCTGCAAACCCGTGCATCGTGGTGAGGCTACCGACCGGGCGCCCAACTGCTCGCCTTGAGGTCGAGCCCGCCGGGCAACCCGTAGCTCACGGCCGCGTCCCAGCCGTAGAGGTAGACGCCGAACGCCCAGGCGGCCTGGATGCGGTGCACGCCGGGTTGCAGCAGCACGTAGCCGACTTCCCAGAGCCCCGAGGCGAACGCGGTAAACGGCGCGGCGACCGGGGCGTCGTCGACGAAGATGTCGACGCCCGGGGGGCGCACGATCGTGACCCAGTTGGTATCGTAGTTTTCGGGCACGAGCAGCGTGTAGTCGTCGCGGAACTGTGCGGTGGGCACGGCGAGCACCATGGACGGGTCGCCGACGAACTGGTCGGTGCAGTTCTGGCCGATGAAGAACTGCGCGACCTGGATGGGGGCCGTGGCCACGATTTCGAACGACTCCGGTGTCTCGACCTGGATGTACTTGCCCGCGTTGAGGGTCTGGCCGTCGAGTCCGGGGATGGGCGGGTCGGTGGTGATGCGGGTGCCATCATACGCCGCCTGCACGCGCCAGATTTCGAGTTCGCCGGGCCCACCGCGCAGATGACTCTTGGCGCAGAGCACTTCCGTGTCCCACGTGTTGACCGGGAAGTTCTGCTCCTCGAGGTGTTCGGCGCAGCAGGCGTCTGCGCACTGCGACGTGCCGATGACCGATTCTTCGTGGCCCGAGAAGACGGCAACCGGCTTGTCGGCGAGGACGTGGCTGCCGCTCATGTCGAGGGCCCCCTCGCCGAAGGTCATGCGGTCGGTGGCTTCGAGGTTGAGCACCTGGAACTGCTCGAGTTGGAAGGTGCGGGTCTCGCCGCGCGTCATGGCGGGGAGGTTTTCGCCCGGCGACGTGGCCTCGCTGACCGTGACCGTGACCTCGGTGGTGCCGGGCTGCACGGCCACGACCGTGAAGTAACTACGCTGGCCCGTGAACCCCATGGCCGAGGGCGAACCCGGCTGCGTGAGGATCCAGTATTCGCGCCCGAGCACATTGACCGGCAGTAGCAGCGAGGCGTCGTTGCTGTAGACCATCATGTTGTTGAATGGATTGAACTGGTAGGCGACAACCGGCCAATTGGACAGCACCCGGATCGCGTTGTTCGAGATGACCGAGCCGTCGACGTCCATGCGGGGCATCTCGATGGCCATGGCCGAATGCGCCGGCACTTCGCGCGGCGGAATGTCGATGCCGTTGATCGTGAAAAACTGGATGGTGGCCGGCACGTTGTTGGGGTTGGAGATGACGACCGCGTGCGGCACTTCGTTGGGCATCGGGTCGGTGAAGGGGTCGGGGTAGTTGTCGAGGTCGACGCTCCAGTACTCGCAGCCGATGTACGAGAAGAGCTTCATGGAGTCTTCGCAGCCGCTCACGCACGCCCCGTCCTTGCAGACCGCCCCCTCCGCGCACTGCTGGAACGGATCCCAGGCATCGCCGGTTTCGTTGCAGATCTCGACGTTGCTGAGGTCGATGCAGCGCACCGAGTTCGGCACGCACAGCATCGTCTGGCAGCTCCCGTTGTAGCAGAACTGGCCCTCGGGACACGGTTCTTCGACCCACACGTGCCCCTCTTCATGGCAGCGCCGCACCGTGCGTTCGTTGGCGCACGAGAAGACCTCGCCGGGCTGGCAGCCCACGTCGAGCCGGCAGGCCGAGTCGACGCAGACCTCGCCCGTGGCGCACAGCGTCGCGAGCGTCCACTGCCCGTCGGCACACTGCTGCACCATCGTCGGGGAGCCGCAGCGGAATTCACCCGCGGCGCAGACCGCATCGCCGGCTGGCGGAGCATCGCCGCGCCCCGCCTGGTCGGCCGGTGGGGCGTCGGGCAGCGGTTGGTCGGCGCGCGTCGTGGCGTCGCGTCCGTCGGCCGGCCGGCCGTCGTCGGTTTGGCCGAAGTCGAACCCGCGGGCATCGCCCGCCCCGCCGCCGTCGTCACCCGTCCCCGACTGGCTGCCGCAGGCCCCAGCAAGCCCCGCCAGCAGCAGGGTCGCGCACCCGACACACGTGAGATAGCGCCTCATGGTTCACTCCCGCGGACCCCGCCGGGGGCCGTGCGTTGCATTCTAGAGAGCCGTCCCGGCGTTGTCACGCGCGCCCGCCGTTTCACTCCGGGGGATTTTCGAGCGGGCCGCCGGCGGCTTCGACTTGCCGGCGGAGGGCGTCGTCGCCCGCCTGTGCGGCGAGCAGCGCAAGCAGGCCGAGTGCCGGGCGGCCCAGGCGGCCCGCGACGAAGTCGGCCCGCAGCAGCGCCACCGCCTCAGCGAGTCGACCGGCATCGGCGAGGGCCACGGCCGCGTCGAGGCGGGCGTCGGGGTCGACGGGGGCGGCGCCGGGCGCCCGTGCGGATTCAAGTGGCCGCGCCGCGGCTTCGTTGGCCCCGAGCGCGATGCGCGCGCGCAAGTCGCGCACGTCGGCGCGCCGCTGCTCGGAGGCCGGCAGGTCGTCCAGCACGGCCATGGCTTCGGCCGGCCGGCCCAGCCGTTCGAACAGCACGCGCGCGTGCGCGAGCCGGAAGTGGAGCCGCCATTCGGGCTCGTCGACCACCGCCGCGAGCCGGGGCAGCGTGCGGGCCAGCTCGCCGTAGCGGCCGAGCGCGCCCTGCAATTCGACAAGCCGTTCGAGGGCTTCGCGATGGCGGGGGCTCTCGCGTGTGGCTTCTTCGAGTCGTCCGAGCGCGGCCATGGGTTCGCCGAGTCGGTCGGCGAGCACGGTGGCCAGGTGCACCAGGATGCCGGCCCGCTCGTGCGCCTCGGGCGTCTCGGCGAGCATGCCCGTGAGGGTCGCGGCCACGCGGGTCCAGTCGCCGAGCCGCTCGCCGAGCGCGAGAAGCCGGCGGCGTAGCGCGCGGTCGCCGGGGGCCAGAGCCACCGCCTCGGCCAGCATCTCGGCCGCATCGCCCGCAAAACCGAAGACTTCGTCGTAGATGCGCGCCAGCCGGACGAGCAGTCGCGCCCTGACTTCGGGCGCCCGCACGCTGCGCGCAGACTGCTGCAGGCGGGCCGCAAGCGCATCCCAGTCGGCGGGCGTACGCGCGAGTTGTTCGAGCCCTTCGAGGCTCGCCTCGTCGCCTGGGTCGAGGGCCAGCGCCGCCGCGAGCGCGACCCGGGCCTCGTCGGCGCGCCGCGGGCTCGCCGCCAGGAGCAGGCCGAGCTGCCGATAGACGCCGAGCGCCCGCTCGGGGTCGCCGGCCGGTGCCCCGAGGCCCCCGAGGACATGGCGCAGGGCCGCCTCGGCCTCGGCGAGCCGCCCGCTTTCGATGAGCAGCCCGGCGTAGTCTTCCCAGACGTCGAGGGCTCCGGGCAGTTCGTCGAGCACGCGGCGAAGCGCCTGGGCGGCCCGGGCCGGGTCGTGCGCCTCGCGCAGCCACAGCTCGGCCTGGCGGCGGCCGGCGGAGACGAGGGCGTCGGGGTCGGCACCGCCGCGCAGCCGGTCGCAGACCCGTTCGAGCGCCGCGAGCGCGCCCTGCCAGTCGCCGCGCAGTGCCGCGAGGTCGGCGAGCGCAGCCTGCGCGGCCGCATCGTCGGGGGCGCGTTCGGCGGCGAATTCGAAGAATGGCCGGGCGGCGTCCGGGTCGCGCCGGTCTTCGAGGTAGTGCCGGCCGATGTCGAGCGCGGCCGGCACCTGCTCGGCGAGCGGCGCGTCGCTGACGAGCAGGCGTCCCCACCACGCCGCGGCCTCGTCGCGCCGTCCGGCGTCGGCCGCGAGCCGGCCGAGCTGCCTGAGCGCGGGCGCCGCGTTGGGCCGCACGGCCACGACACGTTCGAGGGCGGCGCG
>CAYRCM010000282.1:0-6109 GCA_964422715.1 uncultured Myxococcales bacterium | reverse complement strand
CGCGGCCGCCCAAAGCCGCGCGATCCCCTTTGGCTGCGGCCTCATGGCCTCCTGCTCGGCGCAGGCGGGCCGCTTCGGCACCGCTCGGGGCAGTCGGTTGGGCCGTCTGCCGGACCCGTGCGCCGGCCGAGACGGCGAGGCGCTCGACGTTCGGCGCGCTCGGGCCGGGGCGGCGTGGACGCGCCGGTGAAGCGGTCCCAACAGGCACGAGTCGGCCTGACGTGAGGACCGACCCTGCCGCGTGCAGGGCAGCCTGTCCAGAGCGCAGCCGATCTCCGCGGGTGTCCCCGCGGACGCGGCCAGCTCGATCTCCGATGCTGCACCAGATCCCGAACGTCGCGCGAATCACTAGCCAATCTGAGGAGTTCTGGTGGATGCGGAGTTCTCGACCGATCGCGTTCGAAGCACCCGGCCGCACAACCGAGACCAACGGGGCGAAGCCAGGACATCGCGGCAAAACGCTTCGATTCCAGCAGATTCTGCATACACGTGCTGGATAGCGGCCGATTGGCACACCTCCTGCTTTGGATGGCAGCGTCCGGGCCGAAGGGCCCCGTGATTGGGACCCACCGCGCGGCCGGCTCGGGAGACAGACACAGCCGTCAGGTTTCCCATGCAGGCGCCACCAGCGTCGATGGCGCATGTACCCAGGTTGTAGGCCGTTGGTCCGCTTGGGCCCTGGCGGTTCATTGCGTGCGGTGGGTTTCTCCCGGCGCGAGGGTCGTGCCCGGGGGACTCCTTCCCAGAGCTGCACCCACGGGTGCTCGGGAAGTCTGCAATGAGAATCATGAGAAATGCGGTGGGTTCCTTGGTCCCGTTCCTCGCCGCGGGACTCGTGTCGCTCGTCTCCGCCTGCGTCGGCACCGAGGACGAACGTCAGGGCGACGACGCCATCGAGGCCGCCGGCCCCGACGGCGAAGCGGCTTTGCAGGAGCCGACGGGTTTCGGCTCGGACGAAGGCGAAGACGCCATCGACGAAGGCAGCGGGGATGTCGACAGCGCGAGTTTCGCGCTGAACACCTGCCCGGGGGCCGGGCGCTACTGCGCGCACGAACTGGGCATGAGCGCCAGCAACCAGCGCCTCTACTCGTGCGCCCGGGCCGGCGCGACGCCCGTCTTGTACCGCAGCTGTCCGAACTACTGTGCTATCGCCGGCGCCGACCGGTACTCCTTCTGCGCCAACATTGCCCGAGTGAATTCGGACGACCGTGGGGTCTTCAGAAACCCGAACCTCAACAGTGCTGGAGTACTGCGCTGGGCGGACGCCAGCAACCCGACCCGCTATGGCGGCTATCGGTTGCGCGCTCCGTCCAAATGGAGCGACGGCGGCCTGACGGACGCTGGTGTGCAGTGCGCCCAGTTTGCCCGCGACGAAAGCGGTGCACCCCAGACCAGCACCTGGGCTCCCCTTGACAGCGACCAACTGTCCATCGCAAGCGCGCCGGACGGCACCGTCGTCGCGACTTTCAACAGTGGGCGCCACTACGGCTACGATGGAGCGCTCATGCACACTGCCATGAAGTGCGACGATCCGAATACGACCGCAATCGAGTTCTGCGACTCCAATTGGGACAGCACCCCCTCGGGCCCGCCGTACCATGTGCGGCGGCACACGCTCACATCCACGCAGCTGGCGAAGTTCCGCGTGGTTGCGATTCCGAACTAGCCGGGTGGCGGCGTCTCGGCCATTCCCGCACCGTGCAGCTCCCGGGGGCCAGAAGCACGCCCGTCTCCGCACTCCCCATCGTGCAACTTTTCGTCCGTTTGCTCACAGGGCAGGCAGTGCTCCGCCGCGGCCTGCCATCCTTCTCGGCGCCTGGCTTCGCCGTCCGCCCCACTCTGTACGGCAACCATCCAACCGCTGGAAACCGAAGTGTCTACAGGGCGTTCGGGCCCCCTGATCCGCTGGGGGTGCTAGAAAATCGAGCAATCGGGGGCGTTGGCCCTTGCACCGCGCGCCTCTTCTTTGTCTGCTGTAACATTTCGAAATGTAGAAGATCTTTAACGGCCTGCCGGGTTCTTCTATCCGGCCGGCGGCTTGGCACGGCTCTTGATAGTCGCTACGATTTCGGGCGGTGTGCAGCCGTGCTTGTACGTGCCCCGACATCGCGGCCTCCCCGGGAGGCGTCGGTCGGGTGCTTCGGCGAGCCCAAGTGCGGAGCGAACGGCCGGGCGGTCGTGGGGACGACCTCAGGGCAGTGGATGGCATCCCGCACGCCGCGCCGGCCGAGCCGGGAGGAGGGCAGGGTGGACGGACCAGCGGATGGCGGAGACTGGCGAGAAAGGGGATTGAACTGGCTCAGGAGCTTCCATGCCCGGCTGCGGCAGCCGGGACCGACGCGGAGGGCTGCGCTCGTGCTGATCGAGCCGCTGAGCGGCGACGCCGACGTGCTCAGCGACTTCGCGGCCGAGGTGCAGAAGCAGGGCACGCGGGTGGTGGAGGCCACGCTTGGGGCGAAGGGAGCGTTGGGGCCTTTCGGGGCGTTGCTTGCTGCCCTCGGTGCGCCGTCTGTCGAGGCCAGGCCCCCCAATGCGCGGCACACTCGTCCTTCGGGCCGGACGGCCGAAGCCGAAACCAGCGCAGCACACTCATCGCTCACGGCCGTCGGTCAACATCCGCCCCACAGCCGTCTTGGCCGGCTGGCCCTCCTTCAATCAATCAAGAGGGCCATCAGCGTTCGGGCCGCCAGAGAGGAAACCCTTTTTCTGCTCACCGACGTGCACCGTGCCGACGTCGACACGCTCGACTGCCTTCGCAGCCTGCTCGACGATTTCGCCCGGCCCGCGTTTGTGGCTCCTGATGATGCCCCGCCATTTCGAGGCCTGCTCCTCCTCACTGGCTCGACCGTCGACGGGTCTTGCGGCCACGCGGCGCAGGTCGGGCCGGGCTGGGTCACGGCGCCGTGGGCAGTCGGTCTCATGCGCCACGAGGCGCTCGACGTGTACCGGCTCGGCGGCCTGGGCCTCCAGGCGCTCGCCCGGTTGCTCGGTCCCGGGCCGCTCTTCGAACACCTGCAACGCGTATCCCGCGGGAATCTTTGCCAGTTGGAGCGCTTCCTCGGCGCGCTGCCAGATGACCTGGGCCGGCTACTGGCCATGCGGTGGGACGATCTTGCTCCGGCTGAACGGGACACGCTGGCCGCAGCTGCGGTGCTCGATGGACACGCGAGCAGCCATCTCCTCTCGGTCGTTACCGGCTTGTCGTCCGGGGCGCTGGCCTCCACGGTTGCGCGGCTCTCCCGCATGTGCCTGCTGCATGTCGAGCCTGAGCAGGTCACCCTCGGACCGGTCTTCGATGCCGCTTGGCTGCGCGAGCGCCTCGGCCCCGTGGCCTGGGCCGAACTCCACCGGCGTGCAGCGCGGTTCCTTGCGATGGCGACGGGCGGTCGCGACAAGGCGAGCTGCGACGAGGAGCAGGTGCGCCATTGGCTGGCGGCTGGGGCGCCCCGACAGGCGATCGGGCCGGCGATGGCGGCCGCGCGTATCCTTCTCGCTCAGCTGAGCCCATTGCGTGCTCGGGCGGTGGTCGAGGCTGTCGTGGAGCGGCTGCCATCTGGGGGCGCGCCCACCGAACTCACGGAGCTTCTGGCCTGCATCTACGAAGGCTTCGGTGAAAACGCGCCGGCGCTGGCGCTGCGAGAGCGGCTACTCACGGGCGATTCGGCCTCTGATCTGCTCCAACTCGCCCATATCGCCCGGCTTGCGAACCGAATGCAGGACACAGCGTTGGCTGCGGAGCGCCTCGGTGCAGCGTTGGCGGCGGCCAGGGCCAACAAGCGGCCAGACATCGAGCAGCTACTCCTTGTCGAGCGGGCGGAATCTCTCTTCCGAAGCGGCGACTTCGATGGTGCAGCCAATCTCGCCTCATCTGTCGTTTCCGACTCGGAAACCTCGGTTACAGACGCGCTTGGCAACGCCGCCTGTCTGCTTGGCAAGATCGCTCTGGTGCGCTGCGAGTGGCAGGAAGCCGAACGGCAATTCCGTTGGATTCTAGACCGGTCGGCAGACGCCGGCCTGCCCCTTTCGCTGGCCGCGCGTGCCCGCCACAACCTCGGTCTCATCGCATTGCGACGCGGGCAGCCTGATGAGGCTTGCCGCTGCCTCGAGGCCGCCAAGGCGCTCTGCGACGCTGCGAATGAGCCTCTGGGGGCCGCCAAGGCGCTCGAGAATCTGGGGGCGGCTCACGAGGCTCGTCAGGAGTACGACCTGGCCATTCGGTACATTGGCCTGGCGGCTGACGCTTACGACCGTCTGGGTTTCCGCGCCGACCTCGCGCACGCGCTCGGTGGCCTGGCCGATCTCTATCTGACAGCCGGTGATGCGTGGACCGCCGGCCGATTCCTACGGCGGGCGGGTGACGTGGCGTCGGCAGAGGGTCTGGCTCACTGCGCCGCGTTCCTCGCCTTGAAGAACGGCGAGGCCGCGCTTGCCGTCGGCGAATACATCCAGGCGCAGAGTCAACTCACGAAGGCGCGAGAGCGCTTCCACGAGGAAGGCGCGCTCACGGACGAGGCCCTGGCCCTGCTCGGCCTGCTGCACTTGGCCGAAGCACGGGGGGACCGCGGCCAAACTGTTGTGCTCGGCACCGCCATACGCCGTCTGCCCGCGGATCGGATTGGGCACATCAAGGCCGTTGCCCTGCTCGTTGAGGCAAGGCTGGCCGCCGCGGACGGCGATCTCGCTGGCCTAGCCGCCGCGTTGGATGAAGCCCTTCCCGTCCTTGAAACGGGCACCGAACCGCTCCATGCTGCGGAGGCAAGCCGCTTGCGCGCCTGGTGGGCCGACCAGCTCGGTCGCCCCGAGTCCAGGATCTGGCACGAGCGTGCCAGGCGCGTCGTCCACCAGATGGCGCAGGGCTTCGGCGAGTCGCTCAGGGAACGTTTCCTGCAGCGAGTTGCTGTCCGTCGAATCCTCGACGCAGCAGACCTGGGGGACGTCTCTCGTCTAGCCGCTACCCAGTCGTCTGGCACCGCTGCGTGCGGCGCCGACGAGTTGGAAGCGACCGCCGCTGACGAATGGGCCACCCAGGATGGTATCCTCGGCACGTCACCGGCGTGGCTCCAGGCACTCCGTATGGCCGCGAGGATCGCGGCTTGTGACCAGCCCGTGCTCATTCTTGGGGAAACCGGATGTGGCAAGGAACTGGTCGCCCGCGCCATATACCGCCGGGGCGGACGGAATGGCCGACCGTTCGTGAAGTTGAACGCGGCGGTATTCTCCGACGAACTCTTGAGTTCGGAACTCTTCGGCCATGAGAAAGGTGCGTTCACCGGGGCCCTTGCACGCCGGTTGGGTCAGTTCGAACTCGCAAACGGAGGCACGCTATTTCTGGATGAGATTGGGGATATCTCGCCAAGGATGCAGGTAAGCCTGCTGCGTGTGCTGCAGGAACGCGAATTCTATCGAGTGGGCGGCAGCGAGCCCGTCCAGGTCGACGTACGCGTCATCTTCGCGACCAACCGCGACCTCGAACACGATGTCTCCACCGGCCGTTTCCGAATGGACCTCTACTACCGAATCCAGGGGTTGACCGTCCGTCTGCCCGCGCTCCGCGAAAGGCGGGGCGACATCCGGCTGCTCGCTTCTCATTTCCTGGCCAAACTGGCGGCCAAGAATGGCCGGAAGGTCCGGTTTCGGGACCAGGCCCTCGCGCGACTGGAGACGACTGACTGGCCGGGAAACATCAGACAACTCGAATCGTGCGTGCAAAGCGCGTTCTATCTCACTCAGGCCGAGACAATCGGCGTCGATGATCTCCTAGCGTTGGGCATTCTTCCACGAAGCGGCGGCAGGACCGCCACGCCGTCCGGAACTGGCGACGATGTGAAAATTCCTCAGGGTTTCTCGCTGGTGGAGGCGCGTCGGGAGTTCGAGATCCGCCACATCAACGCCGCGCTCGCCCTCAGCAAGGGCAACATTTCGGCTGCCGCGCGCCTCCTGGACCTGAGACGGGCGAGACTTTCGCAGAAGATAGCGGAATACGGCATCCCCGTGCCAGGCCGCCGGCACCCCCGGCTCACGTGAGTCTCCCACCCCACGCCCGCCCCTCTCCGTCGACCGCCCGTTCTGCTGAGGGCGCCTTGACTCGCCCCGGTGAAGCCCCCAGGAT
>CAYRCM010000281.1:0-6124 GCA_964422715.1 uncultured Myxococcales bacterium | reverse complement strand
GCTCGCCCAGGCCGACCCGCCGGAGTTCAGCGGGCCCGCGTTCCTGCCGGGCGACGGCGAAGTCGCGGCGGCCGCCGGCACCCAAGCGGCCCCCGCCATCGCGAGGGGTGGCGACCTCTATCTTGCCGCCTGGCACGATGCCCGCGGCGACGTGGGCGGCCAGCAGACGGTCGGCGACATCTTCGCCGCGCGCATCGCGCTCGACGGCACGCTCGTCGACGAGACTCCCATTGCGCTCACCCTCGCCCCCGGCATCCAGGGCCGGCCGCAGGTGGCCTGGAACGGCACGAACTGGCTCGTCGTCTGGGAAAGCCAGGAGATGAACCCGGCCGGCAGCTACTTCTCGGCCCACGTCCGGGCGACGCGGGTGAGCCCGGCGGGGGTGGTGCTCGACGACCCGCCGCTCCTCGTCTACGCGATGCCCTGGTCGGACGGGCTGAGCCTCGCGGTGGCCTCGGACGGCGACAGCTACGTCATCGTCACCGAAGGGACGTCGGCCAATGAAAACGACCTCCGCGGCTTCCGCGTGTCCGCGCAGGGCCAGCTGCTGAACCCGGGCGGGCGGGTGCTCGTCCCGGCGTCGTACTACCTGCGCTTCTTCTTCCGCCTCGCGTACGCGGGCGGCAACTACCTGCTCGTCTTCGACGACCTCGACGCCGTGCAGGGCCGGCGCTTCGCCTCCGACCTCACGCCGCGCGACGCGACACCGTTCGACATTGCGGTAGGCCCCTCCGTCGGCGCGCCTGCCCTCGCCTCGAACGGCAACGAATTCCTCGTCATCTGGTCGGGACTCGCGGGGTTTACGGACACGCTCTATGCGACCCGCGTCACGCCCGCCGGCGTGCGGCTCGATGTGCCGCCCTTGAACGTGTCCGGTAGCAGCGGCTCCGCCGGGCCCCGCGACGTCACTTGGGCCGGCAGCCAGTGGCTCGTCACGTGGAACGACGCCGCCGGCGGCCTGCTCGCGGCCCGCGTCGCCGCGGACGGCAGCGTCGTCGACCCGGGCGGCGAAGCCCTCCCCGAGGCGCGGGCCGGGGCCCTCGCCGGTGGCCCGGACGGCGAGGCGCAGGCGGTGTTCGCCGCCGAGAGCGGCCTCGTCGACGCCACCGGCGACGTCACGACCCTGACGCTGCTCCCCGATCTCACACCCGGCCCGCCGACGGCGCTCGCCACGGGGGCGCCCAGCCAGGTTTTCGGCGACCTGGCCGGCGACGGCACGGTGTGGCTCGCGGTCTTCCAGAGCGACCTGTCCCACCGGCGGCGCATCCTCGGGCACTGGCTGGCCGGCGACGGCACGCCGCTCGCGTCCGAACCGCTCGAAATCGCGAGCGGAACAGGCCTCAACCGGCCGTACGTGGGCTTCAATGGCACGGTGTTCCTCGTGACCTGGTCCGACCGCGCCTCCGGGCAGGTGTTCGGCCGCCGCTTCACGCGCACGGGCGCAGCACTCGACCCGACGCCGCGCGCCATCATGCCCGGCGTGGGCGGGGCCACCGCCGGCCTCGGTGAACTCTTCCTCGTCACGGCCGCCGCCCAGGTGGGCTCGTATCCGCACAACGTCTTCCCCTATGCCACGCGCGTGCGGGCGAGCGACGGCCTCGTGCTCGACCCCAGCCCGGCGGCCCTCGGCAGTCTCTACGCGCTGCCGCCGCGGGTCGTCGTTTTCGGCAACCGCTGGCTCGTCGCCTGGGCCCGCCAGTACAGCCACGACGATCTGCGCAACGAGATCGCGGCCGCCTTCGTGAGCCCGAGCGGGGCCGTTTCCGGGTCGCTCTCGCTCGGTCTCGCCCTGCGCGTCTCGAACCCGGCGGTTGGGGCGGGCCCCGAGCGCGCGCTCATCGTGTGGCAAGACCGCGCCGGCGGCGACGTCCTCGACTTCAACCTGTTCGGCCGCCTGCTCAGCCCCGACGGAACGCTCTCCCCCCCGGTGCAGCTCACGGACGGCATCGACTGGCGCGGCCGCGCAGCCGTCGCCTGGAAGGACGACGCGTTCCTCGTCGCCTACGAAGACCAGCGCGACAACCTGCACTTCTTCGATGCGCGCAGCGACCTGTATGGGACGCGCGTCGCGGCCAATGGCACGCTCATCGACCCGGACGGCCTCCCCCTGGCCGTCGCCGACGAGCCCGAGACCTGGCCGTTTGCCGCCACGGCCGGCGGCCGAACCTTCATCGGGGCCTCGCTCTTTGTGCCGGAGGCGCCCTGGGCGGCCTATCGGCTGGGCCTCTATGGGGTCGACCCGCCGCCGGCCACGACGCGCATCGCCGAACTCACGGGCGAGGTCACGCCCATCGGCGGCGGGCGGTTCCGCTACGGGGCCCGGCTGCTCGTCACGGGCAGCGACGGCGCGCCCGTGGCCGACGCCGCGGTCGCGGTGCGCTGGCAGGCGCCCGACGGCCGCGCGACGCGGGCCCTGCTCGCAACCGGCGCGGACGGAAGCGCCGAAGCGACGCTGGTCGCCGGCGCCGGGCGCGCGTGGCTGACCATCGAGGACGTGAAGTTCGCCGGCCGGGACTTCGCGCGGGGCGAGAGCGCGCTCACCCTCGAGTTGCAGGCACCGCGCCCGAGCCCGGGATGGGCCCCGGCGCGCCGGGCAACCGCGGCGGGCAGCGGCGGCAAGTCGGCGCCGGCAGCCCCGCCCTACCCGTCGCGCGTCAAGCCGTAGAGCAGAAACGGACACACGTCGACAGCGAGCCCGGCCGCATCGGGCAACGGCTCGGCGGTGAGCACGGGCCGGTCGGCCGCAATTTCGGCGAGCAGGTCGACCCCGTCGCCGCAGAGAAACAGCCCATCGAGGAACAGGTCGGCCGGGTAGGGCCGGGCCTCGGCCGGCTCGGCCGCGAACAGCGCTCGGAAGGCCAGGTCGGGCTCGGCGAGGTAGAGCGGCTCGATGGCCGCGTCGGCCGTCGCGGCGAGCAGCGCCGCGAGCGCGCTGCGCGGGCCGAAGGCGGCGAGCCCCACCTGCTCGAACGACTCCGCGGCGCGCAGGTAGGCCACGGCCGCCAGCACATCGCGGCAACGGCCGCGCGGCAGCGGGTCACCCAGGCCCATCATGAAGCCGCCGAGCCGCGAATGGGCGCGCCGGTCGGCGGCCATGTCCCAGTCGTCGGCGAGTTCGCCCGTGCCGCGCAGTTCGACGACGGCGCACGGAATGCCCGCCGCGGCCAGCACGGCCGCGAGCGCCGCGCAACCGTCGCGCCCCGCGTCGGCTAGGCACAGCACGACGCGGTCGGGCAGGGCCCCGGCCGGGCGGTATAGGGCGAAGGGCAGCGGCGGCTCGCCCGGCTGTTCGAGCGCCCCGGCAACGAGGCTCGGCGCGTCCGCGGCGCCCGGTGCCCCGCCGGCGTCGGGTGCGGCCGAGGCGCCCGCCATCCCGCCCCCGGCCGCGTCCGGCGTCCCGCCCGCGTCCGCCGTCGCACCCGCGTCCGGTGCCACCCGAAATGTGGGCGTGGCGCCCGGGGCCCGCCCGTCCGCCCCAAGCCGTGCCGCGACACAGGCCGCCACCCCGCCCCCGGCCTGTTCGAGCGCCGCATCCTGCGCCCGGCGCACGAGCTCGACGAGCGCGGCATTGTCGCCCGGCACCTGGAGGCGCAGGCTCGGCTCGTCGTCGAACACCGGTTCGGGCTCGACGAACGGCGCATCGACACCCCAGAACTGCGCCCGGAAGAACCGCACGATGGCCTCGCGTTTGGGCAGCGAGAGTTGGTGGGCGCCCGGGTAGCCCTGGTGGTCGAGCGCCGGCTCGACGCCGTAGAGTGCGAACACGGGCCGCGCCGCCTGCACCGGCAGACCCACGGAAGCGGTTGGGCAGACGATGTCGTCGGCGTCGCCGCTCAACACGAGCACGGCCCGCGGCGCCACGAGCGCCAGCAGGTGAGCGTAGTTCATGGTGGCCCAGAGCCCGGGCGGATAGTGCTCGGGGTGGGTGTCGAGCCGGTTTTCGAGTTTCCAGTCCCAGTCGAGGACGCCGTCGGCCGGCGCCACGGCCGCGATGCGTTCGTCGGCCGCGGCGAGGAACAGCACGGTCTCCGCGCCCCCCGAATGCCCCGTGGCGCCAAGCCGCGTCGGGTCGACGTCGGGCCGCCCGGCGAGGTAGTCGACGACGCGCCGCCCCCCGGTCGTGACGACCAGGCAGGGCGACAGTCCCGCGAGAACGAAGCCCTCGGCCACGTCGTGCTGGTTCTCGGCCCCGGGCAGGTCGCCGAACCCGAGCCAGTCGGGCAGAGCGACGAGCATGCGCTGGCGCGCCAGGTTGACGGCGAGCGTCAACACGGCGGCGCGCGTCTTGCCCGGTTCGTTGTGCCCGTGGTGCACGAGCACGGCCGGCAGCCGTTCGGCCGGCTCGGCGTCGGCCGGCCGCACGATGAGGGTCGGCAGCCAGAGCCCGGGGTACACCTCGACGAGGCGCTTCTCGATGACGTGGTCGCCCCGTTCGAGGGTCTCCGCGAGCAGGCTGCGCACGGGCTCCGACGGCGCCGGCGCATCGCCGAACCCGAGCGCCGCGGCGAGTTGCGCCTGGAGCGCCCCCCGGGTGGCCTGCCAGGTGGCGAGATCGGCGGGAGCGACGAATGCCACGAGCCGCGCGGCGAGGTGCCGTTTGAGCGCCAGCGGTGCTTCGAGCAGAGCCGCCGGCGGTGCGGCGAGCGGGCCCACGGCGTCGGCCGCGGGGCACTGCCAGCAGGGCGGCGCGAGGGCATCGCCGATGGCATCGGGCGTGGCGGCCTCGGGCGGCACGTCGAACGGCCCGAGCGCATCGCCGGCGGGCGGCAGACAGACGGCCCCGAGGTCTTCCCAGGCCACGTCCGGGGCATCGGCCCCCGGCGCGGCGCAGCGAAACGCCAGGCCCGCGCTGAGCAGGCCGAGCAGGAGCGCCGCCGGGGCCGCCCCCAGCGCGCGCTGCGCTCCCCGGCACTTGCGGTGTCGCATCGTGTGCGTCTCCTCGGTCGCCGCGGCGGAAACTCTCCGGGTGCGGGCGCCCTGGAGCGCCCGCCGAAGTTGCGACCCCTCCGCGATTATGCTACGAAACACGGGCAAATTGACGCGCCCCGCGCGTGGCCGCTCGCGCCAGGCGAGTCCCCCAGCAGGAGCAGTCGATGTCTGGCTTCGGGCCCGAAGCGCTCATTGGCAAGGTCATCGACGGCCGCTACGAAGTGGCCGACATCCTCGGTTCGGGCGGTTTCGGCGTGGTCTACAAGGTCGTGCACCGCACGCTCGGCAAGGTCCAGGCGCTCAAACTGTTGCGCATGGACGCCACCGAGAACTCCAAGATCGTGCAGCGCTTCGAACGCGAAGCGCGCGCCACCTGCCAGATCGGCCACGAAAACATCATCGACATCACCGATTTCGGCGCCGACGCGCGCCACGGCCACTACTTCGTCATGGAGTACCTCGACGGCCTCACGCTGTCGCAACTCCTCCAGAACGAAGGGGCGCTGCCGTGGCAGCGGGCCCTGCACATCGTGAAGCAGATCGCCGACGCGCTCGCCGCCACGCACGCCCAGGGCATCATCCACCGCGACCTCAAGCCGGGCAACATCTTCGTCCTGCAGCGGCCGCGCAAGCCCGATTTCGTGAAAGTCCTCGACTTCGGCATCGCGCACATGAAGTCGAACGAAGGCGAAGAACGGCTCACCCAGGCCGGCATGGTGCTCGGCTCGCCGTCCTACATGTCGCCCGAACAGGCGCTCGGCAAACCGCTCGACCAGCGTTCCGACATCTACTCGCTCGGCATCATCCTGTTCCAGATGCTCATGGGCCAGACGCCCTTCCAGGCCGCGAGCGACCTGCTCATCATCCGCAAGCATCTGCGCGACGCGCCACCGCGCTTCGCCGAAGTGCGCCCCGACCTCGTCATTCCGGCCGAAGTCGAAAAGGTCATCCTGCGCGCCCTCGAAAAGCGCCCGGCCGCCCGCTACCAGTCCATGCAGGCGCTGTTTTCGGCCTGCGAGCGGGCCGAGCGGGCCGCGCTCGGCGGCCCCGTGCCGGCCGGCGCCGAGGCCACGGCCGAATCGGCGCAGGCCGACGCCGCGCTCGGCGGCGCCGACGGTCCGCTGCGGCCGGCCACGAAACAGATGCCGCTGCGCCCGAGCCTGCGCGTCGCCGCCCCCACGGCCGGGGCCGCCAG
>CAYRCM010000280.1:0-6134 GCA_964422715.1 uncultured Myxococcales bacterium | reverse complement strand
GGCCGCCGGGTCCCGCGGGGCCGGGGCGTCGGGAGCGGGCGGAGCCGGGGCCGCGGCAACGGCCGCCGCCGGGGCCGGGCACGGGCAGTCGTGGCCGGCCGGTTGCTGCGGCGAACAGCCGAGGCCGAGTCCGGCGAGCATCGCGAGCGTCAGGCGTCTCATGGGGTTTCTCCCAGCAGCTGTGGGGCGGTCTCTGCCGCCGCAGAATCCGCGCGGCAGCGTAGCCTCCGCGGCGCGCGGCGGTCAAGCGGGGGCGCGGCCCGCCGGGGGCCGTGGGCGGTGGGTGACCGGCGGGTGCTGGCGCATGCCGGCATTCCTTGGTATCTGAGCTGGCCCGAGGCCTCCCGGGGAGCGACCGGGAGCGCCCGGCGCATTGCGCCGTCCCGTCGACCCTCGCGGGTCCGGACCGGTGAGGAGACAAGGCAGGTGAGCCCTGATGCCGTGAACCGGACGTCCCCTACCGCGGCGCCGTGGCCGCGACTCGAGCCGCAGCTCGCCGCAAAGCGCCAGCAGAGCGACCTCGCGGTCGGGCTCTCGCGCGCCGAGGCGGCGTTGCGCCGTGCGAAATTCGGCGCGAACGCGCTCGAACAACGGGGCGGGCGCTCTCCGTGGCGCCTGCTCTTCGACCAATTCGCAAGCACCCTGGTGGTCGTGCTGCTCTGCGCCGCAGCGCTCTCGGCGACGGTGGGGAGCACCAAGGATGCGCTGGCGATTTTGGCCATCGTCGTGCTCAACGCCGCGCTCGGCTTCATGCAGGAGTCTCGCGCCGAGCGCGCCATGGCCGCGCTGCGCAGACTCACGGTGCCGCAGGTGCGCGTGCGCCGCGAGGGCGCCGCGAGCGACATCCCCTCGACCGAACTCGTGCCCGGCGACCTCGTGCTGCTCGAGGCGGGCAATGTGGTGCCGGCCGACGGTCGCATCGTCGAGTCCGCCGGACTGCGCATCCAGGAGGCGCTGCTCACGGGCGAATCCGAAGCCGTCGAGAAGCGTTCGGCCGCCATCGCCGGGGATGGCGTGCTGGCGCTCGGCGACCAGGCGAACATGGCCTTCATGGGCACCAGCGTGACTTACGGCCGCGGGCAGTTGCTCGTGACGGCCACGGGCATGGCGACCGAACTTGGACGCGTGGCCGACCTGCTGCAGGGCGTCGGCCAGGTGGTCACGCCGCTTCAGCGCCGCCTCAACCGTCTGGGGCGCGTGCTTGCGCTGGCCGCGCTCGCCGTCGTCGGCGCCATCTTCGGATTCGGCGTGCTGCTCGGCGAAGACTGGCGGCTCATGTTCATGACGTCGGTGAGCATGGCCGTCGCCGTGGTGCCCGAGGGGCTGCCCGCCGTCGTGACCATAGCGCTCGCCTTGGGGGCGCAGCGCATGCTGCGGCGGCGCGCGCTCGTGCGTCGTCTCACCGCGGTCGAAACCCTGGGGTCGGTGACCGTCATCTGTTCCGACAAGACCGGCACGCTCACCGAGAACCGCATGACGGTGACGGTGCTCGACCTGGCCGGCCACCGGCTCGAACTCTCGGAGGATCTCATTCGGCAGCGGCCGACGACCGCGGTCGCGGACGCCGAAGCGAACCTCATCAAGGAGCAGCCCTCGCTCGCGCTGCTCCTGATGGGCGGCGCACTGTGCAGCGACGCCACCTTGGAGGATCCGGGGGGCGACTCCGGGCGCCTGCGCGCCATCGGCGACCCCACCGAAGGGGCCCTCGTCGTTGCTGCGGCCCGGTTCGGCCTGCTGAAGCACCGGCTCGATGCGGCGTTCCCGCGCATCGCCGAGCTGCCGTTCGACTCCGAACGCAAACGGATGACCACGGTGCACCGCGTCGCGGATTGCAGCGCATGGATTGGCCAGTGCGTCGCACTCGATGCCCACCAGCCCCTGCTCTTCACGAAGGGTGCGGTCGACGGACTGCTCGATGGGTGTTCGCACGTCTGGGATGCCGGGCAGACGAAACCGCTCGATGCCGGTTTCAGGGAGCGCGTGCTGCGAGCCAACGAGGACCTGGCGCGAAATGGCATGCGTGTGCTCGGCCTGGCGTTTCGGCGGGTCTCCGACCCCGAGGCTCTCCAGGCCGCCACGTCCGCGCAACTGGAGCGTGACCTCGTGCTGGTCGGCCTGTTCGGCATGCTCGATCCGCCCCGCCCGGAAGTGCACCAGGCCGTCCTGACGTGCCGAAGCGCCGGGATCCGTCCGGTCATGATCACCGGGGACCACCCCGCGACGGCGCGCCGCATCGCGGACGACCTCGGAATCCTGGGGGCCGGCCAGGTGATCTCCGGTCCCGAGCTGCAGTCGGTCGCGCCCGAACACCTCGAACGGCTCGTCGACGACGTCTCGGTCTACGCCCGGGTGGCGCCCGAACAGAAGCTGCGCATCGTCGAGGCCTTGCAGCGGCGAGGCCACGTCGTGGCGATGACCGGGGACGGGGTCAACGACGCCCCCGCCTTGCGCCGCGCGGACATCGGGGTCGCCATGGGGATCGCCGGGACCGACGTCTCCAAGGAGGCGGCGGCGATGGTGCTGCTCGACGACAACTTCACGACCATCGTGGCAGCGGTCGAAGAAGGGCGGGCCATCAATGACAACATCCGACGTTTCCTCGGCTTCTCTCTCGCCGGCAACATCGGCAAGCTGCTGCTCGTGTTCCTCGGGCCGTTGTTTGGGATGCCGTTGCCGCTCACGCCCTTCCAGATTCTCTGGCTCAACCTCGTGACCGATGGGGTGCTCGGGCTCGGCATCGGACTCGAACCGGCCGAACGCGGCACCATGCAGCGGTCGCCGCAACGCCCGTCGGACGGCATTCTGGCCCGCGGTTTGGGGCTGCAGATCGTGTGGCAGGGCATCCTGCTCGGCGCCGTCAACCTGGCGGTGGCCCTCTGGGCCTTCCACAACTGGCAGGCGGAATGGCAGACCGTCGTCCTGACGACGGTCGTCTTGCTGCAGGTCTTTCAGGCGCAGGCGAGCCGCTCGTCCAGGGACTCGGTGTTCCGCGTCGCGCTTCGGTCGAACCCGGGATTGCTCGCCACGACCGGCATCATCCTGGCGTTGCAGGCGTTCGTCATCTTCGTTCCGCCACTGCACGGCATCTTCGGCACGACGGCGCTCTCGGCGCAACAGGTGCTCGTGCCCCTTGGCGCGGGTCTCTCGGTGATGATGCTGGTCGAGGCCGTCAAACTCGTCGTCCGGCGCCGGCAGCGCAGTATCGAGGAGTAGCCCCCATGGAGAAGACCACCCGGTTCAACCTCACGTACCTCATCGTGGCCATCATCGGCGTGCTCCTGGTCCACGACCTGTGGGTCAGCTACCGGTCGGTTGCGACCCTGCCCTACAGTGAATTCCAGAAACTCCTGACCGAGGGCAAGGTCGCGGAGATCGTCGTTGCCGCGGGCGAGATCCGTGGCGAACTCAAGGAAGGCGCGGGAGACGCGAAGTCGTTTCGCACCGTCCGCGTCGACAACGCGCTCGCCGAAGACCTGCGCAAGCACGACGTGAAGTTCTCCGGCAAGGTCGAGAGCACGTTCTTCTCGACGCTGCTCTCGTGGATCCTGCCCGTGGTCATCTTCTTCGGCATCTGGATGCTCCTCATCCGCCGCGTGTCCCGCCAACTGGGTGCGGGCGGCGGTCTCATGTCGATCGGCAAGAGCAAGGCCAAGGTCTACGTCGAGACCGATACGAAGACGACCTTCGCCGACGTCGCGGGCGTCGACGAAGCCAAGGCCGAGCTCAAGGAGACGGTCGACTTCCTGAAGGACCCGGCGCAATACGGTCGCCTCGGCGCCCGCATGCCGAAGGGCATCCTGCTCGTCGGCCCGCCCGGTACGGGCAAGACCCTGCTCGCGCGCGCCGTGGCGGGCGAGGCGGGCGTACCGTTCTTCTCCATTTCGGGCTCCGACTTCGTCGAGATGTTCGTCGGCGTCGGCGCCGCCCGCGTGCGCGACCTCTTCGAGCAGGCGCGCGCCAAGGCACCGGCCATCGTCTTCATCGACGAGCTCGACGCCATGGGCCGGGCCCGCAACTCGGGCCCCTTCTCGGGCGGTCACGACGAGAAGGAACAGACGCTCAATCAACTCCTCGTCGAGATGGACGGCTTCGACCCCACGAGCGGGGTCGTGCTGCTCGCCGCCACGAACCGGCCGGAGGTTTTGGACCCGGCGCTCCTGCGTGCCGGCCGCTTCGACCGCCAGGTTCTCGTCGACCGGCCCGACAAGCGCGGGCGCATCGAGGTGCTGCGGGTGCACATCCAGAAAGTGACCGTCGACGCCGAGGTCGACCTCGAACAGGTTGCGGCGCTCACGCCCGGATTCACCGGCGCCGATCTCGCGAACCTCGTCAACGAGGCGGCGCTCGCCGCCACCCGGCGCGGCGCCGACAGCATCGCGCTTGAGGACTTCAACACCGGGGTCGAACGCATCATCGCGGGGCTCGAACGCAAGAATCGGCTGCTCAACCCGCGGGAGCGCGAGATCGTCGCCTACCACGAGATGGGCCACGCCATCGTGGCCGCCGCCATCGCCGGTTCCGACCCCGTGCACAAGGTCTCGATCATCCCGCGGGGCATCGGCGCGCTCGGCTACACGATCCAGCGGCCCACCGAGGATCGCTACCTCATGACGCGGGCCGAGCTCGAAAACCGCATGGCCGTGCTGATGGGCGGCCGGGCCGCCGAGCACGTCGTCTTCGCCCACTTCTCCACGGGCGCCGCCGACGACCTGGCCCGCATCGCCGACATCGCCCGCAGCATCGTTACGCGCTATGCGATGGAGCCCGAGCTCGGCCACGTGGCCTTCGAAGCCGACCCGCGTTCGCTGCTCGGTCCGTCCGGCGAGCCCCTGCGGCCGCGCAACTACGGCGACGACACGGCGCGGGAGATCGACTGCGCCGTGCGCAAGAACGTGCTCACGGCCTTCGAGCGGGCGAGTGCCGTGGTCACCGACAACCGCGACCTGCTCGAACGGAGTGCGCGCCTGCTGCTCGAAAAGGAGACGCTCGACACCCCGGACCTCACGCGGCTATTCCAGTCCGTGAAGTCGGCGGCTGCCTTCACGCCGGCGGCCGCCCCGTGCGCGCAGCGGGCCGCGGCCGGGTTGGCCGAGGGGAGCCGGGCCTGAGCGGCGCCCCGCCCTGCGCCAAGAAAGCGAGGCATCGATGACGCTCTTCGACGCAGCCGCCGCCGCGCCGGCCCCGCCCCCCACGGCCCCCGGGGCCCCACAGCCCGCGGCCCCGCTCACCACCCTGGAGCTCGACTTCGCGCTCACGGCCCAGCTCGTCGTGGCCTTCGCCGGAGAGACGGGCGGCGCCGAGCCGCGCCTCGGCTGGTGGCAGAGCGACCTCACGAGCGAGTTCGGCGGCGTCGACCTCTTGCGCCGCCTGCTGCCCACCACCTGGCGCTTTGCCGTCCTGCAGGCCGCGCGCGAGGCCGCCCGCCGCGCGAGGCCACGGCCTCTCACACGCGTCTGCTGAAGTGCACGCTCGCCCAGGCCGACGCGCGGCCTTACTGGGCCGAAGCGGGGGGCGCCGCGGCCGCGGCCCTCGCCACGTTGCGCGGCGAACGCAGCCCCGCCCTCGACCCCGCGCACGCCGGCATCGAGGTCGGCGACGGCGAGCTCTGCCGGTGGACCTGCGCCGGCGGCCGCATCGACGCCACCTTGCGCCAGGCGCTGCGGGCGCTCGGCCGCGCGGGCGACATCATGGCCGACAACTTCCGCCTGCGGCTCACGGGCCCGAACCTCGACCGCCGGCGTTTCGCCGCAGCCCGCGCGTGTCGTGGCCCGTGGGATTCGTCTTGCCCTTGCATGCGATGGGGAAGAGCCGGCCGTCGCGTTCGAGCACGAGGTCGACTTCGGCGCCCGCCGCCGACCGGCGCTACCGCGCGCCGCCGGCGCAGGCCGCACCCTCGGCCCACACGAAACGCCGGGCGCAGATGCCGCTGCAGTCGCCCGGCCCGGGTGGGACGCCCACGGCCGGCGCCGCGCTCTGCCATACGGCCAGGAGCGAGCCGTCGGCAAACCCGGCCAGGGCCGGGGCCGTGTGCGTGCCGGTCGCCGCACTCGGCAGCCCGAGCGGCGCGCCGAGACCCGCGCCCAGGCTGTAGGGCCGCGCCGCGACGCGCAGTTCGCCGGCCCCGCCAGACGCCG
>CAYRCM010000279.1:0-6211 GCA_964422715.1 uncultured Myxococcales bacterium | reverse complement strand
CGCTGCGGCCGGCCCCGACGCGACGAGCGCCGCAGTGGCCCCGGCGCCCGCCGCGCCCGCCGCCACCGACCCGTTGAGCCGCGCCCGCCAACTCGCGCGCGGCAAGAACCTGCTCATCGTGCTCGTCGACACGGTGCGGGCCGACCACGTCTCGGCGTACGGCTACGGCCGGGCCACCACCCCGCGGCTCGACGCCTTCGCGAAGGATGCCTGGTTGTTCCGGCGCGCCTTTTCGCAGGCCAACCACACGCCGCGTTCCATGCCGTCCATCTTCACGGGGCGCTATCCGAGCCAGATCCGCTGGGTCGAGTTCTTCCAGAACTTCTCGCCCATCCGGGACGAAAACGTCACGCTTTTCGAGGTGCTGGCCAATAGCGGTTTCCACACGATCGGCGTGTTCCAGCACTGGTACTTCGGCGAAGAGCGCAACATGCACCAGGGCTTTGCCGTCTGGGACAACAGCGGCGCCCTCAGCCTGGCCGACGGCAACACGCTGAGCCCGGCCCCCGACGTCACGAGAAAGGCGCTCGCGCACATCTCCGAGGCGAAGCAGGGCGGCAAGCGCTTCGCGGCGTTCGTGCACTACATGGACCCCCACGCGCGCTACATGGAGCATCCCGAGCTGAAGACGTTCGACAGCGCGCAGGATGGGGCCCCGGGGGTCTTCAAAGAGTGCAAGGCGCGCAAGGGCTGCATGAAATGGCTCGACCGCTACGACGGCGAGGTGTACTGGACCGACCACTACATGGGCAAACTGCTCGACGGGGTGCGCGAATTGGGGCTGGAAGACGACACCGTCGTCGTCGTGCTGGGTGACCACGGGGAGGCCTTCTACGAGCACCGCTACCTGTTCCACGGCCAGAACGTGTACAACGAGGTGCTCCACGTGCCCCTCGTGATGCGCGTGCCCGGGCTTGCCGAGCCCCGCGACGTGCAGGAGCGGGTGGCGCTCGTCGATCTGGTCCCGACGGTGCTCGACCTCTTCGGCATCGCCGCCGACACCCCGCTCGCGGGCGAGAGTCTGCTGCCCATCGTGCTCGGCGGGGCGCGCCGCTCGAAGCCGATCTTCGCCGAGCTGAACGCCTATCCCAATTTCAACGAGGACATGGCGGCGCTAACGATTGGCGACCTCAAAGTCATCTGGACGAAGCGCGGCGACCGCTTCGAACTCTACGACCTCAGCGCCGACCCGCTCGAACAGAAGAACCTGTTTGGCCGCCACGACAAGAGTGAGGCCCTGAAACGGGCGCTGCTCGACTGGCTCGACACCGAGGTCAAACGCCCCTGAGCGCGCCGCAGGGCGCCCGCCGTGCCCTCCGCCCAAGTTCCCGCGTCCGGCGATTTTCTTGCGAGCATCGCGATCTCGGCGAAGATACGGCCGGGGTTAGGGCTGAAACGGCACGAAAGGGCCGTCCGATGCGACGATTCCGAACGCTCGCCATCTTTCTCCTCGTGGGGTTCGTCACCGCGTCCGTCTCGGCGGCGCCGCCCAAGGCCCGCAAGGGGCGCGTCGTTCGGGCGCGCGCGCGTCTGGTGCTGCCCGTCGTGCAGGTCGACCCCTGCCAGGGACCGGCGGCCCCCTTCGTCGAGGGCTGCGCCGAGCCGCCCTCGCGCTTCGAGATGCGCCGCGACATCCAGGAGGACATGATCCTGGCGGGCATTCTTGGGGGTGACCTCTGCTGGCAGGATGCGCAGACCCTGCTCCAGGAACAGCAGGCCATCGCCACGCGCCAACCGCAGGACGGTGTGGCCGGCGAAACCGCGGAGCGCGAGCAGCGGCGCATCGAGTTCCTGCAGGACCATGCGAGTCGCAACATTGCCCGCACGCGGCGTGCCGCCCGCGCCTGTGAGACGCCCGCCGAAGCGGCGGTGCTCCGCTGGGCCACCGCCGAGCCCACTGCAGCAAAACGCAACTAGCGTGCCCGTCTCTCCGGTCCTCTTCGCTGCCGACGGTGTTGCTCGTTCTCGAATGGGCGTTGCCCGTCCCTCGTCGTGGCCCCTTGCCGGCGGAGACGATCCCGCGGGAGCGCGGTGCCGCCCATTGCGTTCCACTGCCCCAGCAGCGCCGCCCCCCACACCCGAGCCCCCTGTGCCCGCCATCCCGACGCCCGGCCCCGTTCGGGCCCACGCGCCCGGCCGCGCATAGCGGGCTTCCCCCAACAGCCCGTTGCCGCCCCGTACCGCCATGGCGCGTCTGCCTCATTTTGAGAAGCACTAAGGTCGTGTATCGTTGTGAGACGGGCGCCAAACCGCCTGAGCGCGGCCCCGCGCGCTCAGTTTGCCCTGCGACGGGCCCGCGGGCGGGCATTGTGTATCGATATGATACATTCCGCGTCAGTGGAACGTGATCTTCTAACAGTTTGAAATAACGGCAAAAAAGTCTTTCTGATATGCTGGCATAGTTCGTGCTATAGCCTCCGGCCGGTGCGTGGCTGTCTGACATCCCCAATTCCCCAATCCCCTCTTCGACGCGACCCTCGTGGTCGTCCGCAAGTCGGACCGCGTGCTCTGCGGGGCGGGGAGGGACGGCACCAGCCGTGTTGACCTGTGTTGATGCGGGTTGTTTCGGTAGTGGTGTTGAGCGAAGACGGTGCTGAAACCGTCGGCTGTGCCGTTCGTCCCCGCCCCGCCCCCCTTTCTCTGAGGTAGACGCGCGCCAAGCGGCCTCAAAAGGCCACACCATCCAGGGGCTGGCCCCCTCCCGGCCCCTGGATGGACTGTTTCTTGTAGCCCCCAGACTCGATCGCCGGTTGTTCGGCTATTCGCCGTTGCGGGCCGCCTCTGCCGGCGGCGCCGCGGGCCGTCCGCGCGAGGAGCGGCTTCAGGGCTTGGCCAAAGGCGGAATGACGTAGAGGCCGGGAACCTTGGGGTCGGCCTGCCGCCGCACGAACATGCGCTGCAGCGACCCGACGTGCCTGCCGGGCAGTTCGGCCTGCAAGTCGAGGCCGCGCTGGACGACGTAGCGATAGTGGCCATCGGCCGTCGGTTCGGGCTTGTTGCCCGGGCCGGCCGTGCGCAACACGAGCGAGCGCTCGTCGAAGGGCTGCGCCAGGATGTTGCGCTTGAAGCCGGCCGTGTACGGGAAGTAGCGCTCGGCGTTCGACGTGTAGAGCACGCGCACGGGCAGACCGAGCGTCTTGGCGGCCTGGCCGATGTCGACCATGGTGCGGTCGGCCGTGAGGTCGCCGCGCACGGCCACGACACGCTGCCCACGGCAGAGCGCCCGCAGGTAGGCGTACTGTTCGGGATCGTCGAGAAACGTCGGCACCCCACGCGCGCTGTAGCGCCGGGCGCTGAGGCGCAGCCGATCTTCGATGCGCGCGCGCGTGCGCTCGTACACCCGGGCGCGTCGCGCCCCGTCGGGGCCCTGCGCCGTGAGTTTGGCCACCATGGCCGCCTCGCCCGCAGCCGACCAGGCCGCGAGGAAGCCTGCCGGCGCCTCGTTGTCGAGGAAGGCCTGGATGTAGGCGGCGTGGACGTCGACCACGTACTGGTCGAAGTCCATCAGGACGAGCACCTCGGGGCGCGCCCAGCCCGCCATGAGGTAGTTCTGATTCGTGCCGACGCCGACGAAGACGCCGCCAAGGTTTGCCACAACCTCGCGAAAGACAAAGTGCCCCTTCTCGTCGGACACGATGAAGTGCTCGTTGAGCGTCAGGGCCTTCGGCGGCGGATCGGGCCGAATCGCGGCGAGCGCGGCCACGTGCTCCGGCGGCAGCGGCGGCGGGAGCGGTGCGGCCGCGACGGGCCGCGCAACGCAGAGCACGAGCGCCGAGAACACCGGTCCGAGGAGCGGCGCAGAAACAATCTGGAGCAACGCGCGAGCGGACTTCACGGGCGACTCCCGGGTGCGGTCACGGCGGCACAGGGGGCAAACCGCAGCCCCGCGTACCGGCCGTGGAGGGCGCAGATGCTAGCACGACCCGCGCCGTGCGCGCCAAGGCGGCCGGCGCGGCGCCGTCGCCGCGTACTTCGCGTGAGCCGCGACAGGAAACCTTGCCTCCGGTCTGGCGCAGCGCCAGAATGCCGCGCCGGGCCGTGGTGGTGGCTCAGCGGCGCCGACGGGCGCGCCTCGGGCGACAGGGGCTGACGCATGCGCGGGATTGCAGGGTGGCTCATCATCGGGGCGTTCGTCGCGGCCTGTGCGGGCGAGCCCGCCCCTCGTCCGCGCGCGGCCGGGCCCGCAGGCGGCGACGCGGCCCTCGCCGCGTCCGACGTCGGCGGGCCCGAGGGCGCCGCCGCCGCTGCCGCGCCCGCCACCGCGGACGATGCGCCCGCGGCGCCCGCCGGCGCGCCGCTGCGCAAGGTCGTCCTGCGCCTCATCGACGGGCTCGCGAACGCGGCCATCGAGCCCCCCATTGCCGGGCGGGTCCCCGCGGGTTGCGCCCGGCTCAAGGAATCGGCGCCGAACCCCTACTCGACGCTGCCGCCGCCGCTCAGCCAGAACCACTGGCGCGTCAGCCTGCACGGCGGCGGCCCCGGGCAGGTCGAGATGCGCGAGAGCTACCTGCTGCAGCTGCCGCGGCGGCTCCGCTACACGCTGCGCACGCCGACCGCGGCGCGGCTCGACTTCGCCTACCGGCCCTACCCCTGCGCGGGACCGCTCTCGTCCCTCTCGCTCGACGTCGAGGTGCGTGCGGCCGAGCGCACGCTTTTTGCCACGCGTGTCGAGCTGCCGGTCGACATCCCGCTCGACGTCACCCCGTTTCGTAGCGTGCGCGTCCCGCTCGACGTGCCCGCCGACATCGATGCCACCCTCGAACTGCGCTTTGTGCCGCAGCCCGAGCGGCAGAGCGATGAAGGTCCCGTGCTCGTCTGGGCCGAGCCGGTCCTGACGGGGCGGGTCGCCTCCCAGAATCCCGCCGAAGACCGCAACGTGCTCATTCTCGTCATCGACGCGGCGCGCGGCGATGCGCTGGGGCCGGGCCGGCGCATTGCCTCGGTGACTCCGCAGCTCGACGCCCTCATGCGCCGCGGCACGGCCTTCTCGAACGCCTTCGCCGTCGGCAACCAGACCCGCCCGTCGACGCTCGGGCTGCTGCAGAGCCAGGTGCCGTCGCTCGGGCGGTTCCAGTCGATGTGGTGGACCCTCAAGCCTCCGTTCAAGCAGCGCTACTATGCCGCAGACCCGCCGCTGCTCACCCGTAGGCTCGCGGCCGCCGGCTGGCGCACGTTCACCTTCGGGCACAACCATTTTCTCTGGCCGGCCTATCCGATCGGGCTCGACCACGGCTTCGACGGCGTCATCGACGTGCGCGCCGCCACCGACGACACACCGCGCATCACCGAACTCACCGAGGCCTACCTGCGCGCCCACCAGGACGAACGCTGGCTGCTGCTCGTCAACCTCGTCGCGCCGCACACGCCCTATCTGCCGCCGCAGCCGTACCTCGAACGCGTGAACCAGCAGTTCCCAGAAGGCGACCCGGAGGGCATCAAACGCAACTATCTCGGCGAGTTGGCCTACACCGACGACTACGTCGGGCGCATCGTGGAGGCGCTCGAACGGCTGGGCCTCTCCGAGCGCACGCTGGTCATCGTCACGGCCGACCATGGCGAGGTCATGGGGCCGCGCCACCAGTGCGAGTCCGAGCGCTTCAAGATGATCTGCCACTACTCGCACGGCCTGACGCTCTACGACGAGGAAATCCACGTGCCGCTCGCTTTCGTGCTGCCGGGGACCGTGCAGGCCGGTCACGTCGTGGAAGCGGTCACCTCGCACCTGAATGTCGCCCCGACCGTGCTCGACCTGCTCGGGCAGCCGGCCGACCCGCGCCACCTCGGCCGCTCGCTGCGCGCGCAGCTCAGCGGGGAACTCGGCATCGACGAACCCATCTACGTCGAAGGCCGGGCGGCCGCGGCCTACCGCCACGGCGGGCGCAAACTCATCGTGCACCACCGCATGGACGATGCCTGGACCGACGCCCGCACCGGCGGCACGCTCGCGCGGCCGCTCGAACAACTGTTCGACCTCAAAGAGGATCCGGGCGAGAACACGAACCGTCTGCTCTACCGCGGCACGAGCGCCAGCGAACTCCGCGCCGAGATGGAACGCTACCGGGCGGCGCTGCATGAGCGGCTCGCGGCCGCCGGCGGTCCGGCCGACGGGGAACTCGCCGCCGCGGGATCGCCCGAGACCGCCGTGGAACCGAACGCCGACCCGGGTCTGCCCTCGGGCGAGCCGGCCGCCGCGGCCGGCCCGGCCCCACCC
>CAYRCM010000278.1:0-6276 GCA_964422715.1 uncultured Myxococcales bacterium | reverse complement strand
CCTGCCCGACGGCGGGGCGCCGCCCGCCGACATGCCGCGTGGCGACGCCATGCCGGCCGACCTGCCGGCCGCGCCCGACGCCGGCGCCTCCGACCTGCCCACCGCTTTTGCGTTGACGGGCCTGGCCCCCACGAGTCTCTCGGCGCGCGGCGGCGAGGCGCTGCGGGTGTTCGGCCGCGGCTTCGTCGGTGCCGCGCCGCGCGTCCACATCGGCTCGACCGAGGCGCCGGTCGAGTCGTTTACCGCCACCGAGATCGCCGTGCGCACGCCGCCGCTGCTCGCCGGCACCTTCGATGTGGCGGTCACGAACGGCGACGGCGCCAGCGCCACGCTCACCGGGGCGCTCCAGGTGCGGCCGCTCTCCCTGACGTTCCGGCGCGCGCCGGCCTACGGTTTGCAGGCCCCTGCCGACGCCGTCGTGCGCGCCGTGGCACCGCTCGACGCCGATCTCGACGGCGACCTCGACCTGGCCTGCGCCACCCCGCAGGGCCTGCTGCTGCTCGCAAACGACGGCGTCGGCCACTTCGCGCCCCTCGCCGCCGTGCCCGAACCCGTGGCCGACCTCCACGCCCTGGCCGCGGTCGACCTCGACGCCGACGGCCGGCCCGAGTGGTTCGGCTGCACGGGCGGCCGGGCGGCGCCGCTGCTCTTCCGCGCGACGGCCGCCGGGCTCGTCGGCGAGCCCCTTCCCGGCGCGCCGGCAGCCTGCGAATGCCGCGCTGTGGTCGCCGCCGACCTCGATGGCAACGGCCTCACCGACGTCGCAACCGTCGAACTCGACCCCGCAGGCAGCCCGTTCTTGCGGGTCTACATCCAGGCCGCGGGCACGCTCACGCTTTCGACCGAGGTCGAGCCGCCGGCCCCCGTCGGCGACGACGTCGGCAGCGTGGCCTCGGCCGATCCGGCGGCCGTGCTGCGTTTCCGCCGCACGGCCGACGCCCCCGCGCACGGGCACGCCGCGGCGGAGTTGGCCTACGCGCTCACCGAACTCGGCCCGGTCGCCTCGTTCGCGTTGCCGCTCACGGGGCTTGCCACCATTCCGGCGCGGTGGCGCTTTGCGCTGCGCGGCAGCGGGGCCGCCGTGGCGCTCGCGGTGCGCGTCGTCGACGCCGACGGCCAGTCGTTCGTGGCCGACCTCGGCACCGTCGCCGTCCTGCCCGAGTGGCAGACGTTCACCGTCGGTGACGCGCCCACGTTCGCCCCCGCATCCGGCAACCCCGAAGAAACCTGGGACCCGCCGCTCACTGCCGTGGCGCTCGACGTGAGCCGCGCCGACGCCACTCCCGACGCGGGCACCCTCTGGCTCGACGACGTTGCCGCCGAGTTCGTCGCCGCACCGGCCCGTCTCGTCGAGGATTTCGAGCGCTCCGCCCCGCGCTACCCGCTGCCCGCGGCAACGGCTGCCCTGGCCGTCGGCGAACTCACGGGCGACGGCCTGCCCGACGTGCTGTTGCGCCTCGGCGAGCCGGCCGGCGGGGTCGAGATCCTGCCCTCTGCACCCGCCGAGATGGCCCCGCCGGCCTTTGCCGCCGCGCGCACGCCACTGGCGTCCGGCGCGGCGGTCGCGGCGGCGGCCATCCTCGATGTCGATGGGGACGGCGACGGCGACGTGTTGCTCGTGCTCGGCGCCGGTCAAGATCGCCTGCTGCTCAACGACGGCTTCGGGCGCTTCTTCGACGCGACGGCCGCGGCCTTGCCCGTCGACTTCGCGGCGGGGACGGCGCTCGCCACGGCCGACCTCGACCGTGACGGGCTGCCCGAATGGCTCATTGGCAATACGGGCATGACCGACCGCCTCTACCTGAACCGCGGTGCCGGCCGCTTCACCGACCTCACGCCGGCCTTCGGGTTCGACGACGCCGACACCCGCTTCATCGTGCCCCTCGACGCCGACGGCGACGGCGACAGCGACGTCTTGAGCGTCACGGGCTCCGGCACCGAGCGGCTGTTGCTGCGCATCCTCGAAGACTAGGGAGGGCGCCATGTACGCTGCGTTCGTGTGCATGCCCGGCCTCGCGCTTCGGCGCGTCCCCGCGGCGGTGGCGCTCACCGTGCTGCTCGCCTCGGCCGCGGCGTCGGCCTGGCCGGGGGCGGCGGCCGCCATCCACGCGGAGCGGCCGGCCCCCGTGGCCGAAACTCCGGTCGCGGACGCGGCCGAAACCGAGCTCCTCGACGAACTGCCGAGCGGGCTGCAACTCGTCGCCACCGTCTTGCCGGGTCTGCCCAACACCGATGAGCCGCGCCGCCTCCGGGTCGCGCTGGTGCGCGCGGGTCGCGCGCTGCCCTGGGCCTGTGCCGGCGAAGCGCTGCTCGACGCGCGCTTCGTCGGCCCGGACGCCGCGCCCGCAGCCGTCGTCGTGACGCGCACGCAGCAGCTCGAACTCGTAACCCTCGACGGCTCCCGGCGCCTGCCGCTCGCGGCCGCCGTCACCGCTCCGCTCGACGTGGCCCCCGACCGTCGGCGGCTCGTCTATGCAGCGGGACCCATGCCCGAATTCGAAGTGTGGCGTCTCGACCTGCCGCCGCTCACGGCCGGGCGACTCCCGGCCGTGGCCCCGGCCGCGCGGGCCCTCACGGAGACCATGGCGCCCGCCTGGTCGCCCACGTGGTCGGCCGACGGGCGCCGCGTGGCCTTCGTCTCGGCCCGTTCGGGCGTGCCCGCGCTCTTTCAGGTCGCGGCAAACGGCGGCCGTCCGCGGCCCTGGACGAACCGCGGCCTGCCTCACGCGGCGGGGGTCGCCCGAGCCGGCCTGACGCCGTTTCCGACCGGTCCCGGCCGCGCGCTCTGGGGCGGCGGGCTCTTCATCTTCGAACACGAGGGTGCCGTCCATGCACTCACGGCGGCCGGCGAGCTGGCCTGGTCGCGGCCGCAGAGCGGCGCGCCGCGCTGGCGCGTCCGCGGCGCCGTCGTCGTGGTGCAGGATCGGGCGGCGGGCGGCGAACAGGTCGTCCCGCTCGCGGCCGGGGAGGGGCGTCCATGAAACCGACAGCCGCCTTCCGTTTCCTCGCCGGGGCGGTCGCGCTCGGCGTGGCCCTGACGGCGTTCGCCCCCGACGCGGCGGCCGTGCGATTCCGCCGCCCCTTCAACACCGGACACTCGCTCGGCTACGGCTACGACCACAACTTCGGCGGGGCCGGCTGCGCCGACTACAACTGCGGCGGGCGGTGCTACGACGGCCACGGCGGCAACGACTACCCGTTGCCCATCGGCACGGGGGTGGTCGCGGCCGCCGACGGCACGGTGTCGGCGGCCGCCCAGGGTTGTGCCGACTGGGGTTTCCGCGGCAGCACGTGCAACGGCGGTTGCGGCAACTACGTGCGCATCACCTACGACGACGGCTCCACCGGCTACTACTGTCACTTGAAAAACGGCACCGTGGCGGTGTCGAACGGGCAGCGCGTCTCCTGCGGGCAGCACCTCGGCCAGTCGGCCAGTTCGGGCAACTCGTCGGGGCCGCACCTGCACTTCGACTGGCGCCCGGGCGGCTCGCGCACCGACCCCTACGCCGGTCCCTGCTCGCAGTCCACGAGCTACTGGGTGGGCCAAAACGGCTACTGGGACGCCACCTCGACCGATTGCGAGACGCACTGCGAGTGCACGCCCGGCCAGAGCCAGAGCGAGGGCTGCGGCAACTGCGGCACGCGTCAGCGTTCGTGCGGCGGCGACTGCCGTTGGGGCGGCTGGTCCGGGTGCGAAAACCAGGGCCCGTGCGCGCCGGGTCAGGGCGACTCGCGCGCCTGCTGCGATTGCGGCACCCAGTCGCGCAGTTGCGGCGGCAACTGCCAGTGGGGCGACTGGGGGGCCTGTGCCGGCCCCGACCCGGCCGGCCCACCGCCGTGCGCCACCGGCGAGCCCGGCGTGTGCGCGGCGGGCGCCGAGCGCTGCGTCGAGGGGTGTCTGCGCTGCGTTCGGCTCATCGAGCCGAGCGCCGAACGCTGCGACGACCTCGACAACGACTGCGACGGCCCCGTCGACGAAGACGAACCCCAAGAACTGGGTGATCCGCCGCCGCGTTTCGCGGCCAGGCTCGTCGACGCCTCGGCGCCCGGCGCCCTCTGGCCCGGCGAGGCGAGTCCGGCGTTTGCCATCTTCGAGAACGTGGGCAGCGCCCCCTGGGCCCCCGAAGCGGTCTGGCTGCGGGTGCGCGGCAACGACCCCTACGGCGCGAGCGAACTCTGGGACGTGCTGAGTTGGCCGGCCTACGACGTGGTGGCCGGGCTTGCCGAGCCCGTGCCGCCCGGGGAGCGGGCCATCTTCGTGTTCAACCTGCGGGCCCCGGCCGTCCCGCTCGCGTCCTTCGAGATTGCCGAGACCTTTGGCCTGGTCGATGCGACCGGCTGGCCCTGCGCCTGTCCGCGGCCGACGGTCTCGGCTGCCGTCGCGCTGCTCTGGCCCCCGCCGGCCGCGCCGGGGGGCGATGCTCCGTCCACCGACCCCGCCGCACCCGCTGCCGCGAAGCGCGGTGAGGCCGCTCAGAACGAGGCCGACCTGGCGGCGGCCGGTGCCGATGGCGCGGGCGAGGGTCCGGCCGGCCCCGATTCCGGCGGCGAGCCGTTCGACGCTGCCGCCGGCGTCCCTCCGCCGACCGACGTGCGCGTCGGCGCCGAACTGCCGATCGGCTGCGCCGCGGCTCCCGCGGGCGGCTCCCCCCCGTTGGCCCTTTGGTTTGGCGTCGGGTTGTTGCTCGTGCGCCTGCGGCGGTCGCGAGCGAGCCGGTAATTCCCCGTCATTGTGAAGGATTCCCGAACCAACCGACGGTTGACGCGCCGGGTCGGCTCTGCTACGTTCTGCGCCTGCTGTTGCGCGCCGCGCGGCGGGGGGGTCTCGGGCGCGCCCAAGAGTGGGTGGCCATCATGCTACGAAAGCGTCGTACATCTCGCTTGTTCCAGACCGTCTCGGTCGCGGTGACGGGGGCTTTCCTGTACACCACGCTGTGGTCGCCGCTCATGGCGTCGCTCGGGCTTGGCGCCGTGGCGCGCGCTCAGGGCATGGCGCTCCCGCCACCGCCGTCCGGGCTGCCGCGCGTGTTCTATTTCCAACTCACGGCGGCTCCCGACATCAAGCCGCTCATCCGCACGCGCATCGAAGAATACCTGCTGACCCTCCTCTCCATGAGCAGCAAGATGACGCTCGTGCAGGCCAAAGACCTCGGCACCCTCGAAGCCGAGACCGCCGCGCCCAAGGTCGTCGTCTCGCACCCGAAGATCGAGCAGGCCGACGAACTGGTCTGGAAGGGCAAAGAGCAGATCAAGAAGAAGGCCTTCAAAGAGGCCGTCAAAACCTTGCTCCAGGCGCGCAAACTCTACGAAGACAACTACGCCGAACTGCAAGACTACGACAAACTCGTCGACGCGCTCTTGCAGCTCGCCGTGGCCTACTACGGTGCCGGCTACGACTCCAACGGCGAAGAAGTGCTCGCCACGGTCGTGTCGTACCGTACCGACTTCTCGCTCGACCAGCGTCTGTTCCCGGCCGAGTTCGTGGCGGCCATCCAGCGCGCCAAAGACGCGCTCGGCAAGATCCCGGCTGGCAAGGTCTCCGTCGACTCCGAGCCGCGCGGCGGCGATGTCTTCGTCGACGGTGTGCTCAAGGGCCAGACGCCCATCACGCTCGACAACATTCCGAAAGGGCTGCACTACTTGCAGGTCGTCAAGTCCGGCTTCAAGCCGCTCGCCAAGCGCTTCACGGCTCCCATCAACGGCCGCGAGATCTCGCTTGGCGGTCCGCTCGTCGCGGGCGAGACGCCCAGCATGGGCGCCGTCCCGGCCGGCGGCGTCACCGTCAACAGCGTGCGCCGCTTCGCTGAAACCGGCGACTTCCACACGGGCTTCCGTCCCGTCGCCAAGGCGTTTTCCGAGAAGGCCGGGCTCGATTTCTTGGCGTTCGGCTACGTGAGCAAGGTCGAGCAGCAGTACGCGCTCACCCCGTTCCTCTATCGCGCCGACGGCGACACCATCGTCGAGTTGCCCGAGGTGCTCTTCGACGCGCAACTCACCAATATGCAGGTGCAGCTGCTCGCCATCGACGACTCGCTGAGCAAGGCCGTCCACGAAGACTTCCCCATGGCGTTGGCCGTCAAGGCGCGGCCCAAGTGCTACTCGCGGCTGCCTCCCCCCGAACCCCCGCCCGCGCCCGTCGTGGCCCCGGCGCCCGTGCCGGTCGCGCCGGCCCCGGCGCCCGTCGCGGTGGCTCCGGCACCCGTGGCCCCGGCACCTGTGGCGGTCGCTCCGGCGCCTGTCGCGGTGACCCCGGCCCCGGCGCCCGTGGCTCCGACG
>CAYRCM010000277.1:0-6311 GCA_964422715.1 uncultured Myxococcales bacterium | reverse complement strand
GCCCGCCGAAAGCCTGGCGCGACGTGTGGGCCGTACCGAAGGCCCCGCGGCCCGTCGGCGGCTGAGGCCGCGGCGCCCCCTTCGGGGGCTTCGCGGCCCTTCGCGATGCTTGGCCGGTGGCGGGGTTGCAAGGGCGGCGCGCCGCGGTGCCGGCGGCGCTACGGCGCCTCATCCCCCGCGCACGAGCCCAGCCCGAGGAACTTCGCAAAGGCCGCCTGCGTGTCGCCGGCCGTCAAGCGGTCGTCGCCATTGCAGTCGGCCTGGCAATACTCCCAGGGCAGCGGGCTGTAGACGCCGAGCACGGCGTAGAAGGCGGCCTGCACGTCGTCCATGAGGGTCTGGCCGTCGAAGTCGAGGTCGCCGCCGTGCACGCAGGGCTGCGGGTCGGCGGCGAGGTCGGGGGTGAAGACGGAGACGAAGATTTTACTGCTCTCGAACGGTAGGACGCGGTCGAACGCTCCCGGCGTGGTCGGGTAGTTCCAGGACGTGGTCGCCCCCATGACAACCACGCTGCCCTCGACGTCCAACACTACATCCCTGGGGGAGTCCGAGCTTCCGCCCCCCAAGAACGTGGACGCCCTTAGGTCGCTCAGGTCTGCGTCGAGCCGGGAGACGAAGCCGCTGTAGTAGGAAGCCGGCGTGCTCCACCAGGCGCCGGGCGTCGTGGGGAACTGTCGTTCCTCGGTATGGCCCACGGCGAACACGCCGCCCGCACCATCCGGCACCACCTGGGCCACGGCCACATCGTCCGCGAGCGACTGGCCCCCGAGGAACGTGGAGGCCAGCACGGTTTCCATGTCGGGCCCGAGCTTCGTGACGAAGCCGCAGTACCAATTGTTGCACCGCGGCTGGTACGCGCCCGCGGTGATGGGCCACGACCAGGTGCGGCCGGCAATCCAGACGTTGCCGTCGGCGTCGATGCTGAGGCCGCGAATTTCGCCATCGCCGAGGTAGCGGCCGCCGAGCACGGTGGTGAGGTCGGGGTCGAGTTTGGCGACACAGCCGAGCCCGTCGCGACCGCCGGCCTGCGGCGATTGGAGCCGCGGCACGGCGTCGCGGCCCTGGTAGAACCACTCGCCCACGACGACGACGTTGCCGTCGGGGTCGAGGGCGATGCGGTGCGCCGATTCGAGGTCGTTGCCGGTGACCAGGAGCGTGCCGGCGATGAGGGTTGTGAGGTCGTTGCTGAAGCGGGCGACCACCGCGTCGTAGATGCCGCTCGGGGTGGTCTCGTACGCGCCGGGCGTGATGGGACACTCCTCCATGCCACCAGAACAGGTGCCGGACACGACGATGCTGCCATCCGTGTCGACGGCGAGGTCCTCGATGATGATGACTGCAGGCGAGGCGAGCACGGCCGTTGACGCCAGGAGGCGTCGGAGGTCTGGCGAAAGCACCGATACAAAGGCGTCCCACCGTTGAGAAGTCTCATCGTACGCACCGGGCGTGGTCGGGAAATCGGTCGAGCTCGTCCGTCCGGCCACGACGATGTTGCCGGCCGGGTCGAACCCCAGGCCGCAGATGGCGTCGAGGTTGTCGCCGCCCAGGAACGTCGATGCTCGCAATGTTCGCAGGTCCGGCCTGAAACGAGTCACGAAGCCATCGGCCGCCGATGGATTGGCCTCCTGGAATGCCCCCGGAGTGGTGGGGAAGTCCAGGGAACCTGACCCGCCTGCGATGAAGATGTCCCCGTCGGCTGCGACCGCCACTCGATAGGCCACATCCGACTCCGACCCGCCGATGAGCGTCGAGGCAAGCAGCGGGTCGATGACGAGCGGCTGCGAGCCGTCGTAGGGCCCCACACGAAAGCCGTAGACGTCGCCACGGCTCGTGTAGGCGACGGCCACGGGCCGCCCGTCGGTCTTCTGAAACGCGACGGGGCGCGTGAAGGCGACCGGGCCGAGAGCGGATGGCACGGTGAGTTGCCCGTTGGGTTCGCGGCGCAAGCCGGGCGCACCGCCATCGACCCGGATGCGGATGACGTCGGGCGAGGCGCCTGGGGCCACCGTGAAGCGCTTTTCGACGTTCTTGCCGCGGGCCACGAGTTCGAGGCGCACGCCGGGCCAGACTTCGCCGAGGTCGACGGCCTCGAAGACGCGCAGCCCCGACTGCCACCGCTTCGGGTCGTTGCCCTTGAAGACGTTGACCACCGTGTCGCTCGGCCTCAGGCCGCGGACAGGCTGGGGCCTTGCCCCGACGAGGGTTTCACGCAGTGCCAGGACGGGCTCGGGTCCGTTCTCCCGGCCTCGGTCCAGCGAGGCGAAGCAGACGCTGCCCCGCTCCCGCGGCGCCAGCGGAGCGTCCGCGTCCGGTTCCTGGGCCGCCGGCAGCGCGTACACGACCTCGCCCGCGTGCGTGACGAAGACGGTGCCCGCGAACGTACGGGCGTAGAACGCCACGGCCGGGTCGACTTGCCCGCGGTTTTCGATGAACGGCACGGTGGTGTCGGCAACGCGGGCGGCCAGATCCGGTGCGTCGACGAGGAAAGACGCGCCGCCCGCGGCCTGAGCGGCGGGCGGCGCGGCGAGGAGGAGGCCGGTGGCGGCCACGATGAGTGCGGCGAATGCCACAGGCCGCGGGCGCGGGGGCCGGGCCCCGATGGTGCAGCGGCGGTCCGCGGTGGAGCGCGCGGTTGCCTTTTGCATGGGATCCCCCAAGGGCCGCGGGGGCGGGGGCCCGGCCCCCGCGGCAGCCGAAACTACAGGTACGCGAGCAGGAACAGGAGCAGATCGGTCTCGTCGTAGACGGCCGTCTTGTCGTTGCTCGGGCTCATCCAGTCGTCGGGAAGGTTCGTGCCGTCGACGTAGAGTTGCAGCGCCAGCAGCTGCTCCTCGGCCAACGCCGCCGCCTCGGGGTCGTTCAGGTTGCTCGCGAGTTTGTTGGCCGCCGTGTAGGCGTAGGCCGCGAGCCCGGTGCGTTTGGCCTTCTTCTCCATCGTGGTCGAGCCGTTGAACAGTTGGACGCTGATGGTCGCAATGAAGTCGCCGAGCGCCCGGCACTCGGCTTCGAGGTAGGCCCGCGGGGCGCCGGGGTCGGTGGGTGTCGGGTCTTCGGCATCGCCGAGCTGGTCGTCGTCGGTGTCGGGGCTGCAGTAGTCGGTGCCGAGCTGTGCCTCCGCGCCGTCATCGAGTCCGTCGCCGTCCGAGTCGGCCACGTTGGCCTTCGGACACAGGCCGCCCTGGGCCACGCAGGCTTCGGTCTTGTCGAGCAGCCCGTCGCCGTCGGTGTCGCCCAGAATCGCCGAGGCAGACCAGGTCGGTTCGTCGACGTCGGCGAGTTCGTCGCCGTCGGTGTCGGTGGCCGACACGCAGCCCGCAGCACCGGCGCACACCTGGCGGATGTTGCACGGGTCGGTGAACGCCGGGCAGAGTGCGTCGCCGCCGTCGTCGGTGACCCCGTTGCAGTCGTTGTCGAGGCCGTCGCAGGTTTCGATGCCGCCCGGGCCCACGCTCGCCTCCGTGTCGTCGCAGTCGTCGCCGGGCCAGGTGATGCAGTCGCCCACGGGGCAGTCGTTGCCATCCGTCGTGCAATTGGCCGTGGCGGTGCTGGCGTAATAGGCGTCGGCGTCGGCGTTGCAGTACAGGCTCAGCGGCCGGACCACCACCGCGTGGTTTGCAAACGTCTCGCGCGCGCCCCACACGATGGTGCGGCCCCACTGCTCGAAGATCCACGGCGTGTCGATGCGGCCGTCGACACAGAACTGCATGTTGGTGTCTCCGCCCTCGCTCGTCGGCTTGTAGTATGGACCGCGGTAGCAATCTCCGAGCACCGAGCCCTCCAGTTCGGGCGGCACCCCGTTCTCGAAAGGATACGGGTCGGTCGCGAACCGGTAGAGCCCCGTTTCCTCCAGTTCGATCACGACGTAGTAAGGCGCGTAGCCGCCGATCGGAGCCGGTGTGAACGGCGGCGACCGGCGGTAGTTGTGCGTGTCTTGGTAGGCCTGGTAGCCTTCCGGCGTGTCTTCGAACTGGCCATCTCTCCCCCACCACTGATCGAAGGGGCGGAAGTACCACGACAACGGCGTCGCGTGTGGCGCGCCGGGGCGAAGACTCGCGGCAAACGCGGTCACACGTTCTTTGGCACTCGAGAAAGGAAGCGGAGGGTCAACGCCTTCCGCCAGCGTGCCGTCGACCCACCAGATGCCGTAGGGCGGCGGGAAACGCGTCGGGAAGTTCGGGATAGCGCTGAACCAGGTATCCGGATGCGGCGCGATGTCGCCGTGCAGGTCGAGGTGCAGGATCACCTGGTGGCCGAGGCGGTGTTGGGGCCCGGCAAGCGACGCGAAGTAGTAGCGCAAGGTGTGCGATTCGGGGTCGTCGTTGTAGCGCTGGCGGCACCATTCGTCGTCGAATCCGTAGTCGGCGTAGCACCCGGCGCCGCCGTTGCACGGCGGTGTCAGCACGTACTCGGCGTAGCCCGCGGTGCCCGATAGCGGCCAGATGGGGTTCGCGGAGAAGAAGAACGCCCAGTATTGCGTGTTCCACAGGAACTCGTCCGGGAACTCCATGGGGGCCTGCACAGAAGAGCCGCCGTGCAGCCACTCGACGGTGCCGTGTGTTTCGTCCCAGTACCACGTGCTGTGGCAATTCAACCTGACCCGCATGTCCAACCCATCGCCCCACGGCGCCACGTGCGTCGTGGCCCAGGACAGGTTGTCGGGGCTCGCGCCGAACACGATGGCGTAGCTTGTGGCCGCACGCGCCGGCGTGCCGCCGCCGAGCACCAGGGAGCCGTCGCCGAGAGAGACGCTCTCGATCAACGCGCGCACGACGCCTTCGGCGGCGAACATCGTGTTCGGCTCGTAGTGGACGCCGGCCGTGATGAGGATGACGTTCTGCGGGCGAACCGCGGTGGCGTCTTTCAGGTTCGGCGCGAACTCGATGAAAACGAAATCATTTTCTTCCGCGGGCCCATACGGCGGTGGGTCCGGAGGCTCCGCGGGCGGCAGACCCGCGAGGCCCGCCTTGGCGGGCGCCCAGCTGGTCCAGGGCTTGGCACCGCCGCGGTACACGTTGCAGTGCGGCGAGGTCGCGCAGAACTGCTCGACCTCGTCGACGAAGGCGTCGCGGTCGAGTTTGGTGTAGGGCTGCATCTGGGCGACCTCGATGAAGCAGCCGGTCGCCAGGGGGCACTCGGCGGGATCCACCGGAACGGCGAAGATGGCCTCGGGTGAACGCGGGTCACCGGGCGGCGTAAACGGCGTATAGGCATGCTCCGCCCGCCGCCAGCTGCCGTACTGGCAATCGCGAGGCGTGTCGTCGTCGCACACGACGGTCCGGTACAGCGGCCGGAACACCCGCCAGTCGTAGCCGCCCTCCGTGAAGAAGCGGCTGATACCGTGGCCGGTGTTGCCCATGTTGAGCCGGAAGGGAATGCAGGGGCCATCAATGGGATCGGGGCAGTCGGGGCTCGGGTAGTTGCCCGCGTTGACGCGCACGCGGAAGCGGAACCATCCGTCGCTCTGCTCGCTCGGGTCGTGGAGGGCCGGCCCACGAGTGTGCCATCCGCCGCTCTCGTAGTCCTTGACCTGGCGGCTTTCGATGTTGCGGATGCGCAACTCGACGAGGCCTCCGTCGAGAATGCCCGCCCAGGAATGCGGTGCGGAGGGGACGTCTCCGCGCGTCCAGTAGAAGCCGTAGTCTTCGAAAGCGCCGTCCGTGCCGATGACCCAGCCGGGGTGCGCGACGTCGACCCCCGCGCGGGATTTCGACCAGTGGTCGGGCCAGTCCTGGGTGATGCGCCGGTTGGGAGTGGGGGGTGTGCCGGGCACGCCGAAGCCCACCGCCGGGTTGCCGCAGAGCGGCCCGCGCGGGTCGTCCGGCAGCCCTTGGCCCTGCTCGTAGTCCATGAAACCGCTGTAGTCACCCGGTTGCGGGCCATTCCACGCCCCGCCGGCCGCGGCGAGAGAGAGTGTCAGCACCCCGAGACGGAGCCGTGCTTGCCAGCAGCGAGCGCCGCCCGCCAGACGCCGACTACTCTCTCTCTCTCTCTAGGTTTTCGCATGGTTGCGACCCTTCCCCCCGGCGGTGCCCCTCCGGCGCCCGCCTTCCACGGGACGCGGCCGGGCAGACTTTGCCCGGCCACGCTGACCCCAGAACCGCTGCCGCGGCGCGCTCGCCGCACTCGGCTTTCGCTCGGGAACTCGGCGCCTCGGGTCCGCTAGCCCCGGCGCCCCTCAGAACCGACGTCTGCCCCGCAGTGTACGGGCCGGGCGGGGGCGGGGACAAGGGCGAGGACGGCGCGCGGCGGGCCAAGGGCCGCTCAGTGGTCGGCCCAGGTCTGCAGCATGGCCATCTGGATCTTGCCGTTGA
>CAYRCM010000276.1:0-6393 GCA_964422715.1 uncultured Myxococcales bacterium | reverse complement strand
AGGAGCCGGCGCAGGCGTTTCACGACCGCCGGATAGACGTCTTTGGCGTGTTTGTCGGGGGTGGGCACGAGCGCGTCGATCTGGCTGAAGCGCAGGTTGTCGCCGATGCGGTAGGCGAGCACTTGCCGTTCGGCGTCGCTCAGGTGGTCGCAGCGCAGTTGCTTCAGCAGCGCCCGCTCGCCGTCGAAGTGCGCCAGATCGACCGAGGCGAAGGCGCCCCAACAGACGTGCTCGGGGTGGGCCGGCTGCGCGTCTTCGGGTGCGCAGGTACGCAGCCGCTGCGGCGCCGGCGACGGGCTCGTGGCCACGCGCCGCGCACCGGCCCAGAACGTGGTGGCGAGGTCGTCGTAGGTCTGCTGGGCATGCCGCATGCAGACGTGGAGGAGCCGATCGAGCACGACGTCCTGCGCGTGTTCGGCCGAGAGCCCGAATTCGCGCCGCAACGCGTAGCCGACGCGGTCGACGGGCGCACAGCGGCCGCCCTCGGCCCGGTAGAGCGCCTGCACGCACTGGTCGAAGGGGGTGACGGCCGTGTCGAAGACGTCGCTGCTCGGCGCCGTGGACACGAAGTAGCCGATGGGGGCCGCGCGAGAGAGCGAGGCCACGATGCCGCCCTCGGACTCGTCGGCCGCCGGCCGGCTCGTGGCCGGGCTCTGACCGGCGTAGCCCCCGCGCAGCCGCAGCGGACAGAGCGGGATTTCGTCGAACACCTCGCGGTCGCTCGCCTCGTTGGCGATGCGCCCGAGCACGATGCGCGCGCTGTCGGGCGACGGCTGCTGCACGAGCGGTGCGAACACGCGGGTGACGCTGAGAGCCCGAGCCGCGGGCGGGATGGACGGATCGTCGGCGAGGGTGGCAAACACGCGTCCGAGCAGCTCGGCCGCCGGGTGTTTGGCCACGCCGCCCGCGCCGGGCCACGCGAGCGCCCAGCAGGCCGCCGTCAGCAGCACGCTCGCGAGCGCCACGCCGGCCGCTCCGGCCCGCAGCCGTGCCGCCCGCACGAGCAGGCGCCGCGCGAGCCGCCACGTCTGGCGAAACACGAAGCCCGGCAGCCAGGCGAGGAGCAGCATCGTGGCGGCAAGCCACACGGCCCCGGACAGCGCCGCGGGCTCGCCCGGCCCGAACGCCTTCAGCATGGCGAGGAGCCCGAGCGCCCAGAGCAGCGCTGCCCCGGCGTGGAAGTAGCCGCGCGAAAACAGGAACAGCAGCCTGCGCAACGGCGTGCGCGGGGCGTCGGCCGGCAGCCGGCGCCACACGATGAGGCAGGCGAGCCACGCCCCTCCAACGGCCGCGAGCAAGATGGCCCCGAGCGCCAGGGCGTCGCCGAACACCGCGGGCGCGAGCGCCCCCGACTCGGCCAAGAGCAGCGCCAGAACCCGCAGTTCGAGGGCCCCGAGGAGCAGCGTGGCTAACCCGAGCAACGGAACGACGACGGCCCCCATGAACACGGCCAGTCCGATGAGGGCGAAACGCGCGGCCGGGTGACGGGGCGGGCTGGTTGCAGGCGCCGCGCCGCCGTCGAGGGGCAGGTTCATCACACGACCTCGTGACCTCGGCAGGTCCAGAACCATTGGGCGGCGCGAGGCCGGTCGGACGCCGCCGTCCGGCAAGCATCCCCGAAGCGCGGGCCGAACGCAACCGCCGCGTGCGCGCGTCGGCGTGGGCCCGCCGGCGCGCCGCCGCGGGGCCCGTGGGGCATCAACCCCGCCAGACGATCGCGCGGTCGGGCCCGGCCCCCCGGCGCACGGCCACCGCGGCGACGTGTTCGGCGGTAGGCCAGAACAGCCCGAATTGCCAGGCGTCGGCCGTGTCGCCGAGGGCCGCCGCCGGCGCAAAGACGATCGATGCCGCCGGGTCGTCGAGGTGGAACGCCGCGGCCGTGAGCGGCAAGGCCAGTCCGAACCCGCGGGCCTTCGCGTAGGCTTCCTTGAGGGTCCAGAGCGCGTAGAAGTGGCCGTCCTGCCGCTCGGGCGGCAGGTCCATGAGGGTGCGCAATTCGGCGGCGGCGAGCGTGCTCTCGGCGAGCGCGGCGAGATTGGCCTGCGGTCGCACGCACTCGACGTCGAGCCCCACGTCGAGGCCGAGCGTCACGGCGCAGGCCGCGAGCCCCGCGGTGTGGCTCAGGCTGAAGCGTAGCGGCGCCGCGGGTGGCTCGCCGAGAAGTTCGGGCCGCCCGTGGCCGCCCCGCGAAAACGCCAGGGCCGCGGGCGGCGTCGGCCCGTAGCCGGCCAGTGTGCGGCGCAGCAGCGCGTGGGCGCGCACGTAGGATTCGCGGTCGCGCGCGAAGACGAGGCGCCCGGCCGTGTCGCGTTCGGCGGCGTCGAGGAGCGCCCAATCCGCATCGGCCGGTGCGGTCGCCCCGGGCGGACGCGGCGCCCCGTAGACGTGTACGGCCGCGGCGAGCGTCGCCCGGCGGCCCAGGGCGGGCCCGGCAACGCCCATCAGCTAGTCCCGCAGTGCCGCGAGCAAGGCGTCGGGGTCGCGGCCGAGGGTGCGCAGCTCGGCGAATTCGGCGCCCTCTGCGGCGAGCGCCTCGTGCCATTGCGCCGCGGCCTCGGCCGCAGTGATGCCCACGTCTTCGATGCCGGCCCGCGGGCCAATCTCGGCGAGTGCCACGAGCAGCCCCGCCAACGCCGTGCGCAGTTGGATGGCGTGGGCGAGCGCCTGCGCCGGATCGGCCTTGTCGGCGACGATGGTCGACGCCAGCCGTATGGCATCGCCGAGCACCAGGAAGGCCTCGGCCAGGTGCGGGTAGAGCGCGGCGTCGTCGGCCTGACGCGCCCGCACGAGGGCCGCGGCCGCCGCGGCGGACAGCCCGAGCGCCTCGGCCTGGCCGAGCCACGTCGCGTGGGCGGCGCGGAGCGCGGGGCTCACGGGCAGACCGGTTGCGGCCACGGCGGCCCAGGCGGCCTCGGCGTAGCCAGGGGTGACGGCGGGAGCCGCGGCAGCGGGCTCGGAGGCTTGGGTCATCGGAGGACCTCGTGGACGCGCCGGCGGACGCCGGGCGGGTCGGGCGAGGCGGACGGCCGCGCGCGCGGGCGCGGCGCGCCGGCCTACCAGGGGAGGTACGACTTGAACGTCGACCAGGTGCCTTGCAGCGTCTCTTTGGCCTTGGTGTAGCCGGAGGCGACGGTGGCCCCGGCCTTCTGGAACTGTGCCGAGGCTTCCTTGTAGACGGCCTGGCCGGTCTGCACGACGGCGTCCTTCGCGGCGACGGCCTTCTGCACCACGACCTGCTTCGCCTTGCTGCCGGCGGCCTTGACGTCGCCGAGCCCGAGTTTGCCGTCGCCGTTCTGGTCGAGCGCCGCGTGCACGACCTGCCCGGTCTGCTTGAGTTTGGCCTTGCCCGCTTCGATGGTCTCGCTCGCGACCTGAACCGAGCGCTGGTAGGTGGCGACCACCTGTTGTTTGACGGCCTGGCGGGCCTGGCGCGCCTTCTCGATGGCGGCCTTGCCGGCGGCCGAGGCGTCGGCGGCGTCGATGCGGCCGTCGTTGTTGACGTCGAGCGCGTCCTTCGTGCGTTCGACCGCCTTTTCGGCGCCGGCCTTGACGGATTCGGCCACTTCGAGGGCCTTGTCGCGCGAGGCGTCGAGGGCCGCCTTGGCGTCGCCGAGGTCGATGTGCCCGTCGTCGTTGACGTCGATGGCGTCGTGCGTGGCCTTGGCCGCGCGCTGGCCGCCGGCAACGAGCGCGTCGCGCGCCTCGCCCGCCTTCTGGAGCCCGGCGTCGACGAGTTCGCCGCCCTTCTGCACGACGGCGTCGCGCACGTCGGCGGCCTTCTGCACCCCGGCGTCGAGCAGTTCGCCGCCCTTCTGAACGACGGCGTCGCGCGCGTCGCGGCCGTGTGCCATGAGGTCGGTGAGTTCGACGTGCCCGTCGCCGTCGTGGTCGACGACGGCGTGCGCCTTCTGGCCGGCCGCGACGAGCGCCTGCTTCGCGTCGCCGATGCCCTGGTCGACGGCGTCGCGCAACTGGCCGGCCTCTTCGAGGACGTACTCGCCGACCTGCTGCGCCTTCGTGACAACCGACTGGCCGGCGCGCCCGACGGCCTGCGCGACCGCGGTGACGTCGCCCATGCCGAGCTGGCCGTCGTTGTCGGCGTCGAGCACGTCGTGGCCGGCCCGCAGGACCTGCTTGCCCTTGGCCACGACGGCGTCTTTCGCGGCCCCGACGTGCTGCGAGGCGTCGGCCATGGTGAGTTTGCCGTCGCCGTCGGCGTCGATGGCGGCGAGCGTATTGCGCGTGGCCTTGTCGATGGCCGCCGCCCCGCCCACCATGCCGTCGGACACGGCCGTGGCCGGGTCGTTGAGGGTCAACCGGCCGTCCTTGTCGCGGTCGGCCAGTTCCTTGGCCTTCTTCGCGGTGACGATGCCGAGTTCGACGGCCTGTTTGAGGTCGATTTCGACCGAGCCGCCGACCGAGGCGCCGTAGCCAAGCGCCGCCCAGGCCTTGGCGCCGATGCGGATCTTGCCGTTCTCGTAGCAGAACTCACCGTCGGCGCCGATGCCGGCACCCGCGAGGAAACTGGCCTCGGCCTTGCCCCCGAGCGGCCCGAGGTTGCCGTGCACGTCGGCCTTGGCCTCGACCCCGGCAAACGCCCCGAGCTGCCCCTTCGCGCCGATGAAGTCTTTGCTGAGTCCAACCTTGCCCGAGGCGCCGGCGTTGGCCCCCACGCGCACTTCGCCGTTGACGCCCGCGCCCACGCTGACGGGGCTCGACACCCCGGCCACGCCCCACTGGTACATGGCGTCGGCGTTGGCCTTGACCTCGACGAGGTTGGCCTCGGCGCTGGCCGCGGCCTCGGCCGTGATACCGGACGAGTTGGCCGAGACGCCGTAGCTCGCGCCGGCCGCCGCGTTGCTGCTGATGTCGATGCCCGCGTTGGAGCCGCTCGCGTGCTTGGCGTTGGCGCGCCAGCCCGTGGCCGCCCCCGCGCCGACGACGCCCTTGGCGGAACCGATATCGAGGCTCGACGCGCCCGTGTTGTCGGTGCTGGCCTTCGGGCCGAATTCGGCGCTCTGGGCGCTACCCGAGAACGTCCGCGTGTAGGCGCCGTTGCCCTTCTGCTCGCCGACCTGGCCGTCGGGCCCGACGACCGAGACCATGTTGCTGTCGTTCGTCGGCAGCATGTCGCGGTTGCCAAAGCGCGGGCCGGCGGACAGCGCGACCGTGCCGTTCTTGCGCGACTGCTCGCCGGTGGGCTGCCCCTGGTCGTCGACGACCTCCTGCAGGTTGTCGGCCGCCCGGGTGCCGCGCCCGAGGCCCGTGGCCTGCGTCCACTGGTAGGAGCCGCCGCCGTGCTTCTCGGGCTGCCAGCCGGCGTCCTGCTGGCCGCCGACGCCGTAGACCCCGCTGTCGCCGTAGACGATGGGCGGCGGGGCAAGCAACGTGGACGCCCCGCGGGCGCGCGGCGAGAGCGCCGAGGCCCCTTCTTCGTAGCCCGACTGGCGCACGCGATGACGCAGCAGGCGCGGGCCGCTCGCCTCGTGTTGCAGTTCGGAGCCGGCTCCGGTCGGCTGCGGAACGACCGACCCCTGGTTCTCCTGTTTCTTCACGTCCATGCCCACCCTCCTCCGGATCGAGATCGGCGGCCGTCCGGCGCTGCGCGGCGCGTGCGCGACGATGCCTGGCGGCCATTATGCAAGATTCGGTCCGGGCCGTGCGCCACGCTGCCGTGGGCCCCCTGGGGCCGCCGTCCAAGCGGCGCGGCCCCGCCGGTCGGGCCGCCGCGGCACCGGACCCCCCTGTAGCGACGCAGGCTCAGCCGCCGCGGCCGCGGCACTTCGTGCGGCTCAGCCAGGGCACCCGGGCCGCGGGCTGCGCCGCGAGACTCCGGCCCGCTGTCCCCACTGCGGCTTGCAGACCCTATCGGACGTCGGAGCCCGCGGGGCGTTCGACGGCGGCACGGTTTGCGGCGACCAGCGCGCGCAGCGGGTGGCCCGGGGCCAGCGTGCGCTCGGCGAGCGCGGCCGCCCGCGCGAACGTGCCCGCGGCCGCGGTGTGGTCGCCGCGCTCTTCGTGCAGCAGGCCCAGGTTGTTGAGCGGGGCCACGAGCCGGGGGTGGTCGGGCCCGAGGGCCGCGGTCAACGCCGCGAGCGCTTCTTCGAAGAGCGGCAGGGCTTCGGCGCCGCGGCCCTGCCGGCGCAGCACCTCGGCGAGGTTGGCCCTCCCCTGGGCGAGCGCCGGGTGCGCCGGCGGCAGGCAAGCCTGCCAGAGCGCCAGGGCCTGGCGGTGGGCCGCTTCGGCCGCGGCGAGGTCGCCCTGCGCCTCGTGGGCAAGCGCCAAGTTGGTGTGGAGCGCCGCGTGCTCCCGCGGCGCGGCGCCGAGCTCCCGCTCCGCGCCGGCGAGTGCCTCGGCGAGCAGCGGCCGCGCCTCGGCCGCGCGCCCGGCCTC
>CAYRCM010000275.1:0-6436 GCA_964422715.1 uncultured Myxococcales bacterium | reverse complement strand
CCGGCGCCTGGTACTCGTAGGCGCCGACGTCGACGTAGGGCGGGCTGCCGATGCCCTGGTTCGGCGTGTCGGGGTCGTCGCAGCGCAGGTTGCCGTCGGCGTCGATGGTGGGCGCGCCGCCCGCGTTGCCGCGGTCGATGCAGGGCGAGTTGGGCTGGAGGTGGAAGTCGCCCGAGGCCGGGTCGACGAACAGCGGGTCGGCCTCGAAGTTGCCCTCGCCCACATAGCCGCCCTGGACGTCGCTGTACTGCACGCTCAGACTGCCCGAAAAAAGGTCGATTTCGCCACCCGCGTTGCCCCAGAAGATGGCGTTCTGGACGGTGGCCGAACGCCCGCCGGCCGGGGTCAGGCGGAAATGCGCGCCGCCGCCCGTGCTTTGGGCCGTGTTGGCGGCAATCGTGACGTTCGTGACCGTGACGGCAAAAGCCGAGCGGTGATTGACGTAGAGGCCGCCGCCGATGTCGGCGGCGTTGGCGTAGAACGCGCTCGACCCGAGGTGGAGGGTACCGAGCGCGTAGGAGAAGCCGCCGCCGCGGTTCGCGCGGTTCCCGCGGAACAGGGCCTCGTTGACGAGGCCCCGGCCGTAGGTGAGGCTGAGGCCGCCGCCGGCGCCGCCGGCCGCGTTGTCGCGAAACGACGAGCCCCAGACGATGAGTTGGGCGGCGTAGGCGTAGAGCCCACCGCCGTCGCCGGGGGCCTGATTGCCCGCGAAGGTGCAACCGCCCAAAATGGCCTGGCCACGGCTCTGGTGGAGGGCCCCGCCGTTGCCCGTGTCGGTCACGTTGCCGACGAACAGGCTGCGCTCGACTTGCACCGCGTTGTACTCGGCGAAGACCCCGCCACCGCCCGTGCCGGCCTCGTTCATGAAGAACACGCCCAAGTCGACGGCGACCTCGGTGTTGTTCGTGGCCAAGATGGCCCCGCCCTGCCCGGCAGTGCGGTTGCCCTCGAACGTGCACCAATCGACGTTCGCCCGGGCCCCGTCCGAGAACGCGGCCGCGCCGCCGCGCACCGGGGCGAAGTTGTCGGTGAACGTACAGAAACGCAGTTCGGACGGGCTGCCGGAGGTGGAGGAATGCAACAGCGCGCCGCCGTCGTCGCCGACGTTTTCGTGGAAATCGCAGCCCACGACGACGGCCCCGCCGGTGCCGCCGATGTGCAGAGCGCCGCCGCGCGGGGCACTGTTGTCCTGGAACGTGCAGTTCTCGATGTGCACGACGCCGTCCTGGATGGCGATGGCGCCTCCCTCGCGCACGGCGGTGTTGCCCTCGAAGTGGCAGTTCGCGACGCGCGCGCCGCCCGTTGCCGCGGAGAAGAGTCCCCCTCCCCGGCAGGCCCCGTACCAGGGTCCGGTCGCGGCGCCGCCGGAGATCGTGAAACCGTCGACGACGCTCTGGTCGGCGGCGATGACGACGTTGAGGTTGACCGAATGGCCATCGAGCACGGTCGGGTTGGCGGCGACATCGCGTTGGTCGCGCGCCGTCTCGTCGCCGGCGAACCCGCCGTAGAGATGCACGAACGGACGCAGTTGCACACTGTCGGACGGGGCGGGACCGGGCTGGTACGCGCCGCCGGCGACCCAGACTTCGCACCACGGCAACCCGGCCTGCACGAGGCTTCCCGCTGTGTCGAGCGCGGTCTGGATGTCGCCGAACGCGGTCTCCCACGTGAGCCCGTCGGGCTCGGGGGCCGCGGCACGGGGGTCGACGCGCAGCCGGCACTCGTTGCTGCAAACCCCATCGACGCACACGATGAAGGGGTCGCAATCGCCGGCGGCGCTGCACTGGGTCAGGCAGGGCGGCCGCGTCTGCTCCACGGCACCCGTGCAGCGGATGTCGGCGAAGAGCCCGCACGCGGAGGCCAAGTCGCTCGGGCCGCAGGCCGAGTCGTCGGGCACGTTGACGCTGTGGCAGATGCCGTCGAGGCACACGGGGTCGACGCGAAAGCCCTGGCACGTGGCCACGTCGCCGCAGAGGGGGGGCACGGTGTACTCCGGCGGGCAGTCGGCGGCGCTCGCGCAGGGTGCAACGGGCAGCGTGTCGCAGAAGCCATCCAGGCATTCGCCGCTGGCGCAGTGGATGCGCTCTTCGCAGCAGGCGCCAAGCGGCAGGTCGCGTGGGCAGAAACCGAAGCCCAGAAAGGCCGCGAACGCGTACTGGGCATCGCGCGCGGTGACGGTGCCGTCGCCGTTGCAGTCGGCGGCACAGCGTTCGGCCGGCGTGGGCACGGCGGTGCCCATAGCGAAGGCGAAGGCGCGTTGCGCATCGGCGGCCGTGAGGCGGCCGTCCAGGTCAGCGTCCCCGGTGCCGTAGCATTCGCAGCCGCGGCCGGCGGACGCCGTCGGCGCGACCGGCCAAGGTGGGGGGGGCTCAGGCAACGGCACGCCGCGAGCCGCCAGAGCGGCGGTGTGAATCGCCGACGGGGCGGCGCCCGCGGGGCCCGCGGCCTCGACCGCACAGCCCGCTACGATGAACCCGAGGAGACCCATTGCGCCAAAGCACAGCAACCGCATTCGCATGGCCACCTCCAAGCCGGCTCCGGCCGGCGCGCGGGAGGGGCGGCCCGGCCGGTCCTCGCGCCCCCACGCCACCTCACGTGACCGCTTCACGAGGCCGCACCCTCGCTGCGGTCAACGCGCCCACGGGCTAAGCAACAGGCACCAGGCCCCGCCACCACCCGAGAGGCGCGGTGGCCGAAGCAACGAATAGGCTCACGTAGTGACTGTACGGGAAGTCGGCCGGCGCGAGCAAGGGGGTTCGCGGCCGGCGATCGCGGGCCTGGGGGCCGGCCCGGCCGGCCCTACTCGGCGGCCGGCGCGTCGTCGGGGTTTGTGCGCTTCGGGGTGTGCACGCGGAGGTCGGGGAAGATCTGGTCGAGCAGACCGGCATTGCCGGTGAGCTTCAGCAGGGCCTCGGCGACCCCCTTGGCCGCGGTGTAGGCAAGATGCCATTCGTCGCGGGCCAACGCCAACGCCGGGGTGAGCGCGCGGCGGGCGGCCTTGGCGCCGGCGGCGGCCGCGTCGGCCGACAGCAACGCATCGCGCACGGCGACGAACTCGGCCTGCCAGGCGGCCGCGTCGCGCACGGGCGTGCCGGCTTGGGCGAGTTCGTTGGCGATGTCGGTGAGCGCCTGGAGCACCTTGGCCGTGGCCTGGCCGATGCCGGACACGCTGCCGTCTTTCGGGAAGTACTGGCGAATGTCGACCGTGCCCTGGGCGTGGGCGAGCAGGTGCTTGTGGAAGCGCTGGAGCGTGTCGAGGGCGGCCGAAAGCCCCGGCGCCTTTTCGGCCATGCCCTGGCGCAGGTCGCCGGCCGTTTCCTTGGCCGCCTCGATCTGGCGCTGCACGGCGGTGGTGCGCGCGTTGAGCACCCCGACGATGTACTCAATGACGGGGTCGAACGCCGCGACCTTGCCCTTGAGCAGCTGGGCGATAGCCGCGGCGGCCTTGGGACCGTAGATGAGCATCTCGTTGAAGTCGATGTACCTGTCCGCCATGTTGCCCTCCTTGCGAGTTTGGCGTGCCGCGCAGCAGGCGCGCGGGCCGGGAGGCATCCTAACGCGAGCCGCCACCCGCGGCAAGTTGCTGGCGGCGGCCGACCCGGGCCCGGCGTTGGGGCTACAATGCCCGCGGCGGGCCACCGGCAGGGGCCGCGCGGAGGGAGGTCGACATGGTGCGCAAACGCAATCGTTCGCGCTGGGCGCGACGCCGGCAGGAGGGGCGGGCGGCGCCCGGAACGCTCGTCGCCGACCCGGTGGCCCCGCGCCCGGTCGTGCAGGTGTTCGCCTACGGTCCGCAGGGCTACGAGGAGGTGCCCGAGGGCCGGCTCGACGCCATCGCGGCGCTGCGCGAGCGGTTTCCGGTCGTCTGGGTCAACGTCGACGGGCTCGGCGACGCGGCCATCGTGGCGCGGCTCGGCGAACTCTTCGGCCTGCACCCGCTGGCTCTGGAAGACGTGCTGAACACCCACCAGCGGGCCAAACTGGAAGAGTACGAGGAACACGTGTTCCTGGTCCTGCGCATGCTGGACGTGGCCTCGAACGAGCGCATGGAGCAATTCGCGATCTGCCTCGGGCCCGACTTCGTGTTGAGCTTCCAGGAATACCCCGGCGACTGCTTCGACGCGCTGCGCGAGCGGCTGCGCAGCGGCAAGGGCCGGCTGCGCGGTGCAGGCCCCGACTACCTCGCCTATGCGCTCGTCGACGCGGTGGTCGACGACTACTTCCCGGTGCTCGAAGCCTTCGGCGAGCGGCTCGACGACCTCGAAGACGAGGTGCTCGCGCGCCCCAGCCCCGACATCGTCGGGCGCATCCATGACGCGCGGCACGATCTGCTGGCCCTACGCCGGGCCGTGTGGCCGCTGCGCGAAACGCTCGTGGCGTTGCAGCGCGAGCCGGTGCGCTTCGTGGCCCCGGCGACGCGCCCCTATCTGCGCGACTGCTACGACCACACGGTGCAGGCGCTCGACATCATCGAGAACTACCGCGAAGTGGTCGCAAGCCTCATGGACCTGTATCTCTCGAGCGTCAGCAACCGCATGAACGAAATCATGAAGGTGCTGACCATCATGGCCACCTTCTTCATCCCGCTCACGTTCGTGGCCGGACTCTACGGCATGAACTTCGACCCCGACGCCTCGCCGCTCAACATGCCGGAGCTGCGCTGGTTTTTTGGCTATCCCTTCTGCCTCGGGCTCATGCTGGCGCTGTCCGTGGGGCTCTACGTGGCCTTTCGCCGCCGCGGCTGGATCGGCAAAGGGCGCAGGCACCGCACCGGCGCAAGCGGCGCACCGGCCTCGCCCCGAACGCACCCAAAAACGTCGTCGGTGCGGGGGGTTGCCGACTAGTCTGACAGACCTTGGCTGTGCCGCACGTGACTTTGCCTTTGGCTCGTGGCAGGATGCTGCGTCTCTGAAAACCAGCCGCGAGGTCGAGGCCGGCACGCAGGGGCGACCGGTCGGGAAACGTGGGCTCACGACAGGGAGGACAGCATGAAGGGTTCGAAAGGGTTTCTGGGATTGTGCTTCGTGGCCGTGCTGGCGCTTGCGCCAAGCGCGGCATTCGCCGAGGAGTGCATGAGCGACGCCGACTGCGCCGCCGGTGAGTCGTGCCAGTACGGCTACTGCATGCCGGGCGGCGGCGGGGGCGGCTCGTGCATGAGCGACGCCGACTGCGCCGAGGGCGAAGCCTGCTACGAAGGCTGGTGCATGGCCGGCAGCGCCGGCGACGACTGCACGAGCGACGCCGACTGCGCCGAGGGCGAGTTCTGCTCGTACGGCTACTGCCTCATGGGCGGCGAGACGCCGCGCACGTGCGCAAGCGACGCCGACTGCCTCGACGACGAAGTGTGCGAAGACGGCTACTGCGTCGGCGGCAGCGGGCCCATGGGCGACTGTCTGAGCAACGCCGACTGCGCCGACGGCGAAGCCTGCATGGACGGCTTCTGCATGCCGGCCGGCGGCGCCGAATGCGGCGCCGACATGGCCTGCCCCGAGGGCGAAGCCTGCATCGACGGCTACTGCATGCCTGGCGGCGAAGTTCCCGCCGAGTGCACGAGCGACGCCGATTGCGGCCCCGACGCGCGCTGCTACGAGGGCTACTGCATGGGCGGTGGCGACTACACCCCGTGCGCGGCCGACGCCGAGTGCGGCGCGGGCGAAATGTGCATCTGGGGCATCTGTGTGGCGGCGACCGAGGGCTACTGCCGCGCCGACACCGACTGCCCGTCGGGCCAGGTCTGCCAGGGCTGCTTCTGCGAAGACGCGGGCGCCTCGTGCGCGAGCGACGCCGATTGCGCCGAACTCGAACGCTGCGAGACCATTGACATCGGCATGGAGTACGCCGACCCGACCGACGGCGGCGGCGCCCCGGCCGAGATGGAAGACGTCTGCACGTACAGCCGCGGCTACTGCGTCATCGACTTCGAGAACATCCCCGAAGACCCGCGCTGCGAGGCGTTCTGCACGGCCGTCATGGCCTGCGAGGGCAGCACCGAGGGCGGCGGCAGCGGCGAAGTTCCGCCGAGTGAAGGCGAAGGCGAAGGCGAAGGCAGCAGCGAAGGCAGCGAGGGCGAGTTTGGCGAAGAGCAGTTTGCCCTCGAAGGCGACGAAGACGGCTGCATGCAGTACTGCAGCTGGCTGCTCGCCGACAGCGAATCCGCGGCCGGCATGGCCGACCTCGTCGAATGCGCCAGCGCCAACGCGGGCGACTGCGACGCCATCTACGAGCAGTGCGCCGACGAGTACGAGGCGCTCGAACCGTCCCTCTCCGACACCACGGTGAGCGTCGACGCCGGCGCGCCGCAGCCCGGCAGCGGCGGCACGGGCACGGTGCCCCCCGACAGCGGCGCCGAGCGTGAAACGGCGGCCCAGTCCAATCCGTTCAGCGCGGCGTTCGGCGGCGGCGCGGGCGGCAGCGGCGGTGGCGGTGGCGGCGGCGG
>CAYRCM010000274.1:0-6441 GCA_964422715.1 uncultured Myxococcales bacterium | reverse complement strand
CTCAAAATCCCGTTCCCCTTGGGGAGTGTGGGTTCGATTCCCACCTTCGGCACCCTTGAAAACATCGGACGGCTCGGCATTTCGAACACACAGCGCACTCGCTCCGAGGGCCCCGGTTCGAGCCCGAGAACCTGCGTTGGCGGCCCTCTCGGGGTAGCCGTCGCGGTGTCGCTCTGGCACACTGAGGGCCAACGCTCGCGGGCGGCGCGGCCCGTCGTCTGGTCCGGCCGGAGGGCCCGCGCTTCGGCTGCGGCCCGCCATCCGCCCCCGGAGCGGCGAGGAGGGAGCCATGCGCGCGATTGGCTGGCAGCTCGTCGGCACCGTCGCCATCGTTGTGCTCTTGCCGGCGGGCGTTTGGGCGCGTCCGGCCCCAAGAACTGGCCACGTAGCCGAGCTCGAACGCGAAGTCGAACTGCTGCGCACCACGGTCGAAGCAGCCTACCGCGAGATCGACGACTTTCGCCAGGCCCAGCAAGCCCGCGAGAAGGCCACGGCGGCAGCGGCCGAGGCCGCGGAGGCGGCCACCAAGGCCATCGAGGCGCTTTCCGGCCGCCTCGGCGACGTCGAACGCCGGCTCGAAGACAAGACCCGAGAGTTGCAGGCCGCCCATGAAGCCCTCGCCGAGGCCACGCGCAAGCCTCGTCCCACGTATCCGCTGCGTTTCGATGCCCAACTTCGCATCCGGCCCGTATTCCAGGACAACCTGAGCGACCTCAGCGACGCCACCGGCGACCGCGACGCCTACTACGGCCACCGCTTGCGCCTTGGCGCGCTCTTCGAGCCGGTTGCCTGGCTCCAGGTCTACGCGCAACTGCAGAACGCGTCGCGATTCGGGCTCGTCGACGCGAGCGGTCGGGCCGTCGACTTGCAGTTCGGCGTGCAACAGTCGCATCTACGCATCCAACTCGGCGATATCGGGTACGGCGAAGGCTATCTCCAGGCCGGCCGTCAGGAACTCCAGTTCGGTTCCGGGCGTCTTGTCGGCAGCGACGATTTCGCTCTGCAGCCGCGCTTCTTCGATGGCTTCCTGGCCCACTACAACTACCGCAAGTTCTTCGACGCCGACGCGTTCCTCGTGACACTCGCCGAACGCCAGACCCCGTTTGGCTCCGACCGCTACCTGGCCGGTGGAGGCGCCGAATTTCACTTTCTCGAACTCTTTGCCCCGCAACTCGGGCACGGCACGCTGGCCGTTGAACTCCTGGGTCTCGACGACCGTCATCCCGAAGCCGAACGCAAACTCATCAACGTCGGTGTCCGCCTCTTCGGCGATGTCGTCGGCGTGCAGGTCGACTACGAATCCGTGTGGCAGTTCGGCCAGATCGAAGAGCCCGACCGCACCATCGACGAGGCCGGTGGTCCCTACACGCGTGCGCTCGACCATTTCGCGGCCGCCCACTTCCTCAAACTCGGCTACGCGTTCGAGCGCGACTTGCTCGGCTTCGGCATGGCGTTTGGCGGCACGTTCTCGTGGGCCTCGGGCGACGCCAATTGGCGCGACAAGACCAACGCGCGCTTCGACCCGCTGTACCCGAACGCGCACCCCTGGTGGGGCCAAATGGACCTCTTCGGCTGGTCCAATGTGCTCGAGGGCGGCATGTGGTTCCACACCGAGCCCACCACCGGGCTCTTTTTCGACTTTCAATACCACCACTTCCGCATGGTCGAGCCCGCCGGTCAAGTCGCCGGTTTCGGGACGCAAGCCGCTGCGGTCGTAGCGCCAGGCGTCTACAACCGAGACGCTACTCTGGGCCACGAAATCGACCTCCTGCTCGGATACAGCTTCAACCAGCACTTCGCCCTCGAAGCGGGCTACGGCGTGTTCCTGCCGGGGGCAGGGGCGGCCGCGTGCCAGGGCCTCGGGGGCCAAGATGGAGACCCGGCGCACTGGTTCTACCTGAAGGCCCAGGCCGACCTTTGATGCCGAGGCAGGGCAATCCGCATGCATCTGTCCTTCGCCGCCAAGACCGACGTCGGGCGTGTCCGCACGCACAACGAAGACAACTTCCTCATCGACAAGCACGTCAACCTGTTCATTGTGGCCGATGGCATGGGCGGGCACGCGTCGGGCGAGATCGCGAGCGCCATGGCGGTCAACGCCATTCGGGAGACGCTGCTGCGCGATCGCAAGCTGATCGAGGACTTCCACGCGGGCGCAGCCGACGTCGACCGCCGCGACATCCTGGCACTGCTCGAACAGGCCGTGCAGGCGGCCTGCTACCAGGTCTACGAAAACGCGCAGCGGCATTCGTCGCAGAAGGGCATGGGCACTACGGTCGTGCTTCTGCTCGTGGCCCGGCGGCGCGGGTTCATCGCGCACGTCGGCGACAGCCGCATCTATCTGGCGCGGGCCGGCCAGGTCCACCAGATCACCGAAGACCACTCCCTCATCAACGAACTCGTGCGTCACGGGCGCGGCCAGACACGGGGCGACACCCTCGCGCGCTACAAGAACGCCATCACGCGGGCCGTGGGCATCTACGAGTCCGTCGACGTCGACACGCTCGACCTCGATCTGCTGCCCGGCGACCGTTTTCTGTTGGCCACCGATGGTCTCACGGGCTACCTGAACGACGCGAAACTCCTCGAACTGCTCGGCGACAACGCAGACGATCCGGAGGCGGTCGTGGCTCGCTTGATCGAGTTTGCGAACGAGCAGGGCGGCAAAGACAACATCACCGCCCTCTACGTGGCGGCCGACCAGGCCGACGCGGGCCGGGACTTCGAAGCGGTACGGGCAAAATTAAGCACATTCAAGGGCTTGGCCTTGTTCCGGTACCTGAGCTACCAGGACATTGTCAAACTCATGAACATCGCCACCGAACGCCAGTTTGCCGCTGGCGAGTGGATTTTCCGCGAGAACGCACGCGAGGACAGTCTCTACATCATCTACCAGGGCAACGTTCAAATCCTGAAGGGCGACGTCGAGATCACCGTGCTCGGGCCCGGCGCCAACTTCGGTGAAATGGCGCTCGTCGACCAAAGCCCACGGTCGGCGTCAGTCCTGGCGCTCGACGACGTTCGCGCGCTCGTCATCACCCGTCGTGCGTTCTACGAGATTCTCCGAAAGAATCAGCCGGTTGCCGTAAAACTTCTGTGGAGCTTTCTCAAGGTTCTGACGGCGCGCTTGCGTTCCACGTCCGACGAGCTGCGGCTCATCAAACTGCTCTACCAGCAGAAGGCGGTCGAAGAATCCGAAGCCGAGGATCTCCTGCCGTCGAATTGGCTCGAACCCATGGCCGAGCCAGAGGCGCTCGTTCCGGCAACCGTGCCGCCCCCCGAAGGCGCCGAGCTCGGGCCCGAACCGGTGCCCCGCTCGGGGGCGGCCGCACGGCTCATGGGAGCCGACGACTTGGCGGCGCGCATCCGCGACACGGCACCGACTTTGCCCAATTTCGCGGCCATCGCTGCGGCCGCGGTCGCCGCGGCGTCCGGGCAGGCGCCGCCCCCGATACCGAGTCCCCCCGCGGTCGGCGTCGACACCGTCGAAACGGTTGTCGTCCTTGAGCCGGACGACGAGGAAATCCTCGACGACACGCCACCATCGGAAGCCGCCGCAACCGTCGAGTCGGCTCAGGCCGATCCGGACGAGCGGGGGCCCGTCCCGTCCGAGACGCCGTCTCCGGCGGCCGGAGCCTCCCTCTCCGCCGAGAGCCCAACCCCCGCCGTTGAGCCGTTCGTCGTCGTCGACCCTGACGAGCCGTCGCTCGGCGAGCCGGACTCCGAGCCGGCTCCCGTCCCGGAGTTCGCGCCCCTGCCCGGCCTCAGCGACGACCCGGCCGATGGGCCGGGTGGCTGGCTATCCGACGCCGAACTCGTCGACGAAGACGCCCCCGAGCCCGAGCCCGACCCCGAGCGCGAGCCGCCGGTCACGCCGCCCGAGTTGCCGGCGCTGCACGCCGCGGTCGTGGCGGGGCCGGCAACGCCCGAGGCGGGCCAGCCAGCGCCGCCGCCTCGCGTTCCCGAACGACGCCGCGTCGGCTGGGACGTCTTGGTCGCCGATGGAAACGACGCCGACTCGCACTGAGCCCCTCACGGAGGAAATCGACATGCGTACGTTCTGGCGTGGTCCGGTGCTCATGACGGTCACCTGCGCGGCGGCAGTTCTCGGCTTGGCGCACTGCAAGGCCGCCCCGCGGCATGCCCCGCCGACCCTCCTGCCAGAGGAACTCGACGGCGGACGACTCGTTTTCCAGGACGACTTCGAACGCGCCGACATCGGCAGCGCCTACGTCGTCGACGAGGGCGGCGATTGGCGCATCGAGGGCGGTTGGCTGCGCAGCAAGAACGCCGAGAATCGGGGGGTGTGGCTGCGCGAGGCGCTGCCCGAGAAAGTACGCATCGAGTTTCGCAGCCGCTCGCGCATGCCCGCGTCGGGCACCTTCCGCGGCGACATGAAGTGCGAAGTGTTTGCAACCGAGCCGGCCCACCAAAAGGGCTACATCCTCATTTTCGGCGGCTGGCAGAACACCGTGAACACCATTGCCCGGCTCGACGAGCACCAGGCCGACCGCATCGAGAACAACGACCGCCGCGTCGTCGCCGACCGGGAGTACCGTTGGCAGATCGTCCGCACGGCCGGCACGCTGCACTGGTACCTAGACGGCAAGCCCTTCCTGCGCCTCGACGACCCTCAGCCCATCCAGGGGCGCTATTTTGGCTTCAACAACTGGCAGACCGACGTGGAATTCGACGGCTTGAAGGTGTTTGCCCTGTAGTCGCAACCGTGCGCTGGCTTCGGTCACGCACCGTATCGCCGCCGGTCCTTCGGGGGCCGTGGAGGGCGGGGCGCTGCGGCAAGCGAAGGGGCCCGCCAGGCCAGGGCACGGTGCACGGCCTGACGGGGCCGGCGCTCGCGGCACCAACCGGGTGACAGGACAAGGCGGCGGAGCGCGCGCTGTCTCCAACTAGCCCGGCGGCCAGTCGAATTCGCGACCTCCGAGCACGTGGAAGTGCAGGTGCGGGACCAACTGACCCGCCGCCACTCCCGTATTGCAGACGGCCCGGTAGCCCCCGGGCGCGAGCCCCAGCGCCCGGGCAGCAGCCGCTACGGCCAGCAGCAGGCTGCCGGCGAGACCGGCGTGGCGCGAATCGAGCGCATCGAGGCTCGTCACGTGGGTCTTGGGGACGACCAGCACGTGCTGCGGCGCCGCCGGACGGATGTCGCGGAAGGCTAGGGCGTGTTCGTCTTCGTAGACGCGCTCGCTGGGAATGGTGCCGGCCACGATCTGACAGAAGACGCATTCCGTCGGCTTCATGGGCCTCTCCTGCACGACTGCGTGGGGTGCTCCGGTCGCGGCTCGGGGATCGTCCAGGTGCGAAAGCCCGCCTGAGCGCCCCCAAGCATCCGGATCCGACGGGCCTCTGCGCGGTTGCAGCCGGCTTGCTGGCCGGCGCCGAGGGGTCGAACGCGCTGCCGCCCGCCGACGTTCTGCCTGCCGCCAGCGGGCGGCCCGTCTTGCGCCGGACTTGCAGGCTGGCAACGGGCCGATCGGCTGGCGGCAGGGACGGCCTCGCAGTTTGCAGCAGCCTCGGGCCTGCAGCAACCGCGGGAACTACCCTTCGGACGGCAGCCGGCTGCCGAGACCGAATGGGCCTGGCGAATCCGCTAGGAACTGCGCTCGGAGCCGCTCGAAATCGGCGTTTTCGGACCCGTTTCTAGCGGCGTCCGCGGGACACCGCTTCGCGCCGACGACGTTCGCGGGCCTTCTTGCGCCGCTGTCCCCGCCTGGCCCGCATCAATCTCGACATACTGCCCTTCGCCATCCTCGACTCCTTTTTCGCGGGACCCCGTGTGGCCCCGCCAGCGACCACATTGCGGCGCGCATTATAGCCACGTGCGATGGCGATACAAGGGCCTCCCGTGCCCCGTATTCGCTGTGGGGCGTCCGTTCGTCGCCGCGGCCCTGTGCCAGTCACTGCGCTCTTCGGCTTGCCGGCCAGGTGTTTTGGCGGTGTCGTCAGACGTGCCCGTCGTGAGGAAGGGGGCCGCTCCCGGCGCGGGCGTCCGGGATGCGCGGCGGTGTTCTAGCGGTGACGAGGACGGAAGGAACCGCGGCTTGGCGCCGTCGGTGCCGACGGTCGAGAAACGGAGGGCGTGGAAGGCCGGTACTGGTGACCGGGCGACACGGTCGGACGGGAGGGTGTCGAAAACGAAGGGGTACGGCGAATCGGCTCGTAGTTGGTGCGGTAGAAGCCGGCGCGACCGGCCGAGGGCGTCTGCCGCGACGATGGCGCGGCGGGCACGCGGGTTTCGCCTTGCGGCTTCGTGGGCGCGCTCGGGTACAGCGCGCCGGACGACGGGCGCCCCGCGGACGGGTACGTCGCCCCCGACGCCGGCTTGCCACCCGATGCGGCGGGCCTTTCGGGGGGAGGCGCGCTGCGGTCAGGCCGGCGCACCGCGCCACCCTCGGGCGCGGGCCGACCGCCGGTGTTGCCGTA
>CAYRCM010000273.1:0-6544 GCA_964422715.1 uncultured Myxococcales bacterium | reverse complement strand
CGCTTCGGCCGTCTCGGCCGTGAGCCCCGCGGCGGCGCAGGCGCTCGGCGCCGTGAGCGGCCCGGGCCCGAGCGCCACCACCGTGAGCAGCGCCTGGGCGGGCGGTTCGAGCGCTTGAACGGCCCGGAGCAGCGACTGCTCGAGCGTGGCCGGCAGCGGCCCGCGGGCTTCGGCCGTGGGTGCGTACGCAACGGCTTCGGGCAGCAGCCGCAGCGCCCCCTGGGCGCTGAGCCCGTCGAGCAGCGCCAGCACGAACCCGGGCACCCCGCCCCCGAGGGTGCTGAGGTCGCGGCGCAGGGCCTCGGGCAGCGGCCGCTCGCCGAGCACGGCGAGCAGCAGCGCGTCGATGCCCGCGGGGCTGAGCGGCGGCAGGTCGCGGCGGTGGGCGAAGCGCTCGGCCACGAGCGGGGCCCAGGCCGGGTGCGCGAGTTCGTCGGGCTGGAGCGCGGCCACGACGCACAGCCGTGGCCACGGCTCGCCGCTCTGGCCGGCGCGGGAATACTCGCTCGCGCGCAGGGCGTAGGCGAGGGCCAGCTGCGCCGGGCCGTCGAGCGCCGCGGCGTCGTCGACGAGAATGAGCAGCCCCTCGCGGCGCGCCGTCGCTACGAGCGCGTCGCCGAGGCGCGTCACGCGCAGCCGGCAGGTGTCGACGTGGGACTGCGCGGGGTCGCGGCTGCCGTCGCCGGCCCCCCGCTCGGGGCCGAGGTCGGCCGCCACGGCCGCTTCGAGCCGCGCAAGCGCGCTGGCTCCGGCGGCGTGAGCGCCGATCGAGACGACCGGGTGGCCGCCGAGCTGCGCGCCGCGGCGCAGTTCGGCGAGCAGGCGCGTCTTGCCGAGCCCGTGGGCGCCGACGACGAGCAGCAGCAACGGGGCCCCGGGCTCGGGGGGCTCGGCAAGCGCCGTTGCCACGTCGCGGCGGCAGGCGGCGAGGATGTCGCCGCGTTCGATCCAGGCTCCGCCGCCGAGCGCCGCACGCCGCGCGAGCTCGGCCGGGGACGGGCCGGCGGCCTCGCGTTCGGCCGCGCCCGGGCGCGTCGCCGCGGGGAGCTGGCGGCGTTGCAGGTCGCGCGCGACGGCCGAGGCGCTCGGGTAGCGCTCCTCGGGAGCCCGCGCCAGCAACCGGCCGAGGACGGCTTCCCACCAGGCCGGCACGCCCGCCGGGCGCGGCGGAAAGCGCAGCGTGCCTTCCAGGTGGAAGCGGATGACCTCCTCGGCGTCGCCCGGCTCGAAGGGCAGCCGCCCGTACGTCACGAGGAACAGCAGCATGCCGAGGCCGTAGAGGTCGGAGCGCGCGTCGGGCACCCCGCCGCGCAGCCATTCGGGGGCGACGAAGGGCAGGGTGCCGCGCGGCAGGTTGCCGGCCCCCGAGCGCGCGATGGCGAGGCCGAAGTCGAGCAGTTTGACCCGCTCGCTGCCGCGCTCGACGAGCACGTTCTCGGGCTTGAGGTCGCAGTGCAGGAAGTCCTGGCGGTGCAGGTAGTCGAGCACGTCGCACAACTCGAGCGTGCGCTCGGTGAGCCAGGAGAACGGCCGTCCGCTGCCGTGCCAGGCGAGCGGTTCGCCGGCGACGTAGTCGGACGTGAAGTAGACGAGGGCGTTTTCGCGGTCGTGGCCGAAGTCGTGCACCTCGGCGAGGTGCGGATGGCAGAGCAACGCCAGCGTGCGGAATTCGCCGTCGAAACCTGGGGCCGCGGCCGCGCCGTGCAGCGTCTTGAGCGCCAGCCGCCGTCCGTCGGCGAGCCGGTCCTCCACGAGGTAGACGACGCCGGCGCTTCCCCGACCCAGTTCCCGCAAGGTATCGTAGCGTCCGTCGATTCGCACGGGCGAACTGTATAAGCTTTTCACAGTATGAGCAAGCCTGTGAACGGAGCCCCGGCGCGACCGCGTCAGAACTCGCTGTCGATGACCCCGGGGTCGCCGTCGGGCAGCGGTTCTTCGGGGGCCGGGGTCATCTCTTTCGGGCCCGTGCCGGCGACGTGCGGGATGGCGAGTTTGACCTTGGCCTCGGGGCGGGCGAGCAGCCCCGTGGCCGGGTCGATGTCAAGCCACTCGACGCCATCGGGCTGGCGCCGCGGCAGCTCGACCTTGGCCGCCCCGCGCAGCGCCGCGCGCATGAACTGCAGCCAGACCGGCAGCGCCGTGTCGGCGCCGTAGACCCCGCTGCGTCGCTTGTGGCTGCCGAGGCTGCGCTCGCGGTGTTCGGCGCCGAGCCAGACCGTGGCCACCACGGGGTCGGCAAAGCCCGAAAACCACACATCGAAGGGCAGGGTGCCGGTCTTGCCGGCGATGGGCCACGGGAAGCGTTTGGCTTTCTTGGCCGCGGTGCCGGAACGCACGACCTCGCGCAGGTTGGCGGTGATGAGGTAGGCCACGTCTTGCGGGATGGCCTGCACGGGGGTGGCACCGAGCGCCTCGTGGAGGGCCTCGAACACGTCGACCGGCGTGTTGAGCGGGTCGTGCAGCACCGGGTGGCGTTCGAGCACCCGCCCGTCCCGGTCGACGATGCGCCGGACCGCGTGAAAGCGGGTCTGTTCGCCGCCGTTCAGGAACGTGCCGAACGCCTGCGTGAGCCCCCAGAGCGTCTGGTCGACGCCAAACATCTCGGCCGTGAAGCCCTTCAGCGGCTCGGTGAGCCCGAGCCGCGTGGCCCACTCGTTGATGGCCGCGACCGACGCCTGGCGCCGCACGAAACTCATGACGCGCGCCGAGATGGGGTTGAGCGAGCGCGCGAGCCCCTCCCACAGCGTGTAGCTGTCGGGTGCGCTGCCATCGGTGAGCGATTCGTCGCCGAGCGTGTACTCGTCCTCGCGGAAGGGGGCATTCGAAAACCGCGTGGAGGGTGCGAGCCCGAGCCGGTAGGCCAGTGCGTAGAAGATGGGCTTGATCGTGGAGCCGGTCTGGCGCGGCGAGAAGACGCGGTTGACCTCGGACCGGTCGAAATCGTAGCCGCCCACCATCACCTTGACGTCGCGGCTCAGCGGGTCGGCGGCGAACACCGCCCCCTCGACGGCCGGTTCCTGTTCGAGGGCCAGCGGCAGCGGGCTGGCCGTGGCCTTCTCGCGCACCCGCACGAGCACGACGTCGCCGGGCTGCAAAGCTTTCCGCGCGTCGTGTAGCCGCGTGTCGAAGCTTTCGAGCCCCTTGCGCACGACGTACGGGCCGGCCCACTTGAAGCCCTCGTGGTCGATGTGGCCCCACCATTGCGGCGTGATGCGCGCTTCGACGCTCTCGGCGCTGACGGCGGTGACGACGGCCGGCCAGCGCGAGCCCTCGGCCGGCGGGTCGGCCCCGAGCTCGGCGGCCGTGCGGGCGAGCAGTTCGGTCCAACGCGCTTCGGCGAGGTGCAGCAGGGGGCCGCGGTAGCCGTGGCGCCGGTCGAGTTGACGCACCGCCCGCAGCAGGGCCTCTTCGCCCGCCCGTTGCAGCGGCACGCTGACGGTCGTGTAGACCTGTAGGCCGCGTTCGCGCCAGTCGCCCGGCCCGCCGCCGTACGTGGCGCGCAGCCGGTCGCGCACGTAGGCCGAGAAATAGGGCACCATGTCGCCAAACGGGTCGAGGCGCGGATGGATGTCGAGGGCCGTGGCGAGCGCTGCCGCGCGCTCGGCTTCGCTGATGAAGCCGTTCGAGACCATCTGGCGCAGCACGTGCTGCTGGCGGCGGGCGGCCGCGGCGGGGTTGATGGCCGGGTTGAGCCGGCTCGGCGACTGCGGCAGGCCGGCCAGCATGGCCATCTCGGCGAGGTTCAACTCGTCGACATCCTTGCGGAAGTAGTTCTGCGCCGCCGCCTGCACGCCGTAGGAGCCGTGGCCGAAGAAGATCTTGTTCACGTAGAGCAGCAGGATCTGCTCCTTCGTGTATACGTCCTCCATCCGCCGCGCCAGGATGGCTTCGCGCACCTTGCGGGACAGCGATTTCTTGCTTTCGCCGAGCAACGCCCGGGCCACCTGCTGCGTGATCGTGGAAGCCCCCTCGCGGATCTCGCCGGCCCGCAGGTTGGCCCAGGTCGCGCGCAGGATGCCCTTGATGTCGAGCCCCGCGTGCGCAAAGAAGTTTTCGTCTTCGGCCGCGAGGAACGCCTGGATGAGTCGCGGCGGCAGCTGCCCGTAGGCCACGGCGAGGCGGCGGTGCTCGTAGAACTCGGCGATGACCTGCCCGTCGTCGGCGTAGAAGGTTGTGACCGGCGCAAAGCCGAGCTGCTCGAACGGCACCACGGCCGGCATGCCGCGCGCGAAGTACGCGTACGTGCCGACGGCCGCGACGAGGCCGAACAACCCGAACCAGAGCCCGAGCACGACGACGAGCCGCACCACGAGACGCAAGCCGCCGCGGCGCGGGTTGGCGATGAACGCGGTCACCGGCAGGGCGCCTCCCTTCCGCGCGCGGGATGATAGCACCCACCGCGCGGTGCGGCACGTTCCCGTTCGGCGCCGCCGCGGCTGCGCCGACCAGCGCCCGGCTCGAAGCGGCGCGGCGAGCGCGGCGTCGCAGCCGTTCGACGCTTTGTGCTACCGTATCGGGTTGCCGCAAGGCGGGGAGGTACAACATGCGTACATCGCGGGTTTCGCTGGCCTTCGGGATGCTCGGGTGGCTCTTCGCGAGCCAGGCGTTCGCGCAGCCGCGCCACGTGCGGGTGTCGTGGGACGATCCCGATACGGCGCGCACCGCGGCCGTCACCTGGAACAGCGATTCGCTCGCCGATCCGTCCGAGGTGCAGTACGGGCCCACGGCTGCCTACGGCGCCACGGCCACGGGCCGGGCCTTTCAGGGGGCCGGCGGGCTCGGCCCCATCCACGAGGTGTCGCTCACGGGTCTCACCCCGAACACCCTGTACCACTACCGGGTCGGCGGATCGGCCGCCTGGAGCGCCGATTTCACCTTCCGCACGGGCCCCGTCGACGGCTGCACGGCCTACCGCTTCGTGGCCCTCGGCGACAACCGCGGCGACATCGGGGACAACCCGTCCCCGTACTGGAACCCCATTCTCACCGAGGCCCTCGCGCACGAACCGGCCTTCCTCATCAACACGGGCGACCTCGTGAAGGACGGCGAGAGCACCGAACAGTGGCAGGGGTTCCTCGAGACCACGACGCCCGGCTGGTCGCAGGTACCGCTGCTGCCGTCCCCCGGCAACCACGACAACGACGATGTCGCCGGCGACGGGGCGCGCTACAACCAATTGTTCACGCTCCCGCGCAACGACGTCAGCGGCACCGAGGACTACTATTATGTCCTCTACGGCAATGCCATTTTCGTCTCGCTGTCCACCGTTACGCACGAGGGCGGGGCGCAGCCCTTTGGCGATCAGGCCGCCTGGCTCGACCGCGTGCTCACCGAGCACCCGCTGCCCTGGAAGTTCGTGTTCTTCCACCATCCGCCCTATTCGGGCGTCATCGGCATCCCGGGGCTGCTCGACTTGAACCACCCGCCCGACGAAAAGGGCCAAAATGCGGCGCTGCTGCCCATCATCGACAAGCATCACGTCGACTTCGTGTTCAACGGCCACAACCACTTCTACCAGCGCTTCCGACCCATCTGCGACGGGGTGCCCGTCGGCGACTACAACGCGTGCACGTCCTACGTCATTACCGGCGGGGCGGGTGCGCTCACCTACGACGTGCCGTTCGTCGACCTCGCGGGCCTGCTCTGCATGGAAGACGGCAGCGAGGCGTGCAGCGGCAAGCACCACTACGCCGTCATCGACATCGACGGGCTCGAATTGCACTACCGCGTCTACACGACCGCGGCCCAATTGCTCGGCACCGACGACGACAACGTCGAGCTCATCGACGAGGTGCTCGTCAGCAAGGCCGGCACCCCGCCGGTGTGCGACGAGCCCCCTCCGCCCCCGGTCGACCCCGGCCCCGAAGTGGCCGAACCGGCGCCCACCGACACCGTCAGCCCGCCGCGTGGGGACACGGTCGGCCCTCCGCCCGACCACGTCGCCGCGCCCGAAACGCTGCCGCCGGTCGACGCCCCGGCGGGCCCCGACACACCCGCCACCCCCGACACGCCGGCTCCGCCCGACACCCCGAGCGTTCGCCCCGACGTCGGGCCCCAGACCGACCCGGGCGGGCCGACGCCCGGCAAAGACGGCCAGGTCGCCCGCCCCGACCCGGGCGCCCCCGCCCCCGACGGCCCAACGCCGGGCGTCGACCACGGCGGTGGGCCCGCGCCGCAAGCCGACGTCGGCGCGGCCCCGAAGAGCGGCGGCAGCGGCTGCCGCGCGGCCCCCGGTTCGGCGTCCCTCGTGGCCGTCATGGCCGGGCTGCTGCTCGGGCTGGTCCGGTCGCGGCGTCGCCCCGCCCGGCGGCTGCGGGGTTAGCCCGGCCGCGCCCGCTCGCCCGGCCCGTCGTCCGACCCGGTGCGGCGGGGCCATCGTGACATCCGCTGAGCCCTGTCCTAGGATGCGCCCCGACTGCGGCCGGACGCCCCGGCCCGCCGAGGGAGAGCCCCATGCACGCCCTGCTCTTCGGGATGCTCACCGCCGCCCGGCTCGGGGCGGCCGCGCCCGCCACGGCGCCCGCGCCGGCTGCGCCGGCTGCCC
>CAYRCM010000272.1:0-6582 GCA_964422715.1 uncultured Myxococcales bacterium | reverse complement strand
CGGGGCGTCTCCGGCACCGGCCTGGTCGGGCCCGGGCAGGCCGTCGGGAGCGGTCGGCCCGGCCGCCTCGGCGGCGTCGGCGCGCGCATCGGCCGGCGGCCACGCGCCGTCGGGCAGCGGCAGCGCATCGGCGTCGCGCGTCTCGCCGGTGTCCGGCCCCAACGTTTCCGCGGCCCCCTCGCCACCGGGGTTGGAGCCGGGATCGCGTAGCTCGGCCGGGTCGGCATCGCGCGTATCGCTCGGACCCGCCTCGGCCAAGCCGCCCGTGTCGCCCGCGACGTCGTCCGCGGTCTCGCGGGCCGGCAGGTCTGCGCCAGACGGCGCGTCGAATTCCGCCATGGCCGACGCGTCGGCGTCCGCTGCGGCGGGGAGATCTCCGGCCTGGTCGGCAGAAGCGACCTCCGGGGCGGCCTCCGGCTGAACGCCGGCATCCGTGTCTGCAGCGTGGCCCGCATCGGGGGCCGGGTCGGCCACACCCGCATGGCAGCCGCCATTCACGCACACGTCGCCCGGGGCGCAGCTGCCGCACGCGCCGCCGCAGCCGTCGTCCCCGCACTGCCGCCCGGCACAGGCCGGCGCGCAGACACAGCGGCCGTCCTGGCAGGCATGGCCCGGAGCGCAGCTGCCGCACGCGCCGCCGCAGCCGTCGTCCCCGCACTGCCGCCCGGCACAGGCCGGGATGCAGAGGCACTGCCCAGCCTCGCACAGGTCTCCCGGCGCACAGCTGCCGCACACGCCGCCGCAGCCGTCGTCCCCGCACTCGCGTCCCGCACAAGCGGGCACGCAGACGAGGTCCTTGAAGGCCTGCGGGGCCAGCTGCGCGATGCGCTCGCGCACCGTCAGGCCGTCGACCACGGCGTCGTGGCGGTAGGGGAAGAAGTAGACGGTCCACTGCAGGTCCATGCCGGGCGTGACGGGGAAGTAGCCGAGCGCCGTGACGTAGCCCGCGGCCTCGGCGTTGACGGCCTGCATGGCCACTTCGTTGAGCAGCGGGTCGAAACAGGCGACCGTGAGGCAGCGGTCCTGGTCGTCGTCGCACACCCCCCACCAGCCCTCCATGACGTAGCCGGAGTAGTCCTCGCCGTGCCCGTAGGCGGCGTGACCCGGGCGGCGCAGATAGCCGGGCAGCGGCCCAGCGTGATGCGTGACCGGCGCGCCTCGGAAAGCCTCGGCGCCGTCATAGTGGTAGGAGTGCGCGCTCATGCCGGCCGCGCTGAAAATGGCCGGGATTTCCTGGGGATGCGGGGTCCACTGGGCGGTCCCGCCGTACGTCAGCCGGTAGCGCACCTCCAGGTAGCCCGGGTGGGGCGTGACCCACTGTTCCATCGGCATCGGCGCGGCCGGCAGGGTGGACGTGAAGTGGAACGGCGCCGCGTGGCGCGTGTAGTACGTGCCGCCCTGCCAGGCGGCGGCGACGACGTCGTTGGCCGGGTCGTCCCAGCCGCAGTTGGGCCCCTGGGCCTGGATCGGGTTCCACGGCGCGCCGGCGCTCCAGCCGCCGCACGGCAGAGCCGTCGCGCAGTCGAGCACGTGCGCGCCGCCTGAACAGCAGTGCAAGACGCACTGGGCGTGCCCGGCCGCCCGACAGGCGCCTTCGCTGCCGTAGGGTTGCGGGTCGCACGCGTCCAGGGCAAACCAGGCGGCCGGGCCCTGCGGGTCGTAGCCCCAGATGCTGAGCTGCACGGCCCCGCCGCCGTGTTCGAGCAGGAGGTTGTCGTTCCAGCCGTGGCCGAACAGTTGGAAGATGGTGCCGCCGTACGAGCGGTCGACGCCCAAGCGGGCCGTGTGGTCGCCGACGAGTTCGGTGTCGTGCTGGCGCCGGGCCCAGTAGTTGTAGACGCCTTCGCACCAGCCGAGCGCCGAGCCGGCCAGTCCCGCGCAGCTGCCCTGGAACGAGGCCGGACAGCCGGACAGCCCTGGATTCTCCTGGTCCGGCACGCCGTCGGCCCCGACGCCGATGGCATAGACGATGACCTCGTGCGGTCCCGGCCCGAACGACGGCGGCACCCAGTGGAACGCGTGCGCGCCCACGTCCGGACGAAACTGGTCGGCCAGCCGCGCCTGCACGAGCTGGCCGTCGACGTAGATGTGCACGGCGATGGGCCCTTCGAAGTCCGCATCGCTCGCCCAGCCCGCGACGGCCTGCGGCTCGGCCGCATCGAGCCAGCCGACGGGCGCGGCGGCGAGGGTCGGCCCGGCCGCAAAGACACCCCACAGCAACACGCTCCCGACGAAGCTGGCCTGCATGGTTTTCCCCCGCCGTAGACCTCGCGTCCCCCGCAACGGGCGACGCCGCTTTGCGTCATGGCCCCGCTGTGCGTCGAGCGGAGGCTTCCGGCACGTTGCTGCTCCCGGCGGCCACTATCCGGTCTGCAGGGGCCGGGGTCAAGCGGGCAGAGGCGGCCCCGAGCTGCCCCGCAAACGCGCGCGGATGCGGGCCCGCTGGCATCGTCCGCTGCCAGGGACGGGGGCCCGTGCGAACCGGCGGGGTCTCCAAGATGCAGCAACGCTCCAAATCCAAGGGCGAGCGCGCTCACAGGCATCGGTTTGCGACAGCCGCGCGAAGCGCTCGGCCGTGGGGCGAAGCGGCATGGCCTCGTTGCGCGTGCGAATGTAGGCGAGGAAAAGGCCATGGCGATTGGCCACGACGCGCTGGTTGTGGCTCGTGAACGTCGCGTAGGGCGTCGCCTGGTCGTCGACGAGCGTCAGGTCCACGGCCTCGGCGCGCGGGCGGGCATCGGCGCACGGCAGCAAGGTCCGCCGGTTCGATCCACCCCGAAACCGAAATCGTCTCGCCACGTTCGAAGAGGAGCCCGTCCCCCCAGCCGAAGTTGAGGTAGTCGGCGACGCCGTCGAAGGTGTAGGCGCGCGTCTCGTCGAGCGGGAAAGGAACCCCCTGGCCGTCGCCGCCCGGGCCGTCCCCGGCCCCGACGTCGGTGTCGGGCACGCCTGCGCCGGTGTCGCTCAGGCCATCGCCGGCAGGCCCGGTGACGTCGGTGTCGGGCACGCTGGCGCCGCTGTCGGTGTCGCTCAGGCCGTCGCCGGCAGCCCCGGTGACGTCGGTGTCCGCGCCCGCGCCGAGGTCCCCGCTGCCGAGCTCGCCAGCGTCGGCCGGCCCGCCAGCGTCGGCATCCGCCCGGGCCACGCCTGCCCCGCGACAGGCGCCGGTCAGGACGACGCAGCAGAGGAGCAGCGGCGCACTGCGACGCAGCCAGCCCCGGGTGTTCATGCGCACCGTCCTGCGGGCGGAGTCTGCTCGGTTTTTGGGGCGCCAGGCTGGCTTGTCTGAATGGCTCTGCCTTCCGTGCGTGCTATGCGAGAGGCAGAATACCACTCTCGGCACGCCAGTCGGCGCGGCAGGGGCAGTCGAGACCCTGGAGGGCCGCGAGGTCGAGCGTGCGGTTGTAGCGCGCGATGGCCGCTTCGACCGCGGCGTCGCAACGCCCGCAGTTGGCCCGCACGGCGATGGGTGGCGGCGTGTCGTCGGCCGTGCCGATCTGCAGCTCGCCCCCGCCATGCACGCGGCGGATGAGTTCGACCACGGTCCAGAGCCAGGGCGGCCGATATTCGCCGCTGCGGTAGAGCGGCTCCAGCACCCCGTCGGCCTGCACGAAGACGGGCTGCACGGCGGCCGTGACATGGCGGAGCCCGGCCGCGCGACCCGCGGCGAACACGTGGCGCACCGTGGCCACCGCGTCGTCGAGGGCGGCCCGCTCGGCGAGCCCGGGCGGCTTCAGCAGCACGTAGGCGAGCGCCGCCACGTCGTGAGCCCCGAGGACCCCGAGCGCGGCGTCGAAATCGGCGAGCGTGAAGCCCTTGTGGATGAGGCCCTCGCGCACGGCGGTCGAGGCGCTTTCGAGCCCGAGCGCGACCTCGAAGCGTACCCCGCGACCCAGGATGGCGAGCGCTTCCAGCACCACCGCCGGGCGCACGTATTCGGGCCGCGTCTCGACGAGCAGTTTGCGCAGCCCCGGCAGGGCGAGCGCCCGCCGGTAGGCCGCCTGGCGCACGGCCGGCGGCACTTCTTCGTCGTTGAAAAACGAGCCGGCACAGTAGAGGTCGAGTTCGGCGAGGCCGGCCGCCGCCCAGGCCGCCGGGTCGAGCGCGTCGGCGAGCTGCGCCAGCAGGTCGCTTTCGGCCACGGGCCGGCCGGCCGTCGACATGAGCGGGAAGGCGCACATGCGGCAGCCACCTTCCGGCGAGCGGTAGTGGGCGCAGCCGATGGTGCGCAGGCACAGCATGAGCCGCCGGATGGGCGTTCCGTCGAGGTAGTCGTCGGCCACGGCCCGAAACGAAACGCGGGTGAGGTCGTCGCTGGCGGACACGGGGGACTCCTCGCTCAGCGCGCCACGAGCAGGTCGCCGAGCAGCAGGTCGTCGATGGCGGTCGCGAGAAAGCAGCGCACGGCATCGTCGGGGCTTGCGACGATGGGCTCGCGCACGTTGAACGACGTGTTGAGCACCATGGGGATGCCGGTGGCCTCGGCGAACGCCGCAATGAGCCGGTGGAGAAACGGGGTGTGGGCGGCGTGCACGAGTTGCACGCGGCTCGTGCCGTCGACGTGCACGACGCCGGCGATGCGGGCGCGCTGCTCGGGGCGCGCGAAGTAGGTCACGAGCATGTGGTCGGCGGCGGAAACGGGCGCCCGGCCGCCGAAGTCGAACCACTCGCCGGCGCGCTCGGCGAGCACCGCCGGACAGAGCGGGCGGAACGGCTCGCGGTGTTTGACGCGGCGATTGAGCGTGTCGCGGATGGCCGCCGTGCGCGGGTCGGCCAGGAGCGAGCGGTGGCCGAGCGCGCGCGGGCCGAATTCGAGGCCGCCCTGAAACACGGCCACGATGCGGCCGGCGGCCAGCCGGGCGGCAAGCTCGGCGGCGAGGTCGCGGCCCGCGAGGTCGACGATGTGGGCGGTCAGGCGGTGGCGTTCGAGGGCGGCGAGGCACTCGGCTGCGGCGTAGGCCGGCCCGACGTAGGGGTCGAAGCGGGTCGGGCGGCGTTCGCTCGCAAAATCACGGTAGTAGAGCAGCAGCGCGGCGCCGAGGGCCGTGCCGGCGTCGTTCGCCGCGGGCTGGATGAACAGGTCGCCGGGCACGACCTCCCGCGCGATGCGGCCGTTCGCGACGCAGTTGAGGGCAACGCCGCCGGCGAGGCACAGGTGGCGCTCTCCGGTCGCGGCGAGTGCGCGTTCGGCGAGCGCCAGCATGGCGTCTTCGGTGACCGACTGGAGTGCGGCGGCGATGTCGGCGTGGCGGCGGTCGGGGCCCTCGTAGGCGAGCGGCGCGCCGGGCAGCCGGCGCGGCCCGAAGAGCGCTTCGAGGCCGGCGAAGTCATCTTCGCGGCGCGGGCAGAGCCGTTCGGCGTCGACGCGGAAGCTGCCGGTGCCGACTTCGATGAGCCGGCCGAACGCCTCGCGGTAGATCTCGGGCCGGCCGTACGAGGCGAGGCCCATCACCTTGCACTCGTCGGCGTTGCGCGAAAAGCCGAGGAATGCCGTGACCTTCTCCCAGAGGAAGCCGAGCGAGTGCGGGTAGCCGAGTTCGTCGTGGACCGTGAGGCGGGCGCCGCTGCCGTGGGCGCTGGCCGTGGTGGTCCACTCCCCGATGCCGTCGACCGAGAGCACGGCGGCGCGGCCGAACGGCGACGGGTAGAAGGCGCTCGCAAGGTGGCAGTGGTGGTGCGGCAGCCAGAAGAAACGGCCGGCGAGATCGGTGCCGTAGCGCGCGCCGAGCAGCGCCGGCACGAACGCGTGGAGATCGCGAAGCCGCCGCTCGCCGAGGGCGCTGCCGTAGTGGCCCGGCGGCAGGCTGGCGGCCTCGGGCAGGGCGGCGTTCTGCGCGAAGCGCAGGGCGGGGTCGAACGACCAGGCCACGGCGTCGACCTCGGCCAGCGTCGTGCCGGCGGCGGCGAGGCACGCGTCGATGGCGGCCCAGGGCAGGCAGAGGCAGCCCTCGATGCTGGCGCGCTTGCTGTGTTTGACGCGGCTCAGCCGTTCCTGCTCGACGGCCGCGACGACCCGCGGGCCGTCGGTGAGCGCGGCGGCGCATTCGTGGTAGGTGGCGTTGAGGCCGAGAATGAGGGGTCCGGTGGCCACGGCGGCAGCTCCTCGCGAGAGGGTCGGGCACGGCGGCGAGCCGTGCGCTTCCCCCTATCAGAGGGGCCGGGGACGGTCAATCGGGGCCAGGCGTCGCGACCGGCCGTGGCGCACGGCCTACGGCACGGACGCGGCAACTTGCCGCGTCTACAGGCCGCGCGCCACCCGGGAGCCGGCTTGACAGCGTCCCGGCCACGGCCCGATAAACGGGCAGGGGATGTTGAGAAACCAGAACGTCAGTCGTTTTCAGCGCTACCGGAGCCCCGCACCGGCCTGCGGCGGGCCGCCGTGGGGCGCGGGGCACGCCGGTGCCGGAGAGGAGGGCAATCCCATGGAGCCAGTCGTGAGGGGCGGGGCCCGACCGCGGGCGCTTTCTTTGTTTCTGAGGGTCGTTTTCTGCGCGCTGTTCGGCGGGGCCGCGGGTTGCGGCGGCGGCGGCGGCGGCTCCACGCCGGACGGCGGCGCGCCCGCGGACGGCGCGGGCGACGTGG
>CAYRCM010000271.1:0-6617 GCA_964422715.1 uncultured Myxococcales bacterium | reverse complement strand
CGCCCCTGCCGACACCGCCCCTGCCGACACCGCGGCCGACACCGCCCCCGACGCCGCCCCCGACATCCCGGCCCCCGCCCCGCCCTCGGTCACGCTGACGCTCGTGGCCGAATGGCAGCGCGGCCCGGTCACCCTGCCCTTCGAACTCGCCACCGCCGCAGGCGGCCCGGCCGACGTCACCGTCGAATACAGCCCCGACGGTGAAACCTGGGCCCCGGCGACACCGCTCGGCGGCTACAGCCCCGTGCCCCAGGGCCTCGCGCCGGGCGCACACCGCTTCGTCTGGGACTCGTTTGCCGACCTCGACACCGACCTGCCGGCCGTGCAGCTGCGCCTCACGGCCAGCGACATGCACGGCAGCGGCCCCTCGGCGCTCTCGCCGGCCTTCCCGGTGCTCGACGCCGGCGAACGGCTGCGCAGCCTGCTCCTCACGAGTTCGATCAACGGCAACAACAAGGTGCGCCGGCTCACGTGGCGCTTCGGCCTCGGCCTCGACTACGCCGAAGAGGTCTACGAAGTGGGCGCCCGCCCCGAACGCGTGGCGTTCGGCCCCGGCGGCAAGACGGCCGTGAGCCTGGAGCAAGACGCCGAACAACTCACCGTCTTCCGCTTCCACGCCGACGGCCGGCTCGCCGCGCGCGAGACGCTGCCCACCCCGGGGCGCTACTTCACCGACCTCGTGTTCTCGGGCGACGGGGCCACGCTCTACCTCGTCGACATGAACCCGACGCCCGAGGCCGGGGTCTACACGCTCGACATCGACCCCTGGACCGGGCAGCCCGCCCCCGACGCCGCGCCGCAGCAGATCGCCAACGCCTGGGTGGCCTCCGAACTGGCGCTGCTGCCCGAAAACCGCGGCGTGGCGCTGCTCGGCGGCACCCCGCCCGAGAGTGCCGGCGGCGACCTCGTCGTGCGCACGCTCGCCCCCGACGGCACGGTCACGGGCGAACTCGACTTCGCCCCCGACGGCAGCATTCCGGCCGCGCTGACGCTCTCGCCCGACGGCCAGTGGCTGTTTGCGGCCTACCTCAACCTCTTTGGCGAGGGCGATGGCGGCGTGGTCTTCGCGGTGGCACCCGACGGCAGCCTCGAAGCGGCGGGCGACGTGGCCCTCGCCGACCCCGACGACGCCGCCTTCCACTCCACGGGCGCGGCGCTGCTCGTGTCGCTCGCCTCGGCCAACCGGTCCCGCGGCTACGCCTTCGATCCGCTCGCCGGCACGCTGACGCCCGGCGCCGAGCTGCGGGTCGACCTCGCGGGCCAGATCGCGCGGCCGGCGGTCGGCCGCAACCGCGACGTCTTCTTCGTGACGACCGTCAGCGCCAGCACCGGCGAGTCGGGGCTCGCCGTGGTGCGGCTCACGCCCGACGCGCTGCTCACGACCGATGGCACGTTCTCGCTTGGCGACGGCTTCGACGTCATCCCCGAGGGCGTCGCCATCCAGCCCTGATCCGCATTGACAGCGCCCGGCCGGCACACTAGGGTAGGCCCGCTTTTTCGGGCCGGGAGGCGCTCCCCGTGAACATCCAATCGGTCAAGGAACTCGCCGTCGACGGACGGCGGGTCTTCATTCGGGTCGACTTCAACGTGCCGCTCGACGACGAGGGACAGCTCGTCGACGACGCGCGCATCCGCGCCGCGCTCCCCACCATCCAGCACGTGCGCGAACAGGGCGGTCGGGTCATCCTGGCCTCGCATCTCGCCAATCCCGACGGCGGCTTCGACGCGCGCTACTCCATGGAAGGGGTCGGCGTGCGGCTCGCCGAACTGCTCGACACCGAAATCATGCTGCCCGACGACTGCATCAGCGACGCCGCGCGCTCGCTCGTGCACAACCTGCGCGAAGGCCAGGTGGTGCTGCTCGAAAACCTGCGCTTCCACCCCGAAGAACGGCTCAACGACGACCTGTTCGCGCGCCAGCTCGCAGCACTCGCCGACGTCTACGTCAACGACGCGTTCGCGGCGGCGCACCGCAAGCACGCCTCCATCGTGGGGGTGCCCAAACTCGTCCCGGTGCGCGGCGCCGGCCTGCTCGTCGAACGCGAACTCGAGCAGCTCAACCGCCTCATGGCCCGGCGCGAAACGCCGTTCGTGGCCGTCATCGGCGGCACCAAGGTGCGCGACAAGCTCACGGTCATCGGCAACCTCATGACCAAGGTCAACACGCTGCTCATCGGCGGGGTCCTGGGGCTCGTGTTCCTGAAAGCACGCGGCATCGACATCGGCGCGACCCCGCTCGAAGAAGAACGCCTGTCCATCGCCCAGCGGCTGCTCGAACGCGCCGACCAGCTCGGCGTCGAGCTGCGGCTGCCGGTCGACCATCTGGTCGTCGACGAAGTCAGCGAATCGGCCGCCCCGCGCATCTGCAGCAACAAGGACATCCCCAAGAACGGCATCGTCGTCGACATCGGGCCGCAGACCGTCGAGCTCTTCCGGCGGCGGCTCGTCGGCGCGCGCAAGGTGTTCTGGAACGGCCCCATGGGCCGCTTCGAACTCACCCCGTTTGCGAGTGGCACCGAGGGCGTCGCCCGCGCCATCGCGCACTCGGGCGCGTTCTGCGTCGTCGGCGGCGGCGACAGCGCGCTGGCCGTCGACCGCGCGGGCCTGAAACCGTTCATGGCCCATGTGTCCACGGGGGGCGGCGCCTCGCTGGCGTTCGTCGAAGGCCGCGAACTGCCCGGCATCGAAGCCCTGAAAGTCTGATCCGGCCGGGCGCTCGGCGCCCGCGACCCCGGCTCCCGCGCCCGGCGCCCACGGAGCGCCGCTGCACGACGAAAGGAAGCTCGCATGCGCAAACCCATCATCGCCGGCAACTGGAAGATGTTCACGACGCTGCCCGAGGCGCGCGCCCTCGCGACGGGCCTCAAAGACGCGCTCGGCGGCGCGGCCGACGTCGACGTCGTGCTCATCCCGCCCTTCCCGCTCGTTGCGGCCGTGGTCGAGGCGGTCGCGGGCTCGCCCATCGAGGTCGGCGCCCAGAACCTCTTCGTCGGGCGCGACAAGGACGGCCAGCCCACCCCGTTCGGCGCGTTCACGGGCGAGGTCTCGGCCCCCATGATCCGCAGCGTCGGCGCCACGTACGTGGTCATCGGGCATTCCGAACGGCGCCAGTACTTCGGCGAGACCGACGACGGGGTCAACGCCAAGGTGCACGCGGCGCTCGCGGCCGGGCTCAAACCCATCGTGTGCGTCGGCGAGCGGCTCGACGAACGCGAAGCCGGCACCACGCTCGCCGTCGTCGAACGCCAGGTGCTCGCGGCGCTCGCCGGGGTCCCCGACGCGGTGCTCGCCGAACTCGTGCTCGCCTACGAACCGGTCTGGGCCATCGGCACGGGCCGGGTCGCGACCGACGCGCAGGCGCAGGAAGTGCACGCCTTCATCCGCGGCCTCATCCGCCACGAGCGCGGCGCGGCCGTGGCCGAGGGCCTGCGCATCCAATACGGCGGCAGCGTCAAGGCCGACAACGCCAAGGGCCTGCTCGGGCAGCGCGACATCGACGGCGCGCTCGTCGGCGGGGCGAGCCTCAAGGTCGACTCGTTCCTGGGCATCATCCGCGGCGCGCGCGGCTGAGAGGGGCTTGACAGATTTCGCGGGGGCCGCTAGAAGGGGTTCGTTCAGGCGGCCGGAGCAGCGGTTCCGGCCGGCGCGGGAATGGCGGAATTTGGTAGACGCGCTAGGTTGAGGGCCTAGTGGGCAGTACGCTCGTGGGGGTTCGAGTCCCCCTTCCCGCACTGCTTTCGCTCGGGGCGCCCCGTCGGGCGCCTCTTTTTGTTTCTTGGCCATTCGGGGAGAACGCCGCGTGACCCGGCCACCGTCCTGCAGCCACCCCGCTCTCGTGGCCGCCCTGTGTCTCGTCGGGCTCGGGCTCGCGGCCTGCCGCCCGTCACCCCGTCAGGTCGTCGAACGCGCCGTCGCCGCGGCCGCCGACGGCGATCGCGCGGGGTACGAAGCCACGCTCACGCGGGCCTCGGCCGCTCTCGTCGGGGCGCTCGTCACGGTCGAAGGCGGGCTCCAACGCGAGGCCTCGGCGTTTCTGCCGCGCCCGGGGCTTCCTGGCGTGCGCGTCGTCGACGAACGCATCGGCCCCGACCGCGCGCGCGTCACCCTCGAAGCCGGGCAACGCCGCCTCGAACTCGTGCTGCAGCCCGAAGACGGCGAGTGGCGCATCGATCTTCTCGAAACGCAGGTGCGGCTGCCCATGTTGCCGACCCCCGGCGAACTCCTTGATCTCGACGGCCGGCCGTGATGACATGGCGGGGTCTGAACTGCGCCCCCGAGGTGCCGCGATGTTGAACCGCCGCCCTTCCGCTCCCCCGCCGATGCGCCGCGCGGCCGCGCGCCAGGTGGCTCTCATCGTCTGCACGGCGCTCTTCGCCGGGCTCGCCGCGCGCTGCACCGAGTCGCCGCAAGAGGTCTATCAGGCGGCCTGGCAGGCCAAGGAAGCCAAAGACTTCGACCGCTACGTTGGCTACTTCACCGACCGCTCGCAGGTGTTGCTGAAAAACCTCTACGCCAAGGCCAAGCACGGCACCGACCTCTTCGCCTATCTCGACGACCCGTTCGACGCCGTGCCCTCGCCCGAGGTGAAAGAGGTCAAAGAGACCAAAAACCTGTGCCTCATCACGGTCGGCGACAAGAAAGAGCCCGAACAGGTGGTGCTGCTGCGTGAAGAAGCCGGCTGGCGCATCGACGTCGTCGAATCCGACCGCTTCTTCCACCCCATCACCGTGCGCGCGGCGGGCGAAGAACCGCTGCAGAAAGGCCCATGATGCGCCGGCACGCCCTCGCACTGGCCGCCATCCTGGTCGTGGCCGCGCTCTGCGGCGGCTGCGGCAAGACGCCCACCGAAACCTACCAGCACATGGTGGCCGCGGCCAAACTCGGCGACACCGAAACGTTTCTGAACCACTTCACGAAGGAATCGAAGAGCCTCATCGAAGCCCTCATCCGGCTCAGCGAAACCTACGGCTTCGAGCGCAACAGCCCGTATCGCCTGCTCGTCATGGATCGCGTGCTCAGCGAAGAAATGGGCGAGGAGCCGCTGCGCGACGGCCAGAAGCGCCGCACGGCCACGCTGCTCGTCCAGTCGGGCCAGAAGCGCCGCAAGATCAAGATGGTCGAAGTCGACGGCAAATGGCTCATCGACGCCGTCGACCTCGAGCAGTTCTGGCTCGAACGCAAGAACTTCAACCCCCGCTAGCGGCAGCGCCGCCGCCCGCGCCCGGGGCCCCGAGTGCCCCCTGGAGCCCCCCATGGCCAGCGTCCCCGTACCGGCGGGCTACGCCCTCGTGCAGCGTACCAGCGGCATTACCGAATACCGTCTCACGAGCAATGGGTTGCGGCTGCTCGCCGTGCCCGATTTCACGGCCCCGGTCGTCACCTTCATGGTCACGTTCCTCGTCGGCTCGCGCAACGAGGCCACGGGCCACACGGGCGCCACGCATCTGCTCGAACACCTCATGTTCAAGGGCACGCCGCGCTACCACCGCGCGGCCGGCACGCAGATTGCGACGGTGCTGAAAAACGTCGGGGCCTACTACAACGCCACCACCTGGTACGACCGCACCAACTACTACGAACTCGTGCCGCGCGACGCGCTGCCCGTGGCCGTGGCGCTCGAAGCCGACCGCATGCGGCACGCGCTCCTCAGCGACGAAGACCGCGTGCCCGAAATGACCGTTGTGCGCAACGAATTCGAACGGCTCGAAAACAGCCCCGAATCGGTGCTCGGCGACCGGATCTTCGCCCACGCGTTTCTCGCACACCCCTACCACCACGCCACCATTGGCTGGAAAAGCGACATCGAGGGGGTGACGACGGCCCGGCTGCGGCAGTTCTACGACGACTTCTATCACCCCGACAACGCCGTGGCGCTGCTCGTCGGCGACTTCGAACTCGAATCGGCGCTCGGGCTCATCCGCGACACCTTCGGCGTGCACCCGCCGGCACCGCGGCCCATTCCCGCGATGTACACGAGCGAGCCGCCGCAAGACGGCGAACGGCGCTTCGAGATCCACCGCACGGGCGAGTTGGCGCTCGTGTACGTGGCCCAGAAGATCCCGGCCGCCGGCCACCCCGATCTGCCGGCGCTGCACGTGCTCGCGCGCATCCTCAGTGCCGGCAAGACGAGCCGCCTCTACCGCGCGCTCATTGACGCGAATCTGGCCGTCAGTCAGGCGAGCTTCGCGTATTCGTTGCGCGATCCGGCGCTCTTCATGACGCGCGTGGCCGTCGCCCCGAGCGCCGAACGCGCCGCCGTCGAAGCCGCCATCGTCGGGGCCTACGCCGCCATCGCCGAACGGGGGGTCAGCGCCGCCGAACTCGAAACCGCGCAGCGCAAACTGGCCGCCGAGACGGCCTACGACCGCGACGGCACCATGTCCGTCGCCAGCCGCTTGAACGAGGCCATCGCGGCCGGCGACTGGAGGCTCTACGTCGAAGCGCCGGCCCGTGTCGCCGCCGTGACGGGCGCCGACGTGCAGCGCGTGGCCGCCACGTACTTCACGCGCGAGACCCGCACCGTCGGCCACTTCGTGCCGCGCCGCGCCGACGCCGCGCCGCCCGCGCGCGATGCCGCCCCCTCGCCGCAAGCGTCCCCGGCGCCGGTCCCGGCCCCT
>CAYRCM010000270.1:0-6645 GCA_964422715.1 uncultured Myxococcales bacterium | reverse complement strand
CCGCAACCGCCGGCCCCGCCGCCGCCGCCGCTGCCGCCGACGTCGCCGCGGTAGTTGCCCTGCGAGCAGCCGGCCTTGGTGTTGTAGACCCCGCCGCCGGCCCCGCCGCCGCCGCCGCCCGCGCCGGGGGTGCCGGCCCCGCCGGTGCCGCCCGTGGGGGTGGTGCCGCGCCATTCCTCACCGACGAGACCGCCGGCCGGGGCCGCACAGCCCGTGCCGCCACTGCCCGCCGAGCCGTTGCCCCCGTTGTCGGCCGGCCAGCCGTCGAGGTGGTAGCCGGTCTGGACGGTGCAGTCGTACTTGCACTGTTCCCAGGAACCCTGGCTGTACGCCGAATTCCAGCCGCCTTCGCCGTTCGTGCCGCCGCCCGAGTAGTCCTGCTGCTGGCCCGGCGGCGACGACGACAGGCGGTTGCCGTAGCACGTGCCGCCCGCCGTACCCCCGGCCGCGCCGCACGTGGCGTTCGTGCCGGCCGCACCGCCGGGATTGGTCTCGCCGGAGCAGGTCGGCCCGGCGCACTCGCGCGAGTTGAGCCCCGCGCCGCCCGCTCCGCCCGGGTTGCCGGTGGCGCCGTCGGCCCCGCGCCCGCCGGACCCGCCGGCGCCCGCGTAGACGACGTTGTTGCGCAGCACCAGGTTGGCGTTGCTGTTTTTGACGTAGATGCCGTAGGCGTTGCGCCCCGCCTCGGAGGCCGGCGCCTGGTAGGTGACGTCGTAGCCGTAGATGTGGAAGCCCGCGAGCACCGTGCGGGCCGTGGTGACGTTCTCGGCGAAGACGACGCCGCGCCGCGGGTTCGGCTGCGAGAAATCGGGCTGCTGGCCGAGGATGATGCTCGGGTAGGCCACGATGTCGCGGTCGAAGAAGTCGGTGGAGTAGCCGCCAAACAGCCGCACCCCAGCGGTGAGCGTGATGTTCTCACCGTACGTGCCGGCCGCGACGAAGATGCCGCTGTGCGTGGCCGGCTGATAGGCGGCGAGCGCCTGCGCGATGGTGCCGAACGGGGCCGTGCGGCTGCCGCTGCCGCCCGTGGCGCCGGCGCGCACGAACAGCGCCGTGGCCGCGTCGCCGTCGACGCCGTCGCAGTTGCGGTCGGGGTAGGCGAAACCGGGCTCGGGGTAGTTCGCGAAGACCTCGGGCTCGTCTGTGCCGCCGTCGGCCGGACATTCGCAACCGTTGCCCGCGAGCCCGTCGAGGTCGACGAACTGGAACGGCACGCGGCAGATGCCGCCCTCGCACACGCTGAGCGGGCCGAAGGCGACCTCGCACTGCGCGTCGGCCGTGCACGTGCGCGTGCAGTAGTTTTCGCGGCAGACCCCACCCGTGCCGCACTGGCCGTCGGCCGTACAGGGCAACCCGCAGTGGTTCGCGCCGGGCAGACAGACGAACGGGGCCGCGCACTCGCCGTCGTGACGGCAGGCCCCGCCGCCCGGCAGGCTGCCCGTGAGACAGCGGTCGAGGGCGCAGGCGGGGCTCGGCCCGCTGACGTCGCAGGTGCCGGCGGCGTGATGCACGGCCGCGTTCCATTCGAGCAGGCAGTTGCGCCCGCACTGGCCGCAGTGCTCGTCGGCCGTGTAGCGCCCGCTCGCATCGGTGAAGCCCTCGTCGGCCCGGCCGTCGCAGTCGTTGTCGTTGCCGTCGCAGATTTCGACGGTGGTGTCGGAAGCGTCGCACGCGGCCCAGCCGTAGACGCCCGGCGTGGCCTCCGCGCAGGCTTCGACGCCGAAGCAGGTGGCCGTGCCGTCGGGACTCGTGAGATAGCAGGGGCGCACGAGCCCGGCGTTTTCGGCGCTGCACTGGCACGAGCCCGTGTCGGGCTGGCAGAGTTGCTCCCCGGCGCGGGCCGTGCAGGTGAAGCCGTCGGGGCAACAGTCCTGGGTGCCGACGGCCCCGGTGCAACCCGCGTGGAGCGCGTCGGCCGAGCAGTCGGTCGCACAGAACTGGCCGTCGTCGGCGCCGACCGGCAGGCAGCGGTCGCCCGGCGTCAGACAGTCGCCGTCGCTCGAACAGGGCTGACAGGCCACGGCCTGCGCCCGCAGACAGAGGGCCGGGGCCGGCCCGGGCGGATAGGGGTAGTAGCCCTCTTCGCAGAGATCCACGACGCAGCGCGGGGTGCCGTCGACGGCCGCGCAGCGCACGGCCCCGGCGAGCACGTCGCCCGCCCCGTCGCGCGCGAGATGCACCACGGTGACTTCGCAGTTGAAGCCGCAGGCCCCGCAGTGGTCGAGGCGCGTGAACTGACCCTGGGCATCGGTGAAGTCTTCGTCGACGGCCCCGTCGCAGTCGTCGTCGCTGCCGTTGCAGGTTTCGCTGCGCGGACTTGGCGCGTTGCAGACCCAGTCGTACTGGCCCGGTTCGAGCTGCGTGCAACTCCAGGCACCGGCGCAGGCCGCCGACACGTTCTGGCAGGCGGGATACGGCGGGTCGGCGGGCAGCCGCGTCACGTCGACGTCGGGATCGGACTGGTCGACGAGCCCGTCGCAGTCGTCGTCGAGGCCGTTGCAGACCTCGGGCGCCGGGGTCGCGGCCGAGCAGTCGGTCCAGCCGGGGCTCACGCCGCCGAGCGTGCAGGTCTGGACCCCGCGGCAGCGCCCATAGGCGTTTTCGTTGGCGCAGAGCCGGATGCGGCCGTCTTCGGTGCAGTCGCACGACCCGCTCGCCGGCAGGCACTGCTGTACGGTGGCATCGGGGTCGGCCGGGTCGGCGAGCGTCTGGCAGAGGTAGTCGGCCGGGCAGCAGCCCTGGACGCCCGGGGCGCCGGTGCAGGCCGCTCCGCCGGTGGCGCTGAGGTCGTAGATGGCGCCGGGCGCGCAGTCACGGCCGCAGAAATGGCCGCCGCCCTGCTGCGGCAGGCAGCGGTCATTCGGCCCGAGGCAGTCGGCGTCGGCCGTGCAGGGCTGGCAGGTCTGGCCCGACGGCAACGGCAGGCAGGCCGTGCCTTCGAACACGTAGTAGCCGGGCTCGCACGCCTCGATGAGGCAGCGGCCCTGGCCGGAACTCCCATCGCAGCCGACGGCCGTGGCCGGCGGCGCGCCGAGCCGACAGGGCACACTACAGCCGCCGCAGTCGTCGTCGGACAGCGCATAGTTGACGGTGACGAGCCGGCCTTCGGCGTCGAAGACGTTTTCGGCCCAGAGTTCGTCGATCTGGCCGTCGCAGTTGTTGTCGAGGCCGTCGCAGAGTTCGGGTTCGGCGACCCCCGCCGTGCAGACCATGCCGAGGGGCACCTGGCAGACGAGCACGCCCTGACAGATGCCGAATTCGTTTTCGAACTGGCAGGGTTCGCCCGCGTTGAGCCCTTCGTCGATGAGGCCGTTGCAGTTCTGGTCTTGGCCGTCGCAGACTTCGGCGAGCGGCGTCGCCGCCGTGCAGCCGACCCAGCCCGCGGCCGGATCGCAGGTGGCGATGCCGAAGCAGGTGCCGAATTCGTTTTCGATGCGGCAGGGTTTCGTGCGCCCGGCCACTTCGGGCCCGCAGTCGCAGGAGCCGTTTTCGGGGACGCACTGGAGCGTGCCGCCGTCCCACGGCCGGCAGACGTAGCCGTCCGGACACTCGCTGCCGTGGACGCTCGTCTCGGAGCAGTCGCGGCCACAGAACCGGCGCGGGTCGGTCGGGTCGAGCGAGAGGCACAGGTCGGCCGGGCCGAGGCAACTCGCGTCGCCCGTGCACGGCTCGCAGAGGTGCGAGCTCACGGGCGCGCAGAGCGTGTCGGAAATGCGGAAGAAGCCCGGCAGGCAGTCGGTGACGACGCAACGCGGCGCGGGTCCGCTCGTGTCGCAGCGCGCACCGAGGGCGTTGGCAAAGAGCCCCTCGCAGGTGGCCCCGCAGGCGCCGCAGTGCTCGGTGGCGCCGTATTGCCCCGTGACGGGGTCGCGGAAGGGGTCGTCGACCGTGCCGTCGCAGTCGTTGTCGACGCCGTCGCACACCTCGACGGCGGGTATGCGCGCCGTGCAGACCGTGCCGGCCTCGCCGAGGCACTGTTCGGTGCCCGGACACGAGCCGTACGCATTGTCGATGGTGCAGGCGGCGCCGCCGGCCCCGTCGTCGGCGATGCCGTTGCAGTCGTCGTCGCCGCCGTCGCAGATTTCGGCGGCCGGCGTGCGCGCGTCGCAGGCCGACCACAGCCGATCGGCCTGGCACACCTTGGTGCCCGGACAGTTGCCGAACTCATTTTCGACCGAGCAATTGCGGCGTACGCCGACCACTTCGGGGGTGCAGTCGCAGGCGCCGCCGACGGGCTGGCAGTTGCGGCCGCTCGCCCCGTCGACGCTCGTCACGTCGTTGCAGACGTAGCCCTCGGGGCACGGGGTGAGCGTGCAGTCGAGGCCGCAGAAATTGCCGTCGGGGGTCGCGAGGCAGAGGTTTTGCGCGCCGCCGCAGCCGAGATCGGTGAGGCAGGGCTCGCAGAGCCGGCTGCCGCCCGGCAGGCAGACGAAGACGAGCTCGCCGGAGGCCCCTTCCTGACCGCGGCAATCCCAGCCGCCGGGGCAGGTGCCGACGCAGCGCTGGCTGCAACGGCCGCCGCTCGTCGTGAGCACGCAGATGAGGCTCGCGCAGTCTTCGTTGCCGCCGCACGGGGCGCCGAAACTGCCGGGGGGCGCCGCGCCGTCGGGGCCGACGGTCTCGCCACGCACCTCGGCCGGCGGGCCCTCGCCGCCGAAGTCGAGTTGGAAGTCGCCCACCTCGGCATCGGCAAGCCCGGTGTTGAGGCGCACGCAGCGGCCGTCGACGCAGGCGAGGCCGCCCGGGCACTCGCTCGTGACCCGGCATTCGCAACGGCCGGCCGCGAGACAGGCTTCGTCGAGGCCCGAGCCGCCGGCGCCGCCGCCGCAGGCCGCGAACAGGGAGACGCCAAACGCGAGCGTGCCGAGCAGTGCGAGCGCGGGGCGCAGGCGCGCGGGGCTACGGGAGTGGTTGCCGTGGAGCATGCCCATTCTCCTAGGCGCGGCGCCGCCGAGCGGTGCGCGCAGGCAAGCGCGCGGGGCTCCGGACGGGCCCGTGCGCTCGTTTCCTTGTACGTTCCCGCCCGCCAACAAGCAAGTTGCGGCGGAACCCAGACGGTGCGGGGGCGGACGAAGCCGCCGGCCGCGCCGCACGAGCGTCAGGCGACCCCAATGCATTCGGGCGTGGCCGGCACGAACGTGCCGATGATGGCGGGCGGGGGGGTAAGCGGGGCCGCAGCGAACGCCTCGGCCGCGGCCGGCGGCAGCGCGACCAGCAAGCCGCCCGACGTCTGCGGATCGAAGAGCACGTCGTCGAGAAACCGCGGCAGCGCCGGGTCGAGCCGCACCATGGCGCGGCGAAAATCGCGGTTGCGGTGCAGCCCGCCGCAAAGCAGCCCCTGCTCGGCATAGGCCGGCACGTCGGGCAGCAGCGGCAGGGCGGCCGCGTCGAGGTGCAGGCTGAGCCCGCTGCCGGCAAGCATTTCGGCCGCGTGGCCGGCGAGCCCGAAGCCCGTGACGTCGGTGGCGGCGTGCACGGGCAGCCCGCGCAACGCCTCGGCCGCGCCGCGGTTGAGGGTGAGCATGGCCCGGACCATGGCGTCGACGGCCGCGGGGCTCGCGAGCCCGGCCTTCATGGCGGTGTGCACGATGCCCGTACCGAGCGGCTTCGTCAGCACCAGCCGGTCGCCCGGCGCGGCCCCGCGCTTCGGCCAGATGTGCGCGGGGTGGACGAGACCGGCCACGGCCAGGCCGAACTTCACCTCGGGGTCGTCGACCGTGTGGCCGCCGGCGAGCACGGCCCCGGCGGCCTGCGTCATGTCGGCTGCGCCGCGCAGGATGGCGGCCAGGATGGCGAGGTCGAGGGTTTTGGCCGGAAAGCAGGCCACGCTGAGCGCACAGGTGGGCACGCCGCCCATGGCGTAGACATCGCTCAGCGAGTTGGCGGCGGCGATCTGGCCGAAGGTGTACGGGTCGTCGACGATGGGGGTCATGAAGTCGACGGTGTGCACGAGCGCGAGGTCGGGGGTGAGCCGATAGACAGCCGCGTCGTCGGGCTCGCTCAATCCGACGAGCAGGTTCGGGTCGCGCGCCGGCTCGAGGCCGGCCATGACGCGGGCCAGGTCCCCCGGCCCCAGTTTCGCCGCTCACCCACCGCCCTTGACGAGTTGGGTGAGCGCGACTCCGGTGGGCTGAAGCGGTTGCATCGCACGTCCTCCGGCGGCCGCGCTGGGGCGCGCCGCCCGGGCCATTGTAGGCGGCGCGGCGGGCCGCTGTCACGCGGCGGGTCGCGGGCGCCCCTACGGGCGCAGGACGGCGGCGCCGGACCCGAGCACCCCCACGATTTCGAACATGTTCGAGACCCGCCCGACCGCGAGGTCGGCCGTGAGCCCGAAGTGGTTCAGGCAGGTGCCGCAGACGAGGACCCGCACGCCACTGTCGGCGAGGGTCTGGATGAATTCGAGGCTGTCGGAGCCCTTCACGACGAGCCGCACGCCGCCATTGAGGAAGATGAGCGTGTCGAGCCGCGGCAGGTATTCCTGGAGCGTGCGCAGGAAGCCGCGCATGAGCAGCGCCCCGAGCGCATCGTCGCCGCTGCCGAACGTCGCCGCGGCCACGAGCACGACGATCTTCGGCGCGGCGGCGGGCGGCGCCGGTTCGGCGCAGGCGGCGGGCGCGGCCGCACGGCCGGTCGCCGGTGGGCCGG
>CAYRCM010000269.1:0-6717 GCA_964422715.1 uncultured Myxococcales bacterium | reverse complement strand
CGAGAAGGCTCCCAATCGAGGGCTCATGCGGTTCGAATGGGATGCGGCGAAAGCCGCGGCGAATGCGAGGAAGCACGGGGTCTCGTTTCTGGAAGCCACGACGGTCTTCGGAGATCGGCTGGCCATAACATTTGACGACCCCGACCATTCGGGCGATGAGCAACGATTCCTGACCCTCGGGTTGTCACGCGCTCCTCGCCTCCTCATCGTGGCCCACACAGCGCGTGGTTCCAGCACCCGGATCGTTTCGGCGCGGCGGGCGAGCCGCACGGAAGAGAGGATCTATGAAGACGGATGAACGGGAGGCGTTGCGACCCCAATACGAACGCGGCGACTTGGGGCCGGGGGTGCGGGGCAAGTACTTCGAAGCGTATCAGGCGGGCAGCAACGTCGTGCTGCTCAGCGATGACGTGGCCGCGGTGTTCCCCGATGCCCAGTCGGTCAACGATGCCCTGCGTTCGCTGATCCGCGTGGCGCAGCGCACGGTCGGCAAGCCGCCGCGACGCCGGCGCACGCCAAAGAGCCTGAGCGCCTGAGCCGCGTCGATCCGCCCCCGCGGCCTCGCTCCGCAGAGCCTCCTGTCAAGCCCAAGATCGCGTGCCCGGAAAGCGAGGGGGCGGGCCCTTCGCGGGGGAGCGGGCGAGCCGCCGCAACGCCGCCCATCACCCCGCCCGGACCGACGAGGCACCGCCGCCCCACCCACCAAAGCCGCGCTCGTGATACCCTCCCGTCCCGGCCGGCCGGATGCCGGCATTGGAGACGGATGCGGTGCCCCCGCTCATCACGTGTCAGGGTCTCGCGAAAACGTTTGGCGGCGAGCCGCTCTTTGCCGGCATCGACGTCATCGTCGGCGACGGCGAACGGCTCGGCATCGTCGGGCCGACCCACCCGACGGCGGCAGCCGCATGCAGCAGAAGGGCCTGCGCACGGCGTGCGTGCCGCAACAGACGACGTTCGGCCCGGACGACACCGTCGAGAGCGGCGAGTTCGTCCTGGGCCCGACGGCACCGCTCGCAAGGAAGGTCGGCCGGTCGAGCGTGCGCCGTCGGCCTTGACACCCGCCAAAACGGCCACGGATACTACTCGCCGGGCGGGGCGCCATGGTCGAACCGTCGGGTTGCGGCAGCCGTTCCCGGCGTGCCCCGGAAGGACGCCGATGGACGCGTCGGAGCGCATGTCCAGGGTCGGATCGGCCGACACGGGCGCTGAGTGGTCTCTGCGCAGGGCGCTCTGGGCCGACGGGCTGCGGTACCGAGTGCAGCCAAGGACCCCGTTCGGTCGGCCGGACCTCGGCTTTCCCGCCGCGCGCGTCGCCGTCTTCGTGGACGGCTGCTACTGGCACGGGTGTCCGTGGCACTACTCGGCGCCGCGTTCGCGCACCGACTACTGGAGTGCCAAACTCGTCGCCAACCTGGCGCGGGACCGGCGACAGACCGCGTGCCTGGAGGCCAGCGGTTGGAGCGTTCTTCGCCTTTGGGAACATGACATCGTCGCGGACGTGGTCGGGATGGTTCGCGAAGTGCGTGCCTGGCTGATTGGATCCCCACGGCCACGGATCCAGTGGCGGGTGGCGGCCGTGACGCCGGTGAGCCGCGACGAAGAGATCCGACTGTTGGAGAACCTGTTCGACCCAAGCGACCGTCGCCAGCTGGTTGCGCCCAGGGTGACACCAAGGCGGCCCCTGCGCGTCCGAGACATCGACTCGCTGCCACCGGCCTGCCGAATCCTGCATTCGGGGCTCACGGCCCTCGCGGAATGCGGACTCGACGAGGCATACCCGGTTCGGCGGCCAATGCTTGAGCAGGTCGAAAATGGTGGATAGATCGGCCTTGTACGATGAACTGATTCTGTGGGTGTTCCAGAGGCATCATTGCGGTGGTGCGTTCGAGTTTGCCAGAGACGAGCTGTTCATGGCGGCCGCGGAGCTCGGCCTCGATGCACCGAAAAACGTTGGCGACGTGCTCTACGCCTATCGGTACCGCCGAACGCTGCCCCAAAGAATTCTGGACGCAGCGCCCCCAGGGAAGGAATGGGCGATCCTGCCGGCGGGAAGAGCCCGCTACCGTTTCCAGCCAACCGCCAATGCCTGGATCGAGCCACGGAAGGGACTTCGTACGGTCCGCGTGCCCGAAGCCACGCCCGAGATCGTTGCGGCGTCGGCCCTCGGAGACGAGCAGGCCCTGCTTGCCAAGATTCGCTACAACCGGCTCATCGACACGTTCTTGGGCATCACCGCGTACTCGCTGCAGAACCACCTCCGCACAACGGTCGGTGAACTCGGCCAAATCGAAATCGACGAACTCTACGTGGGAGTCGACCGGCATGGCGCACAGTACGTGATGCCGGTCCAGGCGAAGGGCGGCGACGACCGGGTTGGCTACGTCCAGACTTGGCAGGACCTGAGATTCTGTGCTGAGCGCTTTCCCTGTCATGAGGCCATCGCGGTGTCCGCTCAGTTCGTCGACGCGGACCGAATCGCGTTGTTTCATCTGTCCATCGCCGAAGACGGCGAGTTGGAAATCGTCGACGAGCGGCACTACATGCTCTGCCCGGCCGCAGACATCGCGCCCGAGGACCTTCGCTCCTACCGGGACGCCGTTCGTGGAAGTAGGAGGCGGACGTGAAACGTCCAGTGGCGGTCGACCTGTTCTGCGGCGCAGGAGGAATGTCGCTCGGCTTCGAGCGGGCAGGCTTCGACATCGTGCTCGCCGTGGACCACGATCCCCATCACTGTGCCACCCACGCCAGAAACTTCCCGACGGGCCGGACGGTCTGCCGCTCGATCGCCGACCTACACGGTCCAGAGGTGCTCGACTGGGCTGGGGGCCACGTCGACCTGCTGTTCGGGGGCCCGCCATGTCAGGGCTTCTCGACCATGGGGGTAGGCAACGAGGTGGACGACCGCAACGACATGGTGGCGGAGTTCGTTCGGCTTGTGGAGGAGGTCGGGCCTCGGGCCGTCGTCATGGAGAACGTGCCGGGCATGTTGGCCCGTCGCACGCGGGCGATCCTCGACCAGACGATCCGAAGACTCGAGGCCGCCGGATACAGCATCACCCGCCCCGTTCGGGTTCTCAACGCCAAGGATTTCGGCGTGCCGCAAGACCGGTCGCGGCTGTTTCTCCTGGCCACCAGGGCGGCCTGCCCGATCCCGTATCCAATCGCTGCGCCGGCGGGTCTTCCAAGCCGACCGACGGTCGCCGAGGCCATCGCGGACCTTCCGGATGTCGACGACTCCCCAGCGGCCACCGAAGTGGATGCATGGCCGTATCGGTGCGACCCGCGCCACCCGTACGCCGCATATGCCCGCGGCGTGCTCACGCCCTGCTCCGACCACGGCACCGTGCGCCGGTGGGACACCGAACTGTGCGTTGGTTGCCGAAGCCCCTATCACAGCCCGACCACGCGGTCTCTCTACGACGCCACGGCGCCCGGGACCATGGTTCCGGGCCACAAACTGCCGCGTTTGGAGCCCGACGGAATCGCCCCCACGCTGAGGGCTGGCACGGACTCCAGCAGGGGTTCCCACACCGCCCCCCGCCCCGTTCATCCCTTCAAGCCGAGGTGCATCACCTGGCGGGAGGCGGCGCGCCTGCACGGGTATCCGGATTGGTTCTGCTTCTACCCTGGCATGTTCCACTCGTACCGTCAGATCGGCAACTCCGTCTGTCCGCCGGTGGCGCACGCGATCGGGGTCGCGGTACGCGAGGCGCTGATGGGGCAAACGGCCGTCACGCGAAACCCCGCAGTCGACCTCCCGGAAATCGATCGGGTCGCCGGCGGGGAAGGCGGAAGGGAAAGGCGACGAGTGCACCGCGTGGAACTGGCCAAGGTGCTGGATGCCTTGGTGGGGGATTGCCGTTCCGCCGGCGTTGCCGCAGCTCCGAGACGGGTGCATCCCGCCGACATCGAAAAAGCCGTGCGCCAGTCTGGGGCAGACTTGCCTCGCATCCCCGCCGACCGCTTCGGCGCGACGCTGGCCCGTTCGCGATCGGTGGGCGACCTCCTCCGGGCGCTGGAGGATCGGGGCCTGACCATCGTTGCCCCAATCCATCGCGATGGTTCGTTCGACATCGCGCCGCTCGGCTCAGGCACGTCGATCGCAGAGATCCACGCGATCCGGGCATCGAGCCGCGAAATCCGGGTGGCTGAACAGGTGCCGGTCGCCACCCCTCTGCCGAACGACCTGAACGCACTGGCTCAGGCTGGCCGCCGGCTCGCTCAGCGCGTTCCGGTCCACGGTCAGCAGGACCTGTTCGACATCGTGCCCACGTTCGCCACCCGGCAGGCCGAAGTCTCGCACACCGCGCTCCTGACTTGGATGCGGAGGACAGGCGCGCAAACGGCCGTCGTTGTCGCTCGCATGACCGAGGAGCACTTGCTGGTCGCAATCGCCCGCGCCCAATCCGACGGAATCCAGGTCCTAGACAAGCGGGTGTTTCGGGGCACGCCCCGCTCCATCCAAGCCGGACTTCCTCTCCCGGCGCCACGCGCCCGAAGAGCCACCCTGGGCTGAACCACCGCCCATCACCCCGCCCGGACCGAGGAGGCGCCGCCGCCCCCACCACCAAACCCGCGCTCGTGATACCCTGCACGGCCGGCCGGCCGGATGCCGGCAATGGAGACGGATGCGGTGCCCCCGCTCATCACGTGTCAGGGTCTCGCGAAAACGTTTGGCGGCGAGCCGCTCTTCGCCGGCATCGACGTCATCGTCGGCGATGGCGAACGGCTCGGCATCGTCGGGCCGAACGGCGCCGGCAAGACGAGTCTGCTGCGCCTCATCGGCGGGCTCGACCCGCCCGACGGCGGCAGCCGCATGCAGCAGAAGGGCCTGCGCACGGCGTTCGTGCCGCAGCAGACGACGTTCGGCCCGGACGACACCGTCGAGAGCGTCGTGCTCGCGGCGCTCTCCGCGACGGCCCCCGACCTCGACGCGGCCGACGCGCGCACGCGGGCCCGCGCGCTCATCGGGCGGCTCGGCTTCACCGACCCGCAGGCGCCGGCCGAGCGGCTGTCCGGCGGCTACCAGAAGCGGCTGGCCATCGCGCAGGCGCTCGTCACCGAACCCGACGTGCTGCTGCTCGACGAGCCCACGAACCACCTCGATCTCGCGGGCATCGGCTGGCTCGAAGCCCTGCTCGACAGCGCGCGCTTCGCCGTCGTGGCCGTGAGCCACGACCGGGCGTTTCTCGAACGCGGGGCGCGGCGCATCCTGGAGTTGAACCGCCGGTTTTCAAGCGGTTTCTTCGTGGCCGAGGGTGGGTACGCGGCGTTCTGCGAAAAGCGCGAGGCGTTTCTCGAAGTCCAGGGCAAACAGCGCGCGGCGCTCGAAAACCGCGTGCGGCGCGAAGCCGACTGGCTCGCCCACGGTCCGAAGGCGCGCACGTCGAAGAGTGCGAGCCGCATCGCCGAGGCGCACCGGCTGATGGCCGAGTTGACCGATCTGCGCGGGCGGCGCGCCGAGCAGGGCGCCGACATCGCCTTTGCGGCGTCGGGTCGCGAAACGAAGCGGCTGCTCGAAGCCGCCGGCGTGACGAAGGCGTTCGCGGGCAACGTGCTCTTTCGCGACGTCGATCTGCTGTTGCGGCCGGGGCTGCGGCTCGGGCTCGTCGGGCCGAACGGCAGCGGCAAGACCACGCTGCTGCGCCTCATCGCGGGCGAATTGGCGCCCGACGCGGGCAAGATCCGGCGGGCACCGGACCTGAAGACGGTGCTCTTCGAACAGGTACGGGTCGGCCTCGACCCGGACCGCGCGCTCGGCCGCACGTTCGCGCCCGACAGCGACATGGTGCGGTACCGCGGCGAACTCGTGCACGTCGTCACCTGGGCGAAACGCTTCGGTTTCACGGCGGCGCAGCTGCAAACGCCGGTCGGGCGCCTGTCCGGCGGCGAGCAGGCCAAGGTGCGCATCGCGCAGTTGATGCTGCAACCGGCCGACGTGCTGCTGCTCGACGAGCCGACGAACGACCTCGACATCCCGACGCTCGAAGTGCTCGAAGCGAACCTCACGACGTTCCCCGGTGCCCTCGTGCTCGTCACCCACGACCGCTACCTCATGGACCGGGTCTGCACGGTGCTCATCGGGCTGCTCGGCGACGGCACGGTGGGCGTCTACGCCGACGTCGCGCAATGGCAGGCCGACGTCAAGGTGCGCGCGGCCGGCCGCGCCGATCCGAAGGCCGAGCCGGCGCGCCCGCGGGCGACCGCCAGGCCGCCGAAGACGCGCAAACTCGGCTACACCGAGCGGCTCGAACTCGACGGCATGGAAGCGGCCATCCTGGCCGCCGAAGCGACACTCGCCGCGGCCCGGACCCGGGCCGAAGACCCGAGCATCCAGAGCGACGCCGTCGCCCTGGAGAAGGCGTACGCCGCGCTCACGGCCGCCGAGGCCGAGGTGGCGCGCCGCTACGAGCGCTGGGCCGAGCTCGAAGCCAAGCAGCAGGCGCTCGAAGGCCGCGGCGAGTAGGCCGCGCCCGCCCGCCCCCGCCCGCGCCCGCCCGCCCCCGCCCTACCCCGCCCTACGACGCAAGAACCCGCGGGCCGTCTCGCTGAACCCGGCCGCGAGCAGCGGTTCGCAGAGCGGTGTCTCCCGCAGAGGCACACCGTTCGCCGTGGCGAGGAGCCGCCCGCCGGGCGGGCCCGCGTCGGCATCGGCGGCGAGCGCCGCCGCGAGCGCGTCGGCCACGGCCGCGGGTCTGCGCCCGGGCAAGGCCGCGT
>CAYRCM010000268.1:0-6739 GCA_964422715.1 uncultured Myxococcales bacterium | reverse complement strand
TTCTTCAACGCCTTTTTCAATTCCTCCAACTCCTGCCGCAGCGCGTCTAACTGTTCCTGCTGCTTCTGGATTTCCGGTTGAGCCCGCACCGTCTCCAGGACGCGATCTTCATCAGCGATGGCGGCGGGTGTCAGTCCCATACCGCACTTAAAGCAATATTCATTCCCTGGCTGGTTCGGAGTATGGCAGTTCCCGCAGGTGATCGGCATCGGGATCCCGGATGCTCCTTCTTCCAACACAACTCCTGCCTCTTTCTTTAAAAATTCCTCATCGACATCGTTGTCAGTGAGATTAATATAAGTAGCAAACATCGGGGTATTGATATTCCCCCATAAACTCTTTTTTATGATAGATTCCTGGATGTGCTCCCGAATCATATGTGTCGCCCGGGTGTGCCGGAACATATGCGCCCTGATCTTCTTCTTAATCCCTGTCTTCTTTTGCAGCTTCTCTAGAAGTCGCTGTACTGTTACCCTCGTAATAGGTGCATGAGTATGTAGGTTCACAAATACCCGGGATCCAGAGGTGGTGTCTGGGGAGTCCTTGCGCCATGCAGCCAGGTGTTCCGTGGAACGTGTAAGGCGGGAGTGGCGATACTTTCTTTCAGTCACCTTCTCTGTTTTCTTATTCAGGATTCGGGCTTTTACTCCGTAGATGTACGGCCAAGAGCGTGGGGGCAGGCGGCGGCTCGGCGAGCAGCAGCACGCGCACCCCGGCGGGCAGTTGGCGGTCGACGAGGGCGGCGTCGAGGGCGAGCGCACGGCCGAGGGCACCCCGGCAGAGACGCAGCGCGAGCCGTCGCTCACCGGCCACCCCGGGGCCGAGCAGCGGCTCGGGCGGCACGTCGGGGCCGAGGTAGGCCGGGGCGAGCCGCGGCTCCACCTGGAACAGCGCGCGGGCGACGATCGCGGGCCAGCTTTCGGCCGGCACGTGACGCAGCGCCGGCGGCACGTGGAGGCGCACGTGCAGCCGTTCGGGCTGCTGGCGGGCCGCGCCAAGCCGCTCGAGGGTGGCCTGCGCGTGCACGAGCGCGGCGCTGAGCGGGCGGCGCCGCAGCGGCTCGGGCCGCGGGCAGGCCCCGCAGCCCACGCAGTGGCCCGGACCGAGTGCGTCGTCGGTGCACCAGGGCCCCTCGCGGTCGGCCAGGGCATCCTCAAACCGTTGAAAAAGATGCGCTTTGCCGGCGCCGGCGGCGATGTCGTCCCAGGGGCAGGGGTCGGTGAGCGCACGCGCGAACAGGAAATCTGAAAGGTCGAGCCCGTCGCGCCGCAGTTCGGCGAGCAGCCGGACCGCGGTGGGCCGCGGGATGTCCTCGTCGTAGAGGCCCGCGCCGTCGACCGTGGCGCGCACGAGCGCCGGCGTGAGGCGCCGGTCGGCAAGGGCCAGCAGCTGCGCCGCGTCGAGTTCGTGTTCGCCGGCCGCGGCGCGCAGTTCGATGCCGTGGCGGCCCGCAATGCCGGCGAGCCGGCGCTTGACCTCGGCAAACGCGGCCGGCGCGATCCCGCGGCCCTGGAACGCGAGCGGCGTGTGCGCGTGGACGAGAAGCGGGGTGAGGCTCACGATGACCCGCACGCTGCGCCGGCTTGCGTGCACGAGTTCGGCGAGTTCGGCGGCGAGCCGCGTGAAATCGGCGTAGTCGGCCTCGGTTTCGCGGCCCGTGGCGATGAAGAAGAGTTTGAGTTCGCCGGGCGGGTCGGCGAGCAGAATGGCCAGGGCCCGATACAACTCAGCGTCGGGCAGGCGCTTGCCGAGGTAGCGGCGCAGGCGCTCGGACAGGCCCTCGACGCCGGCCGTGACCTGGCGCTTGCCGAGCGCGCGTTGCAGCGCCCACAAGCCCGGCTCGCGCGCGATGCGGTCGAGTCGCTGGCTGCGCAGCCGCACCTCGGCGAACTCCGCGGCAGCCGCCTCGACGACTTCGGCGAAGGCGGCGTGGTCGGGGAAGTTGAAGGCGTACAGGTCGACCGCGTGGGCGCCCTGGGCCACCTTGGCCGCCCGCAGCGCGGCTTGCAGTGCGGCGAGCGAGCGTTGCCGGTAGGGCTTCTGGTCCCAGCCCTCGGCGCAGAACGTGCAGGCCGCGGCGCAGCCAAACGAAATGCGCAGGCGCGTGGTGCCGGGGTCGGCGGCGCCATAGGGCACCGGCACGTTGGGCGGCTCCGGCACGTCGTCGAGGGCTGCCAGGGTCGCGCGGCGCACCGGAAAGGGGGCCTGGGCGTCCGTCGGCTCGACGGCCACGAGGCGCGCCGGCGTACCTGCGAAGCGTTGGCGGTAGCGGGCAGGGTCGTAGAAACCGGGAACGCGTTCGGCTGCGGCGCGCAGGATGGCGCGTTTGTCGAGACCGGCCGCGCGCGCCTCGACGAGCAGCGCCGCGAGCGCGGGGGCCGCGACCTCGGCTTCGCCCACGATGACGGCGTCGACGAGCCCGCCACGGCCGGGGTCGACATCGCCGTGCAGCACCGAGGTGTGGCTCGCGGCCGCGCCGCCAAGCAACACGAGCGGCACGGCCGGGTCGGCGAGCCGCTCCTCGCGTGCGAGCGGCAGGCCGGAGGCCACGAGCAGGTGCGCCAGGTTCACGAACTCGACCGGCGCCGAGGCCGAAACGGCGAGCACGTCGAAGTCGCGGGGCGGCCGCGCCGTGGTCGTGCCAAACCAGAGCGGCAGCCCGGCCGCGCGCAGGCTTGCCCGGTCGGGCGCGGGCGGCAGATAGGCAAAGTCGCAGAACACGTCGCCGCCCTGAGAAAGCAGCGCGGCCACGACCCCGTGGCTCGTCGACACCGAGACATCCCGGTAGGCCGACAGCCGCGCCACGAGCACGCGCACGGCGCGCGTCTCGAAGGCCGCGGCCGGCTCCGCGTTCACCTCGGCGCCGAGCGTCCAGACACCGGCGCCCGTCAGTTCGGCCCGATGCGCTGCGAGCCAGCCAGCAAGGCGATCGCGATCCACGGGTTGCTTCCGTCACGGGGCCGCCTCGGGCAGCGCGCGGAGGGCGGCCTCGCGCGCGCCTCGCGGCGGGCGGGCCACGTTCAGCGGTTGAAGGCGGCTTGGGCTCTGGGCAGGAGGAAGGCGTCGGGTTGCCAGTCGCGGAACGTTTCGAGGAGGTCTTCCTCGTCCTCGGTGCGCGCCCGGCGACCGCGGCGAATGAGCCGCACGGCATCGGCGTAGCCGGGGGGCCCGCCGCAGTCTTCGGGCGGACAGGCGCGCGCCCCGTCGCTGAGGCGCCGTTCGAAGGACTCGGCCGCCGTCACGATGCCGCGCAGCCGCACGTCGTGTTCCCACTGGTCGCCGAAGTCGTAGAGGTAGAGGCAGGCGCTGCGACCGCCCGGCGCACCGAAGAACGCGCTGACTTTCAGGGTGCTCGCGGCAGGCGGTGGCGTGTCGAGACCCTCGAAGGCCTCGACCGGACCGGTGACGACGTGGCCCGCGGCGCCCGGATCCTGGAACTGCCAGAGGTGGTAGTTCTGCCATCCCATGGCGTCCTGGATGGCCTCGTGCAGGTCGGCGAACGTCGCGTCGTGCTGGAGGAGAAAGCGCCGCCAGACGGGGGGCTCGGTGCCGCGCAGCGACACGTCGAGGTCGAAGTAGTCAGGCATCGCATGGGCTCCTTGCGTGCGTGGCCCGCAAAACCGGTCTGTTGTCAGAATGTCGATGCTAGCGAGAGCGCGCCGTTCTGGCAAGCCGCCGGCGGCCGCCTGCGGGGCGCCGGCGCGCGGTGCGAGATGACGAGGGCGGAGGGCGGGCGGGTCGGCGGGGGCCGCCGCTCAGGGCATCGCGCGCAGGGCATCTTCGGCGGCGGCACGGAGCGCCGGGTCGGTCTCGGTCTTGATGAACTCCTGGATGGGCCGCACCCCCTCTTCGAGGGCGAGCGCCTTGAAGGCGTCGAGCGCGGCTTTCTTGACCGCCGGGCTGCCGGTGGTGAGCGCCATGGCGAGCGGATCGACGGCACCGCGGTCGCCCGAGGCACCGAGGGCGGCGACGGCGCGCAGTTGCACGGTTTCGTCGGGGTCGCGGGCGAGCATCCCGATCTGGCCCACGACGCGCGGGTCGCGGATGACGCGCATGCCCTCGATGGCCTGCACCTTGATTTCGGGGTCGAGGTCGAAGAGCGCCCGGGCATAGATGTCGAAGAGGTTGCCGTGGTCGGCCGGCACGGCGAGCGCCACGAGGGCCGCGAAGACGGCGCGTTTGACCTCCTTGTTGCCGTAGTCGACCATCCAGCGCAGCGTTTCGAGCGCATCGTGGACCCCGAGCAGCCGCACGCCGACCACGGCCTGCAATTTGACGCGGTCGGAGGGGTCTTTCAGGAATTCGAGAAGCGTTGCGGCAGCCTCGGGATGCTTGCTGCGCTGCAACGAGATGGCGACCTGCTCTCGGATGAGATCGTCGGGGTCGCCTTTGAGCGCGAAGAGGTCGCGCACGACCTGTTCGTCTTGCGTGCGGGCGAGCGCGTAGACGGCGGCGCGGCGCAGCTCGGGGTTGGGGTCTTGCAGCCGGCCCTGGAGCACGGCCAGGATGCGCGGCTGCACCCGGTCGGAACCCTTCGAGAACTCGGCCAACGCACGCAGCACGTACTGGCGCATGCGCGCGTCGGGGTGGTCGGCGAGCCGGATGACGGCGTCGAGCCCCATGGCGGCCAGGATCTCGACGGCCGCGGCTTCCATGACGGGGGTGTCGTCGGCCCGAGCAGAGGCCGCGGCGAGCGCTTCGAGGACGTCGTTGCGCCCGGCGCGCAGGGCGGCCAGGGCGCGGGCCGAGGCGTGCCGCACGCCGGCGTCGGACGCCGCGAGCGCGGCCACGAGCGCCGGGATGGCGGCGTCGACCTTGAGGGCGCCCAGGCGTTCGACGGCCTTCGTGGCGGCGTCGGGACCGCCGTTGCCGAGCACGTAGAGCAGCGCGGCGTCGCGCAGCGCCGGCTTGGCGTCGAGGCCGGCGAGTTGGCCGGCGATGGTGAGGCGCAAGGCCGCGGGCACGTCGCTGCGCTGGAGCGCTTCGCCGAGTGCGTCGTGCGCCGCGTAGCCCTGGAGCCCCGCGAGCGCGGCGTCGCGCACCTGCGGGCTGTGGTGAGCGAGCAGCGGCGCGAAGGAGGCGGCCACCGACGGGTCGCCGGCGGCGCTGAGCTGCCGCAACGCTTCGAGCACCTCGGCGTCGACGGCGCTGCGCAGTTTTTCGAGCAGCACGTAGGTCTGGAAGCGCTGGTTGCCGGCCGCGATGAGGATGCGCGCGGCCGTGCTCTTGACCACGGGGTCGGCGTCGCGCTCGGCGAGTTCGACGAGCGCGTCGAGGAAGCGCTTGCTGCGGTCGGCGGCGAGCAGATCGAGGACGGCGCGCTTGACGGCAGAGGGCTCGGCGACGGCCAACAGCCGCATCAGCTGGCCGGGCAGGCCGTCGACGCGCAGGGCCGAAAGCGCTTGAATGGCGGCCAGTTTCTGCTCTTCGCTGCCCGTGCGCAGGAGGTCGAGCACCGGCTGGAGGAAGGCTTCCTGGCGCGCCTGGAGGCGCCGATTGAAGTCGGGCGCGGGCAGCAGCGCGCCTCCCGTGGTGACGATGAGCGCCGCGCGGTACTCGTTCGGTGGCAGCGCACGCCACCAGGGCACGACCGGCAGGAAGGCCGCCAGCCCGACGGACTCGGCCGTGAGCGGCGTCGGCTGGATCTGCGGGGCGCGGATGTCGGCAAAGCCGCAGAGCAGCATCGAATAGTAGAGTTCGCCGAGCGAGGCGGGCAGAAAACGCATGGCGCCGGTGCCGAGGAACAACTCGACGACGTCACCCTTCACCGTGACGGCGCTGTCGCCGTGCACGTCGGGCCGGTCGGCCCGCAGCCGCGCGAGGGCCGCCTGCGCCAACGCATTGGGTTCGAGCCCCGGCCGTTCCTGGAAGGCGCGGGGAAACAGCATCCACGTGGGCTGCCCGGAGCGCTCGATTTCGACCCCGAGGGCGTAGAAGTAGGCCTCGGCGCGGGCCGGCGCGGCGCGCAGCAAAGAAAGCAGAATCGTCGTGACAGCGACACGAATCGCGAGAGGAGCCATTTCAGACTAGCCCTTGGATAGTTTTTGGAGTCGGCTGCGGATTTCGGGATGGCCCGGGTACGTGAGGAGCAGCTCGCGCAACAGTTGCACGGCGTCGTCGAACAGTTCGTTGTCGATGTAGAAGTCGACCTCTTGCAGGCCAACCGTGAGGGTCTGCGGCACCGGCCCCGGCACCGACACGGCCCGCGCGTCGTCGGCGGGCACCTGCGGCGGCGGTTTGGGCGCCTCGGGTTCGACAGCGCTCGGGACGACGCCGTGGCCCGATTCGAAGGTCTCGTCGAGCGACTCGAGTTCGCGCAGGAAGGCGTCGACGTCGACCCGCGCCTTCGGCGCCGCGGAGGCGTCGCGCGGGTCGCGGATTTCGAGGGTCTCGGCTTCGTTTTCGAAGCCGCCTTCGCCGCGCTGGCGCAACGCGTCGAGGTCGGACACGAGCGTGCGTTCGGCTTCTTCGGTGAGATCGAGCTCGGATTCGACGTCGAGCATCGGTTGCGAGCGCTTCGCCGGACGCGTGGGGCCGGGCGAGGCGGCCGCGGCGGAGCGCGGCTTCGGCGAGCGGGCGCCCGACACGACCGCGCGCGAGGTGTGCGGCTTCGACAGCGCCGCCTTCGGCCCCCGCTCGTCGGCCCCGGCGCCGCGCGGACGGCCCGGCGCGGCGGGACCGGCAACGGGCAACGGCGACGCGACGGGCAGCGGGGACACGGCCGGCGGCGGGGACACCG
>CAYRCM010000267.1:0-6806 GCA_964422715.1 uncultured Myxococcales bacterium | reverse complement strand
TGGCGCCGCGCGGCCCCGCCGGTCCGCCGCCCGGCAAGGGCCCGCCCTCGCTCTGGCGCCCGCCGAAGCCGGTGCTCGTCGGCGGCTGTCGCGAGCGTTGCGCTGCGCCGGCCATGGCCTTGCGCCACTTCATGCGCGCCCTCGTTGCCGACCCCAGCGGGGCCGCGGCCATTCCGTTTATCGACAGCACGCGCCTCGTCGTCAACGGCGAACGGCTCGGCGACGGCTGGGTGCTCCTGTATCGCGACTTGAAGCTCGCCGATCGCAAGGCGTCCATCGCCGACTTCGTGCGCCGTTTCCGTGCGCCCTTCGACCGCTTCGCCAATCCCGACGATTTGGAAGCCTCGCTCAGCGACGGGCTCCACGCCAGGGAAACGGCCAGTTTCGAAAGCGAGTTCTACTGGCGGCATCCGCCGTTCGAGGCCGACGCGACGGCTCCGGTCTGGCAGGTCGTCGTGCGGCTGCGCGGGCTCGAATGGCTCATCGCCGGTATCGACACCGAGTACGCCGGCCCTGTGCCCACGGCGAAAGCGGCCGCCGATGGGCCCCCGAATGCTCCGGCTCCGCCCCGAAAGGACGTGCCATGAAAATCCTCATCCTGCTCCATTCCACCACCGGCAACACGCGGCTCATGGCCGAGTTCGCCGCCAGCCACTTCACGGCCGCCGGACACGAAGCGCGTGTCATCGACATCGTGCACCGCCCCGAACCGCCCGATCTGGCCGCGGCCGACCTCGTCGGTTTCGCGTGCCCGACCATGTACTTCCGCCCCACGCTCGGCATGCAGCACTACGTGCTGCGCCTCCCGCCGCAAGCGGGCACGCCGAAGCCGGCTTTTCTCTTCAACACGTCGGCCGGCGAGCCGGGCGCGCACTTCTCGCTGCTCGCCGAATGGCTCGAACCGAAGGGCTACCGCGTGCTCGGGGCGCACGGGCTGCTCGCCTCGCCGAACCTGCCGCTGCAGATCTACCTCATGCGGCCGCTCGTGCCGGCGGCGCCGCTCGGCCGTTGGCTCGCGCGCGTCACACCCGCGTTGCGGCCGCTCTGGGGCACGTTCTGGGCCGACGGCAGCGCGCCCGACGAGCGCGACCGCGACGCCTTCCGCGCCTTTCTCGACGCCGTCGCCGCGCGTGCCGCCGCGCGTCCGCTGCCCGCCGCGCTGCCCCCCGCCGCGCTCGCGTCCGGCGTTCCCGGGGCCGTGGCGGCCGGGCGCGCTGTCGATCCGCGCGTGGTGGCCCGGTTCGTCCGCCTGCGCGTCCACGCGAGCCGCTGCATCGCCTGCGGCACCTGCCTCCAGGTCTGCCCGGTCGGCGCCATTGCCCAGCCCGGCAAGCGCACGGTGCCCACGATCGGCCCCGAGTGCTCCGGCTGTTTCGCCTGCTTCAACCAGTGCCCCGCCGGCGCCATCTCCGCGTTCTGCACGCCGCCCGGCTGGGGCCGCTACGCCGGTCCGTCCGTCCGCACGCGGCGGCTCTTCGCGCCGTAGCGCCCCGCGCGGTTGCGCGCGCTTTTCGGCGCGCACTCGCCGCAACGGGCCGGGTTTGCAGTCGTTTGTGGCAAACCGCATGACGCCCGGCGGGCGAACTGCTAGCATCGGCCGCCACGTGCCCCGGCACTTGGGCCGGCGGCGCAGAGAGGACGTCCATGACCGGCGAAACCACTGTCACCACCGAACGACGCGGCCACGTGTGGCTCATGGGCCTCAACCGGGCCCACAAGCGCAACGCGTTCAACCTCGACATGCTGCGGTCGCTCTCGGCCGCCTACACGGCGTTCGAGGCCGACCCCGAGCTGCGCGCCGCCGTGCTCTTCGCGCACGGTGAGCATTTCACGGCGGGGCTCGATCTCGCCGAAGTCGGGCCGGCCGTGGCCGAGGGGGCGGCGCTGTTTCCGCCGGGCGGCATCGACCCCCTCGATCTGCTCGACCCGCACCGCACGAAGCCCGTCGTCATCGCCGTGCACGGCTACTGCTACACCATCGGCATGGAATTGGCGCTCGCGTCCGACATCTGCGTTGCCGCCGAAGGCGTGCGCCTGGCCCAGCTCGAAGTCAAGCGCGGCATCATGGCCTTTGGCGGCGCCACGTTGCGCCTCGCGCAGGTCGCGGGGTGGGGCAACGCCATGCGCTACCTGCTGACGGGCGACGAAATCCACGCCGCCGAGGCCCTGCGCATCGGGCTCGCCCAGGAAGTGGTGCCGGCCGGCCAGCAGTTCGACCGCGCGCTCGCCCTTGCCGAGGCCATCGCGGGTCAGGCACCGCTCGCGGTGCAGGCGTCGCGGCGCTCGGCACGGCTGGCCTTCACGGCCGGCTTCGACGCCGCCCGCGATGCGCTGCTCGGCGAGGCCCGTGCGCTCATGACCAGCGAAGACGCCCTCGAAGGGCTGCAATCCTTCATCGAACGCCGCGCGGCCCGTTTCACCGGCCGCTAGTCTGCGAACCCCCCGAGGAGGCACACCGCCATGCGCATCGTCCCCACGCGGCCGCCATCGTTCCCGGCGGCCCCCGAAAACGCGCCCCTCGTCCCGCTGCCCCGCGAGCGCTGGCAGGTGCTATGCGGCGACGCCGGGCACTGGCGCGTCGGCCTCTACTCGCCGCCCGAGTCCGCCCCCGGCGACATCGGCGAACTCGAACGCCACGACTGCCCCGAACTCTTCCTGCTCGTCTCGGGCCGCGTGCACCTCGTCATCGCCCAGGGCGGCGAACTCTGCGACGTGCCGCTCCCGGCTGGCCAGCCCGTGCTCGTCACCGCCCCGCACGCCGGCTACTGCCCCGACGGGCCCCACACCGGCGTGGCTTTCGTCGTCGAGCGCGATTCCTTCGACACCGAATACCGGGCGCCTGCCGACTGGCGCTGACGCTTCCGCCCATCCCCGGGCGCCCGCGCGCGGGGCCCCAAAGAGAAAGGTTGCTCATGGATCACGACGCTCTCGTGCAGCGCCTTGCGCGCGCTCTCCAGGCGTACGCCGCGGCCGGCAAGCCCGTGCAGTTCCGCAAGGCTTCGGTCTCTCACCTCGTCCCCGACCCGCACCGTTCGAGCGCCGGGCTCGCCCCGCTCGATCTGCGCGGTCTCGACCGTGTCCTCCACATCGACCCCGAGACGGCGACCTGCGTCGCCGAGTCGGGCGCCACGTTCGTCGACGTCGTGCGCGCCGCTCTGCCGCTTGGGCTCGTGCCTCCCGTCGTGCCCGAACTGAAGGGGATCACCGTCGGCGGCGCGGTCGCCGGTTGCTCGATCGAGTCCATGTCGTATCGCCTCGGCGGTTTCCACGACAACTGCCTCGAATACGAGTACATCACCGGCCGCGGGGACGTGCGCACGTGCTCGCCCGACCACGATGCCGAGGTCTTCCACCGGCTGCACGGCTCCTACGGCACGCTTGGGCTCATTACCCGCGTCACGTTCAAACTCGTGCCGGCCAAACCGTTCGTGCGCCTCGAATATCGCCGGTTTTCCGACTTTGCGGCGTTTTGGGCCGAACTGCGCGCGCGCATTCAGGCCGCCGACTTCGATTTCATCGACGGCATCGTGCACAGCCCGAGCTTGCTCGTCGTCTGCCTCGGCACGTTCGTCCCGGCGGCCCCCTACGTCTCCTCGTACGAATGGCTCGATGTCTACTACAAGAGCACGGCCCGCCGCACCGAAGACTACGTGACCACACCCGAGTACTTCTTCCGCTACGACGCCGAGTGCCACTGGATGACCCGCACCGTTCCCCTCATGGAAACCAAGCCCGCGCGTTTCCTCATCGGCAAGTGGCTGCTCGGCTCGACGAACCTCATCCGCTGGTCCGAACGGTTGCGCACCCTGCTGCGCCTCAAACGGCGACCCGAAGTGGTCGTCGACGTGTTCATCCCGGCGCGCAATTTCCAAGCGTTTTTTGATTGGTACGTGCGCGTCTTCGACTTCTTCCCGCTCTGGATCGTGCCCTACGCGCTGCCGACACCCTATCCGTGGATCGACCGCAGCTACGCCCGCCGCATGAACGATCCGCTCATGATCGACTGCGCCATCTACGGCAAGCCGAACGGCCGCGCCGACATCGACTATTCCGAGCTCCTCGAACGCGAAGTGCATGCGCTCGACGGTCTCAAAACGTTGATTTCGCGCAACCACTACGACGAGACGGCGTTCTGGTCCGTCTTTGACCGCCCCGGATACGAGCGTCTGAAAGCCGCGCTCGACCCGCAGAACGTGTTTGGCACGGTCTTCGAGCGCTTTGTGCGCCCGCGTGTCGGGGCGCCCGCGCCGCGGGGTTGACAGCGTGTGCGGCTTCGTCTGCAATAACGCGCCGTTCGCGTCGGGGCCCGCGCAAGTGGCCGGGCCGCCGCCCGCAGAGCCGGAGGCAAGCCCATGATCTCCACCGCCGATTTCAAGCGCGGCGCCCGCTTCGAATACGAGGGCGCCCCCTACCAGATCGAAGAAACCACGAGCCAGTCGCCCTCGGCCCGCGGGGCCGTCACCCTGGTGCGCGTCAAAGCGCGTCAGTTGCTCACAGGGCAACTCATCGGACTCACATTCAAAGCCGGCGAGAAGTTCCACGAGCCCGACATCGAAACGCGCACGGTGCAGTACCTCTACGGCGACGGCGACCACTTCCACTTCATGGACCGCGATACCTTCGACCAGTACCCGCTCGCGGCGGAGAGCGTCGGCGACAAGAAAGACTTCCTCATCGAAAGCCTCGAAGTGCGGCTCATGTTCTATCGCAGCCAGCCGGTGGCGCTCGAACTGCCGCACGTGGTCGAACTGCAAGTCGCCGATTGCGATCCGGCTTTCAAGGGCGACACGGTCACCGCGGCGACCAAGTCGGCCACGCTCGAAACCGGCCTCGTGCTACAGGTGCCGCTCTTCATCGAGGCGGGCGAGCGCATCCGCGTCGACACGCGCGACTGCCGCTACATCGAACGCGCCCGCTAGCCCGTGCGGCCACGCTATTCGAAGTCTTTCGCGTCAATCGCTTCGGATTCGAGCAGCACGCGTTTGATCTTGGTCTTGAGGCCCTGTTCGATCTGGCGTACGCGTTCGCGCGAGACCCCGAACTTCTCGCCGATTTGCTGAAGGGTTTTGGGCTCATCCGCGAGAATGCGGTGCTTGAGGATGTAGGCTTCCTTCGAACTCAACACCTTCCAGATGGCTTCGAGCTGTTCGGACACGATGTTGCGCAGTTGCGCGCGCGCCATCTCCTCTTCCTGGGAGGCCTGGTCGCCCGTCACGAGGTCAAGGAACGTGCGCTTGCCGTCGTCGTTCACCATCGCGTCGAGCGAGAAGTCGCGCAACGCGGCCTGTGAGGCGCGTGCGCGCAGCGCCGCGTCGTCGTCGGGCAGTTCGGCGGCGATGTCGGCGTCTTCGAGCGAGGCCGGCAGCAGTCGCGGCCGCCCGCCGGGCACGCGCACCATGCGCTGGTTCTTCGAGATGTAGTTCTGCATGTACGCCTTGATCCACCAGACGGCGTACGAGATGAGGCGATAGCCGCGGTCGGCGCTGAATTTGCGCACCGCCCGCATCAAGCCGATGTTGCCTTCCTGCACCAGATCCTGCAGCCGCACGTTGTAGTTGCGGTATTCGTAGGCGATTTTCACCACGAAGCGCAGGTTGGAGGTAATGAGTTTTTGGGCTGAACGCAGGTCGCCCTTTTCCTCGAGGCGTTTGGCCAGCCGAAATTCCTCTTCCTTCGTGAGAAGCGGAAAACGGTTGATCTCCTCGAGATACACATCGAACGAACCGCGGGTGACGGGCAGCGAAGTCATGCTCTCTCTTCGTGGGCGACCGGCCATGCCGCCCCCTGGTGAGGCGCGAGTATACCGGACCTGCCCGCGCCAGCGCTACTCCCCTTCGCGCGAAGTCGCGCAACCGGTTGACAGTCCCGGCGCCCACCACTACCATCCTGCGGCTTAATAGGGCTTTTCTCTCATGGGGCCCGCGAAGGACCGAAGACATGGAACGATACCGCCAAGCCGTTCTTCTCGATCGCCGACTCATCGAGCGCCACCTCGACTCCGGCGACCTCACGCAGCAGCAGCTCGACGATCACCTCAAGAGCCTGCCCGACGTCTCCAAGAAAGCCGCCTTCATCGAAGAGGCCATGCTCACGGCCGGTACCCCGCCGTCGGCCATGCGCGAGCTCTTCATCCAGCGCGCCAAGGAACGCCGCGAAGCCCGCGCGCTCAGCCGCGCGCCCATGGCGCTCGAAGACGAAAACGTGCCCATGCCGCCGCTCGACGACGACGAAGTCGACGACTAACCGGCGCCGCGCCGCAGGTCGAGGACCGCCCATGAGTGACGAGCAGCATCCGGGGTTCACCGTCAAAGACCGCCGCATCTTCGCCGACACCGACGCCGAAGCCGCCCCGGCGTCCGCGGGCGCCACCGCCCCCGAACCCCCGCCGGCATCGGCCCCGGCCGCCGAGCCGGCCCCCTCCGGCGCGGCGAGCCCGCCGTCCGACGCCGCGCTCACGGTCGATTTCTCCACGTTCGTGCTCAGTCTCGGCACGTCGGCGCTCTACCACGTCGGCGCCATCGCCGATCCCGACGCCAACACGCCGGTACAGAATCTGCCGCTCGCGAAGCAGACCATCGACATCCTGGGCATGCTCCAGGACAAGACGCGCGGCAACCTCGACGACCGCGAACACCGCCTGCTCGACGAGTTGCTCTACGATTTGCGCATGCGCTACGTCGAGGCCAAGAAGGCGGCCTCCCGTCCGCCCAAGCCCAGCGCCCCTTGACGGCCGTGGCCCGCGCTGCCGCGCGCCGCGGGCGGTCGCCGGAGCCGGCGGCCGGCCGCAGCGAGCGCCTGGGGTGCCG
>CAYRCM010000266.1:0-6833 GCA_964422715.1 uncultured Myxococcales bacterium | reverse complement strand
CCGCCGCGCAACGCCCCCTGCCCCTGCGGCAGCGGCAAGAAGGCCAAACGCTGCTGCGGCGGGGGCGCGCCGGCCCCTGCCGCGCCGGCCGAGCCCTCGCCCCGTTGACACGGCCGCCCCGTTCGGTGCAAGTGTGCGCGGCCCGCCCGTGCCCCCGGCGTTCGGGCGTGCGGGCCAAGGAGACGGCGTCATGTGTGCCACCCCCAGAGCGCAGCGCGAGCCGGCCGAAATTCTGGCCGCGGCGCGCCGCATCGTCGTGAAACTGGGCAGCAGTTCGCTGGTCGAGACCGGCCGCGGGCTCGAACGCGGACAATTTCAGGCCGTGGCGAAGCAGGTGGCGGCGCTCGCGGCCGGCGGGCGGCAGGTCATCCTCGTGTCGTCGGGGGCCATTGCCGGCGGCTGGGGCCTGCTCGGCCTCAAGCGGCCGCCGCGCACCATCCCGCTGAAGCAGGCCTGCGCCGCCACCGGGCAGCGCGCGCTGATGGAACAGTGGGAAGAAGCCCTCGAAGAACACGGGCTCAAGGCCGCGCAAATTCTGCTCACCCGCGAAGACGTGCGCGACCGCACGCGCTTCACGAACGCGCGCAACACCTTCGAGGCGCTGCTGCGCTTCGGGGTGGTGCCGGTCGTCAACGAGAACGACACGGTCAGCGTCGAAGAAATCCGCTTTGGCGACAACGACCAGCTCTCGGCGCTCGTTGCGAACCTCGTCCGTGCCGACCTGCTGGTACTCCTCACCGACACCGATGGGCTGTTCACGGCCGACCCGAACCGCGACGCGGCGGCCGAACGCATCCCGTTCGTGCGCGAGGTGACGGCCGACATGATCGCGTGTGCCGGCGCGCCGACGTCGGCCGTGGGCTCGGGCGGCATGCGCTCCAAGGTAACGACGGCCGCCATGGCCGCGGCCAACGGCACGGCCACCATCGTCGCCCACGGGCGCATGCCCGACGTGCTGCTGCGGGTGCTCGCCGGCGACGGGCTCGGCACGTTCTTCGCGCCCCAGCAGGACCCGCTCTCGGCGCGCAAACACTGGATCGCCTACTCGGCGCCCTGCCGCGGCACGCTCGTGCTCGATGCCGGCGCCGTCGAGGCGGTGCTGCGCGGCGGGCGCTCGCTTTTGCCGTCCGGCGTGATGGCCGTGGCCGGCGAATTCGCCGCCGGCGACCCCGTGCGCTGCGTCGACCCGCAGGGACGCGAAATTGCGCGCGGGCTCACGCGCTATGCCGTCAATGTGCTCGTGCGTCTCTGTGGACTGCGCAGCGAGCAGATCCGGCGGCAACTCGGGGACGACGCGCACGAGGAGGCCATCCACCGCGACGACCTGGTGCTCATGGTGGCGCCGCCCGCCGACGAGGCGGCCTGAGTTCTGGGCCCCGCGCCCCGTTGCCCCCGGCCAAAAGAGGAACATCCCATGACGAAAGACAGCCCCGCCCCGAGTTACGATCTCGACGCCGCCGTCCGGCGCGCGCGGGCCGCCGCCCGCCGGCTCGCGACGCTGTCCCGCGCCGTCAAGGACGCGGCGCTCCTCAACGCCGCGGCCGGCCTCGAAGCGGCCACGGCCGAGCTGCTTGCCACGAACGCGCACGACATCCGCGCCGCCGAGGCGGCGGGGCTCGGCGCGGCCCTCGTCGACCGGCTGCGGCTCACCCCGGCGCGCATCGCGCAGATGAGCGAGGGGTTGCGCCAGGTGGCGGCACTCCCCGACCCCGTCGGCACGACGCTTTCCGCGACGCGGCGGCCGAACGGCCTCGACATCGCGCGCGTGCGGGTGCCGATTGGCGTCATCGCCATCATCTACGAGAGCCGGCCGAACGTGACGGCCGATGCCGCGGCGCTGTGCTTGAAGTCGGGCAACGCGGCCGTGCTGCGGGGCGGCTCCGAGGCCCTGGCTTCGAGTGCCGCCATCGCCGACGTGCTCGCCGCGGCCTTCGCGACGGCGGGCGTGCCGGCGGGCGCCGTCGAACTCGTGCGCGACGCCGACCGCGAACTCGTACGCCGCCTGCTGCGCATGGACCGGCTCATCGACGTCGTCGTACCGCGCGGCGGCGAGGGGCTCATCCGCACGGTGATGGAACTCTCGACCATCCCCGTCGTGAAGCACGACAAGGGGCTCTGCCACGTGTTCGTCGACCGCGCGGCCGACCCCGACATGGCCATCGCCATCGCCGTCAACGCCAAGGTGCAACGGCCGGGCACCTGCAACGCCATGGAAACGCTGCTCGTCGACCGACCGCTCGCCGACACGTTGCTGCCGCGGCTCATTGCGGCGCTCACGGCGCGCGGCGTCGAAATCCGCGGCTGCCCCGACACCGTGGCGGCGCTGCCATCCGGCACGGCGAAACTCGCCACACCGGCCGACTTCGATACCGAGTACCTCGACCTGATTCTCTCCGTGCGCCTCGTCGACGGCCTCGACGGCGCGCTCGAACACATCGCGCAGCACGGCTCGCAACACTCCGAGGCCATCGTCACGAACGACTACGCCCGCGCCCGGCGCTTCCAGCAGGAAGTCGATGCCGCGGCGGTGTACGTCAACGCCTCAACGCGCTTCACCGACGGCTTCGAGTTCGGCATGGGGGCGGAGATCGGCATTTCGACGAACAAGTTGCATGCCCGCGGGCCCATGGGGCTCGAAGAGCTCACGACCTACAAGTTCGTCGTCTCGGGCAACGGGCAGCTGCGCGGCTGAGGACGCCGCGGGAGGGGGCATTCGATGAGGGGACGGCCGTCAGAATTGGGGCCAGCCGGCCGCGGCGCGCCGCGTTGGGCGAGCGGCCGAGGCGGGCGCGGCAGGGGTCGGGTTTCCGTGGGGCTTCTCGCGTTCTGGTTCGCGCTGCCCGGGGTCACGGCCAGGGCCGCCGAGCGCGACCTGCCGCTCTGCCTGCACAGCGGCGACATCGACGGGCTGAACGGGGTGTCGGCGGCCGACGCGCAGACGGCGTTCTACATCGCACTCGGCGTCATCGCGCCGACGCCCATGCAGGAATGCCTGGCCGACTGCAACGGCGACGGCGTCGTTTCGTCCGGCGACGCGCAGCGCATCTTCCTTGCGGCGCTCGGCGTCTCGACGTGTCCCGTCGACGCGCCTGCCGGCGAGATTTGCGCGCTCGACGTCCACTGCGCGAGCGGCCACTGCGACAACAGCATCTGCTGCGCCGCCGGCGACTGCTGTCGGGAGGTCGCCGATTGCCCGGCCGGATACGCAGCTCCGGCCGTGTGCGAGGTCGAGGCCACCTGTCAGGGCAGCCGGCTCGACGCCGTGTGTGCCGACTACGCCTGCGCCAGCGTGCCGGTCGCCGACGACAGCGCCTGCGGCCCGGACATCATGGCGGCCGACTGCGGCTACTACCCCGACGTGACCTGCCTCGGGCTCCCCGAGCAAACGCCGCGTGGCTGCGCGACATCGTGTGCGCAGACCTCCGACTGCGGCTCGGGCGGCTACTGCTGCTCGGGCGAGTGCCTGTGCGCCCCGAGTGCCTTCTTCACCGGGCCCGGCCTGCAGCTCTTCCTCGACAACGCGGCCCTCGACCTCGACGGCACGGTCACCACGAGTTTTCGCCTCACCGACGGCGCCGGGCTGGCGCTCGACCGCGCCGGCCACTTCACGGAGGGCGCCGTCACGGTGCGCTTCGTGCTCTCGCGCATCGACGAAGACCCGACCGGGGGGGTGGCCGACCGCTATACCTACACCACCCGGTTTGTCACGTCGCCCATTTCGGGCGACTCGGCCGACCAGCCGGCCTTCGACGAGGGCGGCACGTTCACCGATGTCTGCTCGGGCGAGGGCGAGTACGCCTACCAGTTCGGCACGGTCGCCATCCCACCGAGCCGCGATCTGACGCACACCGTGACCGCCGTCGCCGAGCGCACGTTCGCGGGCCGGGTCTACCGGGCCACGGCCCGCCTCGACTTCGTGCCCGACGCCAGCCCCGTCGTCACGACCCGCGAGGTGGTCACGGCCGCGGCCTGCGACACCTGCCACGGGCGGCTCCAGGGCCACGCCGACGAACTGCGCGACCTTTCGCTGTGCCTGGGTTGCCACACGCCGCAGGCCGTCGACCCGGACACGGGCAACGACGCCGGTTTCCGGGTGATGATCCACAAGATCCACCGCGGCGGGGACCTGCCGAGCGTGCTCGCCGGCACCCCCTATCGGCTCATCGACGAGGACGGGGCCGTGCACGACTGGTCGACGGTGGCCTACCCACGCTCCATTCTGGGCTGCACGACCTGCCACGGCGGCCCCCAGGGTGACTTCTGGAACTTGCGGCCTGCTCGCGCGGCCTGCGGCTCGTGTCACGACCTCACGGCGTTCGAGGACCCGCCGTCGGCCGGCATGACCCTGCACCCGGGTGGGGCCCAGGGCGACGACCAGAACTGCGCGGTCTGCCACCCGCCGACGGGCGGGCTGGCCGGCATTCGCGACCGCCACGTCGATCCGCTGGAGAATCCGACTGCCATCGACGTCGAGTTCGCCATCCAGTCCGTCGCCTCGACCGGGCCGGGCCAGACGCCGCAGGTGGCTTTCCAGGTGCTCGTCGACGGCGCGCCGCGCAACATCCTGACCTCTCCGCTCACGCGCCTCGCCGTGACCGTTGCTGGCCCGACGACCGACTACACAACCTACTGGCAGCACACCATCCAGGGCAGTGGCGCCACGGGCACGCTGACGGCCATCGACCCGGCGCAGGGCCTCTTCCTGTACACCTGCCCCGCGCCCATGCCGGCGGGGGCCACGGGCAGCTATGCCTTCGCGCTCGAGGGCTACCTGCAGCCCGGGGGTTCGACCGGGCCGCGCTACGCCGCCGACCCGCCCATCGCGTTTGCCGCGGTTACCGACGCGACGCCGGTGGCGCGCCGCGCGGTCGTCGCCGACGACGCCTGCAATGCCTGCCACGGCCGGCTCGTGGCGCACAGCGGCATCCGCGCGCGGGCCAACTACTGCACCCTGTGTCACAACAGCACGAAAGCCAACGATCAGCGCGTGAGCCGCTACGAGGTGCCGCTCACCTTTGCGCCCTCGGTCGACTTCAAGGTGATGATCCACAAGATCCACCGCGGCAGCGACCTCGTCGCGCAGCCCTACGTGCTCGGCGGCTCGCCGACCCCGACCAAGGCCAACCCGGCCGGCACCCCCATCGACTTCGGGGCCACGCGCTACCCCGGCGACCTGCGTACATGCGACGCCTGCCACGTCGCCGGTGCCGTCGAACTGCCGCTCGCCGCCGAGGTGCTGCCGGCCACCGAATTCTGGCTCGCCTGCACCGAGGACCCGGCGTCCGACACCGACAACTACTGCGATTTGCGAACCGTATCCGAGACCGTCTCGTTGCCGCCGACCGGCGCCGTCTGCACGGCCTGCCACGATGGCCCCTGGACCGTGGCGCATGCCGAAACCATGACGAGCGGCGACGGGGTCGAAAGCTGCACGACCTGCCATCAGGCCGGCTCGGCCTTCGGCATCGACCAGGCCCACGCCCTCGATCCCTGAGGCCCCCGCGGCCCTTCACGCCGCGCGGCCGCCGTTCTGCCCGCTAGCGGTCGCCGGCGGGGGGGCCGCCGCGGTTTGCCGGCAACGCCGGATTGCCGAGCAGAGCCGACAGCAATTCGTCGGGCAACACGCGCGGACAGCCCCGCACGAGGGTTTGCTGTTCGAAGAAGTGGTCCAGCGAGACGATCCCGGCGGCGCCCAGCCGGACAGCGCCGGCGAGCAGAACGTGGTCGTTGAAATCGGCGTGGCGGGTGCAATGGCGAAGGGCCCAGGCGACGTCTTGCGCGGCGATGTCGACCCCCGAGAGGGCGCCGAGGATGTGGCGCGCGTATTCGCCGTTGTCCCGGTAGTAGTGCGTGATCTCGAGCAGGACGAGCGAGGGAACCGCCCAGTCCGAGCGGCCGGGAGCCCGGTCGAGCACCTGGCGACAGGCTTCCGAATGGGGATGCGCGGCTCGGGCGTAGACGAAGATGTTGCTATCGAACAGCAGCATGGACCATGGCCTCGGCGATGCGCTCCTCGAGTTCGTCGACCGCTTCCGGCGCCGGCTGCGGATGACGGCGAATGTAGTCCGACAGCGTCTCGTCCGTTTCCCCCGCGTCGTGGAGCAGGTAGACCGAGTCGACCGCGCGTCGGATCAGGGACCCCACGCTCGTCCCGTGTTGGCGCGCGATGCGTTCAAGCGTCCGAAGTTGCCGTTCTTCCAGACGGACCGAGGTCGCCCTGCTCATGCGTGTCACCTCCGTCGGCGGAACCGCCAGAGCACGCCCAGGAGTATACACCGCGCGCGGTCGTGTCGTGACCCCGGGGGCATCGCAGCCACGCCGTACCGTCCGGCAGCGCCCCGGCGTCGGTGCAGGTCTCGGCCGCGCCATCGCAGGTGCGCGCCCGGCAGTCGCCGAGCCGCTGCGGGTCGCAGTTCTTGAAGCACCAGAGATCGGCGGCGAGCGTGGCCAACTGCGGGCAGGCGAGCGCCTTGGCGCAGACGTCCGGCGTGTCGGCGAGATCGAGGTACGAGCCGCTCGTCGCGACCGGGGCCAGGCCGGCGAGGTCGTCTTCCAGGGCCACGAGCGTCGCGGAGAGGGTCGCGAGTTGCCCCGCCAACTCGTCGACGGCGGCCTGGTAGGTCGTGGCCCTGAGTTCGGAGGCACTGGGGTCATAGGCCAAGAATGTGCTGCGTACGCCCGGGTCGAGGGCGCCGCCTTCAGCGGTCGGCTTCCGGCGTGTCCTCGGATGTGCGGCGCAGCCAGTAGCCCGGCCGGCGATGCAGGTGGGCCAGCGCCACAATATCCAGCCCGCTCGACGTTTGCCGATAGACCACACCGAACGGAAACCGGCT
>CAYRCM010000265.1:0-6968 GCA_964422715.1 uncultured Myxococcales bacterium | reverse complement strand
CTCGCCGGCCCGCCGGCGACGCTCGGCGGCGCCGGGGCCGGCGGCACGCTGCACATGCACGCCGCGCGGCTCACGGTCGACGCCGGGCGCCAGGGCGCGTTTCGCGCCCGCGGCGGTGCCGGCGTGGTCATTCCCGCCGGCGCCCGCGGCGGCGCCGGTGGCCTCGGGCGCATCTTCCTCGGCATCGGCGCGCTCAATCCCGATGCCGCCGACCCGGCACCCCCAGCCTTCGATCCGGCCCATCCCGAGGCCCTCCTCGACCTCGCCGACCCGCCGCCGAGCGGCCTCTGGCTCGGCAGCCCGTACGCCAGCCGCGACCTCGCGCCACGCGTCTGTCTCGTCGGCCCTGCGGTGCGCCCCGAAACCGCCGCCGCCTGGCGCTTTGCCGGCTTCGGTGACGAGGCCGAGACCGGCGCCGCGGGCGAAGTGCGCTACTGCCTCATCGGCCCCGACGACGCGTTTTGGTTCCACGATGGGCGCAATTGGGTCGAGCGCGCCTCCGACGACGGCGCCGGCGCCGAGCAAGTGACCAACACGGCGGCCGAGGTCGACGCGCATCTCGCGTCCTGGCCCCTCAACGACGGCCAGACGGGGCTGCGGTTCTGCGCCTACCTGCTCGGCGAAGGAGCCACCCCGGTCTCGCTGGCACAGGCCACGTTCCGGGTGGCCGTCGACGACGACGGCGACACGTTCGTCGACCTCCCGGGGCTCGGTTTCGACTGTGCCGACGACGACCCGCTCGATCACCCCGGTGCCGCCGAACGTTGCGATGGCCGCGACAACGACTGCAATGGCGAGACGGACGAAGGCGGTCCGCTTTGCCCGGAGGGTACGGTCTGCGCCGACGGCTCCTGCCGCCCCACGGCGTGCAGCGACGACAACCCGTGCACGTTCGACAGCGAGGAGCCCGCCGGCGGCTGCTCCCACCGTTCGGCGCCGGCCGGCACGGCGTGTAGCGACGGCAACCCGTGCAACGGCGCCGAACGCTGCGACGGCTCCGGCCGGTGCACAGAAGGCGAGCCGCCGCTGTGCGACGATGCCGACCCCTGCACCGCCGATTCCTGCGACCCGACGGGTACGGGCGGCGCCGACCCCTGCCGGCACCTGCCGCTCACCGCGGGCAGCGACTGCGGCACCTGTCGCGTGTGCGACGCCGCGGGCGCCTGCATCGTCACGGCCGGCGCCGCGTGCGGCGGCGACCCCGACTGCGCGCGCTGTTCACCCGCCGGCACGTGCGAGCCGAGCCCCGCCGGCACGTCCTGTGCTGACGCCGACCCCTGCAACGGCCTCGAAACCTGCGACGGTGTCGGCCGTTGCGCCGCCGCCGCGCCGCCCGACTGCGACGACCACAATCCGTGTACGCTCGATCTCTGCGCGCCCGACGGCGCCGGGCCGTCGGCATGCGAACACGTGCTGCAACGCGGGCTTGCGTGTGGCCCGGGCCTCGTGTGCACGCCAGGCGGCGCCTGCCGGCCGGCCGACGAGGTCGATTGTTCCGAGCTGCCCGAACTCTGCCGCCTCAGCGGTGGCGGCTGTGCGGTCGGCGGGCCGGTGGGTGGCCTGGGGGCCGGCCTTGCGCTTGCCGCCCTCGGGCTGGCCTGCGGCATCGTGCGGCGCCGCTGCGGACTACGCCGGCCGCGCTGAGCGGCCCGCCACGCGCACGTCGCCGCGACGCACGGTCACTTTCTGCTGGTCGAAGTATTCGGCGAGCGGGATGAGGTGCTTGCGCGTCACCCCACACAATTCCTTGAAGGCCTGCGTTGTCACTTCGCCCTGGGCCTGGAGGTAGGTGAGGAGCCGCTCGCGCAGTTCGGCGACGACGCCCCCTTCCATGAAGAGCGCTTCGGCCACGCGCACGACGGTTCCCGCGCGCTGGAGGAAGGCCAACACGGCGCGGATGCGCTCCTCGTCGACGCTGAGCGCCTCGGCGAGTTCGGGGATGCGTGGCGCCGCGAGCCCGTCGGCCTGGAGCCGGGTCATGATGTGTCGGGCGAGCTCGGCGTCGGGCCCGACGAGGCTCGGGGTGTGGCCCGGCAGCGCCACGATGTCGCGTTCGGCCAGAAGCCGCCCGGCGGCCACGAGCGGCTCGAGCACCGCGGCAAACGCCTTGGCGTCGAGTTTCAAGTCGAGTTGCGCGCGGACCGTCTCGCGCGGCAATCCGGCGAGCAGCGCGTTGGCCCCGAGGGCCGCCTCGACGAGTTCGATGAGCCGCTCGCCGAGCGCGCGCGCGTGGCGCCCGGCGAGGAAGCGCGGCGGCTCGTCGTCGATGCGCACGAGCGTGCCCGCGCCGCACAGCGCATCGACAGCGGCGGCGACCGCCGCACGCGGCGCGCCCGCCTGGGCGAGCGCCACCGGCCAGGCGATGCCGGGGGTGCCCGCGGCCTCGGCGAGGGCCACGAGCCGCTCGGTCGGCGGCTGCGCGCGCAGCGCGCCTAGGAAGGCGTGCAGCCGCGGCCCCTTGAGGTGCGTGCGATAGACGCCGCTTGCGAGGTGCAGCACTTCGGCGCCTCCCACCGTGGTGCCGTGGCCCGGGATGTTCGCGAACCCGCGCAGCACGCAGCGGTCGCCCGGCACGACGACGAGCGGCGCGTCGAGATGCAGCCTGGCGAGCGCACTCTCGCCCGGGGCGAGCCGGTCGCCCTCGAAGAGTTGTACGGTGGCCTGCACCATGGCCGTGCCGGCGTGACACAGCAGCCGGGCCCGGGACGGCAGCGGGCGCGGGTTGTGCGGCAGGTAGGTCAACACGACATCGACGAGCTCGACCGGCTCCAGACTGGCCGGCCGAATGGCCACCATGCCGCGTTCGACGGCGCTCTTTTCGAGGTTCGTCAGATTGATGGCGCCGCGCATGCCCGCTTCGAGCCGTTCGACCTTGCTGCCGAACGATTGCAGGCTGCGGGCGCGGGTGCGCACGCCGCCGGGCTCGAACGCGATGTCCTCGCCCGCCGCGAGCGTGCCGGCAACGACCGTGCCGGTGACGACCGTGCCGTGGCCGCGCATCGTGAACACGCGGTCGATGGGCAGACGAAAGAGCGCACCCGTCTGGCGCTCCGACACCCGGGCGCGGCCCGCGAGCAGTGCCGCCTCGAGCCGCCGCCTTTGCTCGGTCGGATCGGGCGCACGCGCCGAGAAGCGTACGATGGGGGCATCGGCCAGGAACGTGCCGCTGAACGCGGTGCGCACGTCGTCTTCGGCCAGCTCCAGCCATTCCGGGTCGACCAGGTCCACCTTCGAGAGCACGACGAAGCCGGCGCGGACGCCGAGCAGGCCGCAGATGTCGAGGTGTTCGCGGGTCTGCGGCATGACGCCCTCGTCAGCCGCGACGACCATCACGAGCAGGTCGATGCCGCCTGCCCCCGCCACCATGTGCCGCAGGAAGCGTTCGTGGCCGGGCACGTCGACGAGGCCCGCGGCCACGACTTCGCTGCCGGCCCGGAGTGTCAGGGGCGCGAAGCCGAGTTCGATCGTGATGCCGCGTTCCTGTTCCTCGTCCAGGCGGTCGGTGTTGACCCCGGTCAGGAACTGGACGAGCGTGGTCTTGCCGTGGTCGACGTGCCCCGCCGTGCCGACGATGAAGGGACGCATGGCGCCGTCACGGGTCCGGGTGCCCGACGGCCCCGGAAGACGCGGCGGCGTCGGAGGGGAGCAGGACGTCGGCCACCGTCAGTTCCTGAAACTGCCGCGTCAGCCGATCGTTCAACTCGGCCATGCCCGCCCGAATGCCGCAGTGCGGGTGGCGCGGGCAGGCCACGGAACGCATCTCGGTACAGGCCGTCACGGCGACGTGCTCGCTGAAAAGGCTCACGAATTCCATGAGCCGCATGTGCCGGGGCTGTTTGGCGAGCCGGTAGCCGCCCTGGCAGCCGTGCTCGGCAACGACGACGCCGGCGTGCTTGAGCGTCTGCATGAGTTTGGCGAGCAGGTCGTCGGGCAACGCGTAGTAGTCGGCGATTTGCTGCACGCTGGCTGGCTGACCGTCGGTGTGCGTGTGTAGGTAGTGCACCGCCAGCAAGGCATACTCGACACGCTTTCCCAATCTCAGCACAACAACCTCGCAGGAGCTGCGCACCGTGCGGGAATGTCGACCCGTCTAGGTCCGGGTTGACCTAACCGCAGCCGCCCGCGCTTGTCAAGAGCGCCCCCGGCTCCTGAGCCGGGCAGCGGCCCTCGGAGACGCGCCGTATGCCGCGATGCGCGGTCGATGGCGACGCGGCAAAGGGTTCGGACGGGGCGCGGCAAAAAATTCGCACGAGCCCCTTGACACGTTTTGGCCGTCCCGGTACTTTCTTATCGGACTTTGCGAGTCCGAAATGGGGCGCAAAGGTTACCAGACCGACAGGGAGAACGATTCCATGGTGGCCGATGTGGCAAAGCCCGATAAGGACAACCCGGCCTTCTACTGCCGAACGCGACGTCGGCGGGTGGAATTCTGTAAGTGTCTCGACGACTACGTCGATGCCAATGCGTTCGAACGCAGGCGTGCGGCCTGCTGGCGCTGTCCGCAGGGAAGGCGCAACCGACAGGAGTATGCCGATAGCTAATCCTTCTGGTCCTTGGTCTTGACCCCCCCTCGACCGTCGTTCGGCCATGCGGCGCGGTCGGGTTCCGAGAAGAGCGTGGCACCCCTTGTCCCGAAGCCGCCCCGGGTTCACCCTCCACCCGGGGCGGCTTTCCCCTTTCTTGCCCTGAAAGCAGCCCTTCGACGTCTGCAATGACCCGCGCCCGGGAGCTCTCAACGGTGCGCGGGGGCCGCGGCCAGCGGAGGCCCGGGAACTTTTCCGCCGGGCAGGCCTCCAACGCCTCGTGAGCGCATGCTGGAAGGAGGTGCGGCCATGGTTGGCACGTGGGCGCTGTGGACGATACTCGTGTGCGCGCAGGCCCCTGCGGGGGCAAGCCCGGCCGCTGACGCCGATTCCGCGCGACCGGCCCTGCTCGACGTGCTGTTCCTCTCGGACACGACGTTCGTCGCCGGCAGCCACCCGAGTCTGCAACTGCTCATCCGGACGGCGACCGACCTCGATCGCGCGAGCCCGCTCGCCGGCGCCGAGGTGGAGGTCTTCTACGAAGCCGACGCGCGGGACGCGGCCCCGGCGCGAGGCCGCAGGGCGGTCCCGGCACCGGTCCGGCTCGGCGCGGCCCGCAGCGACGCCCACGGGCTTGCCACCGTGGCCCTCGACATCCCGGCCGAGGTCGGCGAGACCGGGCAGTTGGTCGTGCGCACGCGCTCGCCGTGGGGCCATGACGAGCGGCGCCGGGCCGTGCGGTTCGACGCCCGCCCGCGCCTCGTGGTGGTGACCGACCGGGCGCGCTACCGGCCCGGCACCCCGCTGAACTGGCGGGTCTACGCCTTCAACGGCGCCGACCGCCGGCCCATCGCCGGCGCCGAACTCGACGTGCGGCTCGTCGACCCGCGCGGCACGGTCGTGCGCCAGGAAAACGTCCGGGCGTCGGCGCACGGCCTCGCGGGCGCGGCCTGGACGCTTGCCGACAACCTGCGGCTCGGGGCGTACCGCCTGCGCGTGCGACTCGCGGGCGCGGAGGCCGAGCGGCCCGTCGAGGTGCGCACATACCGCCTGCCCGACTTCGCCGTGCACATCACGCTCGACCAGGAGTCGGTCACACCGGGCGGGGTCATCGGCGGCTTCGTCCAGGTGGCCACCTTCCAAGGTGAGCCGCTGCGGGCGAAAGCCGAGGTGTGCCTCGACGGGCCACAGGCGAGGCGCGTGCTCTGCGCGCGGGACCGGACGGGTCCGGACGGGCGCTTCCGCTTCTCCCTCGACGTGCCGCGGGGCCTGCAGGGCCCGCGCCTCGTCCTGTCTGCCCGAGCGCGCGACGGGGCCGGACGCACCGAGGATGCCGAGAGCGAGGCGATCCTTGCCGACGGCGCGGTGCGCCTGATGCTGCTCGGCGGTGAAGAGGGCCTGGTGCCGGGCCAGGACAACGGGCTCACGGTCGTCACGAGCGATCGCGCCGGCCGCCCCGTGCCGGCCGAGCTGCACGTCGAGTTCCCCGGGCTTGGCGAGCCGCTGACCGTCCGGTCGACGGGGGTCTACCCGCTCACGCTGCGGCCGCCGGGCGCCACGAGTGCGACCGAAACCGCGCTGCGCCGGGTGGTCGACGAACTGCACGTGCTCGAAGGGGCCCTGACCGAGGCGGAGGAACAGGCGCTGCGCTCGGCCTTGGACACCCAGGCCGACACGCTCGCGCGCCAGCTCGACGGCGAGGGCCGCGAACTCGGCCAGGCGCGCGCCGAACGCTACGTCATCGTGTTGAAACGCGTGCCACCGACCGGCTTTGAGGTGGTGCAGGCCGAGCGGCGTTTCTTCGGTTCCGCCGACGACTTCGCGCTGCCCGCCTCGGCGGGGGTCGTGCAACGGCTGGAGGCGAGCCTGCGCGGCGTTGCCGACCCGCGCGCCGCGTCGGCCGCGGCCGGCCCGTTGCGGGTCGCGCTGACCCTCGTCGAGCGCACGAGCGCCCGGACGACCGAGACGCCCCTGACCCAGTGGACCCTGCGCGTCGTGGCCAGCGCCGCGGGCGGTACCACCGACACGGCGGAGCGCACGTACGCGCGGCGCGCCATCGCGCCGCTGCCGCTCGAGGTCTTGCTCGACCGCGTGATCGTGCCCGCCGAGGGTCGCCTGCGGGTGCGCGTCAGCGCGCGGCCCACGCGCGCGGCGGACGGCGCGGTCGCGGATGCCGGACGACCCGTACAGCTCCTGCTCGTGCACGCGGGGCAGCCGGTGGGGGGGGCCGAGCTCGCCCGCGCCGACGGGGCCGCCGCAGCTGAGTTGAACGTGCCGCCCGGGGTCGCGGGGCTCGTCGAGATCCACGCCTGGCGCTGGCCGGATGCGGCCGCGGCCGACGCCGAACGACCCGAACGCGGCGTGGCGCTCGCGCTCGTCCGGCCGGGCGGGCTCACCGTGACGTTGCGCGCCGACCCGACGCGCGTCGCTCCCGGCGGCCAGGCG
>CAYRCM010000264.1:0-7071 GCA_964422715.1 uncultured Myxococcales bacterium | reverse complement strand
CCTCGGGCAGGCCGGCATCGGCGGGCCGCCTCGGGGTTGCATCGGCGCTCGGCGGGCCGGCGTCGGCCCTGGCCTGCGAGGCCTCGGCCTGCGGGGCGGCCGGCGTCGGTGGCGCGTCCCCGGCCGGGTCGGTACCGCGCTGCCGCAAAGTGAGCAGCAGGGCCAACACGGCGGCCGTGGCGAGCAGCGCCATGAGGCTGACGATGAGCCACAAGGTGCGCTGCGTGACCATGCGCGGGCTCCCCCCGCTCGTCGCCGAGCGCGACAGGCCGGATGCGCGACTCGACGCGCTGATGCGCGAGGAGCCCTCGGGCAGTTCTGGCTCTTTCGGGCGCGCCGCGACGGGACGCACCGGGAACGCCGGATACTCGCCCGTGCGCTCATACGACGCGCGGCAGGCCGCCAGCGCCGCCAAGAAGTCGCCGGTGTTGCCGAAGCGGCCTTCGGGCGCCGGGTGCAGCGCCCGCCGGATCGTGGTCTCGAGCACGTCGGGGATGGGCACGTTGAGCGCCGACACCATGGGGGGCGGCGGCGCCTTGAGAATGGCCGTGGCGACCTCGACCACGTTGTTGCCTGGAAACGGGTGCGCGCCGGTGATGGCGCGGTAGAGCACGAGCCCCACGTTGAAGAGGTCGCTTGCGGGCGACACGGGGCGTCCGTGCAGCTGCTCGGGCGACATGTACTTGGGCGTGCCAAGCAGTTGCCCACGACTCGTGAGTTCGGCCGCTTCGTGGTCGGCGAGCGATTCGTGGGCGAGCTTGGCGATGCCGAAGTCGAGCACCTTGACGAAGTCGGCATCCTCGGGACTGGGCACGATCATGATGTTGGCGGGCTTGATGTCGCGGTGAACGATGCCCTTGCCGTGCGCCTCGCCGAGCGCCCGCAGCACCTGCGTCGCCACGTGGATGGCGCGCATGGGGTGAAGCGCGCGCTCTTCCTTCAGCACGCGGCGCAGCGATAGCCCCTCGAGGTACTCCATGACCATGTAGAGGTAGCCGGACGGCGTGTGGCCGAAGTCGAACAGCGTCACGGTGTTGGGGTGGTGCAGGTCGGCCACGAGGGCGGCTTCGCGTTCGAAGCGTGCGGCCAATTCGGGGTCGTGCCCCGGGATGAGTTTGACGGCCACCTGGCGGCGGAAGGAGCGCGTGCGTTGCTCGGCCAGGAATACGGCGCCCATGCCGCCGATGCCGATGAGGCGCACGAGCGCATAGCGACCGCGCAGCACTTGGCCTTCGAGGCCGCGGTAGCTCTCGACGAGCCGGTCACGTTCGTTGGTGTCGAGCCGGCTCATGGCACTGGCGTCGGAAGAGGGGGCCGAGCCCCCCGCCGGGCGCCGCACGTTCGCCGCCGCCGGCCGCGGGGCGGGTGGCGGCACGGCCGCCGCCGGAGGGAGGAGCGGCTTGCCGTCGCGTTCGGTCGGGGGGCCGCTCGTGAGGTTCTCGACTTCCTGGGAGTCGCCCACGCGGCTCTTGCCTCCCGCCTCATTGCGCCGATCTGCCATGCGGTCTTCCTCGCGCGCGCGGTCGTTGCCAGACGTACGTCAGAATCCGAGTTGCAGCGAGGCGCCGCGGCCCTGCACGAGCGGCAACTCGGGGATGAGGGCCACCGGCGGGGCGGACACCGCGGCGCCGCCGGCCGCGGCGGGAGGGACGGCCGGCTTGCGCAACCCAAAGAGCAGGCCGCTCGAGATGAGGGCCGCGCCACCGAGCCCGAACAGCGCCACCGACCCCGTCCGGTAGCCGTCGCGTGCCGCCAGCAACTCCCTCTTGCGGTCCAGGCTTTCGTGTTCGCGATGCCATGCGTCGGCGGCGTCGTCCTGGAGCGCCCAGAGCACGCCGCCGAGAATGACGCTGGCCGCGCCGACGCTCAGGAGCGTCCATTCGGGCCATCGCGCGCTTGCCGGCGCGCGGGGCGGCGCCGAGACGGTGACGGGCGCGGCCGTGGGCTCGGTCTCGGGCTGCGGCGGCGTGGGGCGGGGTGGGGGCACGGGTCGGCTGACGTCGGGGGTGCGGCGGCCCGCGTCGCGCTGGCGCAACAACGCCGCGAGCTTGTCGACCGATTTTTGGCGCGCACCGGCGTCGCCCTCGGGCAGCGCCAGGAACGCCTGGTACTGGCGCACGGCCTCGTCGGTCTCCCCGAGCGCCTCGTGGCAGCGGGCGATGTTGTAGACGAGGTTGGGCTCGGGGTAGACGCGGTAGGCCTCGCGGAAGCGTTCGAGGGCCTGGCGGTAGTCGGCGGCCTGGTAGAAGGCGATGCCTTCGCCGTAGAGCGCCTCGACGCGCGAAAAATCGCCGGACCGCCCACCTGGCTGACCGAGGGCCGGGTTTGCGCCGCAGACCCCCGTGGCCACACCGGCAAGAACCGAGAGGAGCGGCAGGAAACGTGCGAATCTCGTCATGGCCCGTGCCTCGCGCGGCGCATTGCCCGGCGGTCGCCGCTGGCCGCCCGCGTGCGACTCAGGTGCCGCTCGCCTCGTACGGCGCCGGCAGCCGCGCCGTCTCGGGAACGGCGCTCGGGTCGGCCTCGTACGACTGGGGGTTCGTGGGACTTGGCCGCAAGTAGAGATGGGTTTCGTACGCGTAGCCGCCGGCCCCGTCGGAGGTCACCCAGTAGAAGTCGATGGCCCCCGGCGGGTCGCCGTTTTCGTCGAGCGAGAGCACGCCCGATGCACCGGCAATGAGCACCTTGGCGCTCGCTTGCAGCCGGCGCATGACTTCGGTGATGCGACTGGGGCCGATGTCGATCTCGCTGTCGCCGCCGACGACGCGGCGCATGCCGGCCGCGAGGTCGAGGCCCGTGTAGTCGCGGGTGCCGGCCGGCAGCGTGGCGTGCGCAAAGGCGATGAGATACATGGCGTCGTACGATTCGGGGGCGTAGAGCTCGACCTTGTCGTACTGCTCGAAGGCGTCGATGAAGCGCTGGGCGAAGGAATCGCGGTTCTTGGCGCCGATGCTGCCCGGGGTGGTGCCGACGACGCGGCTTGCGAGGTCGGGCGGATTGCCTTCGCCCGCCGGCAACGTCTTCAGCAACTCGACGAACTTCTCGTTCTTGCCCCCCTCGGACACGAGCCAGAGGATCGGGGCGGCATGCAGCGCCCGATAGGACGCGGAGGCCCACTGCTTCTCGGTCTGGAACAGGATGCCGTTTTGCGCGTCGCCCGATGCCGTGGTGGCTTCGTAGACCTCCGAAGTGCCGATGAGCACGACCACCTGCGGATCGTGCTCGGCGGCGATGTCGACGGCCACGGCGGATGCGTCGAAACCCTCGGCGGGCTTGCCGGGGTCGGCGTAGGCGTAGGACTCGAGTTCGAACGATGCGTCGCTGCCGAGCTGTTCGACCAGCACGTCGCGCAGGCCGCCGCCGTACGGGTCGTTCTTGTAGACCACCAGCACCCGCTGCAGGCCGCCGAGCCCGCGCAGGAACTCAGCCATGGCGCGCCCCTGGATGGCATCGCTCGGGGCCGTGCGCCAGACGAGCCCGTCGTCGTCGAGGCCGCTGACCGCCGGGGTCGTGGCCGAGGGCGAAATGACGAGCACCTCGTTTCGGATGGTGACGCTTTGCGCAACTCCGAGCGCGACGCCCGAAAACGCCGGGCCCACGATGCCCTTGACGCCCACGTCCTCGGCGAGGAAGCGCGCGCCGGCGGTCCCCTTCGCGATGTCGCCGGCAGTGTCGCAGCGCAGCAAGCCGAACTTGCGCCCACCGATGCCGCCGATGCCGTTGAATTCGCGCACGGCGAGCTCGGCCCCGGCCTGCATGGGCTCGCCGAGGCTCGTGAAGGGTTCGCCGACGGGCAGCAGCGTGCCGACGAGGAAAGCAGCGGGGTCGCGCAGGGCCGCGATTTCGTCTTCGCGGGTCGGCAGCGAACACGAAACCCCTTCGTTGTCGACAAGTTCGCTGCGAACGCAGCCGCCGTCCTTGCACACGTAGCGCCAGTCGCCGCCGAGCAGGCGCTGGCAGTCCTGGTAGCCGTCGCATTCGTGGAGCGGCTGCCAGCAGCCGGCCGCGGTGTATGCGCACACCCCCAGCAGGACTGCTGCGGCGCTGCGTCCATGGGCGTCCATCCAGCGGCTGACCGTCATCCTGCCCCTCCGACCGCAAAAAACCCGTGAACTGACGGATTTATACCGCCTCAACGGTCGGGTTGCAATGGCTTGGCGGCGCGTCCGCGATGGCGCTCGGCCGACTCAAAGGGGCGCCGGAGACGGCGTTCCGTCGCGACGCGCGACCGCCGCAGGGTGCAGTGTTCGGCGACCCTGTCAGATCGTGCCGGAGAGGAGCAGGTAGAGGACGAGCCCCAGGACGAGCAACGTGGCGGGCAAGAGCACGAAGAAAGCGATCTTCAACGCCGCCGGGCCGGGCCTTGGGCCGCCAACCGCCGCGATCCCGGCGCCCGCCGACGGTTCGGCCGTCAGCACGCGCGTGTACCCCTTGACCCCGCCCGGCGGTGCAGGCGCCGGGCGCGCCGTCTCGGGTGCGGGGCTCGGGTAGGGCGGGGCCCAGGCCGCCCCGGCCGGGACGTATTCGGCGGCCACCCCGGGCAGGCCGGCAGGCGTCGGCAGCGGCGGGGCTGAGCCGCGCCGCTGGCCGACGGGGGCCGGGGCGAGGCCGGCGCCGGCCGCACCGTCGGACTTGCCCTGGGCGAGGGCGCGGTTGACGGCTGCGGCCAGTCCGCTGGAGCCGAAGTCGACGACGGTGGCCACGTCGTCGTCGTCGGGAGGCAAATCCCCATCGCCATCGGCATCGGGTTCGCGGTCGAGCGGGGCGAAGGCCCCGAAGGCCGAGGCCGACCGCGCTACGCGGCCGGTGGTGTCTTCGTCGAGATCGGCCGGGCCGGCGCCGGGGGCGGCGGCCGAGGCCCGCGGTCGCGCGGCGGGCGGCCCCGCGGCGCCGAGCGCGAGGTCGCTCGGGGCCGACAGCGGAGCGGGCGCCGCACCGAGCGAGAAGTCCATCACGGTGACGTCTTCGCCGTCTTCGCTGCCGAGTTCGTCGTAGTCGTCGGCCGGGGCCGGCGCCGCGCTGCGTTCGAGCGCCCGTTCGGCCGCCTCGCAGGCCCGCGCCACTTCAGGGGCACTCTGGAAGCGCCGGGCCGCGTCCTTTTCGAGGCAGCGCAGCACGATGGCCTCGACGACCGTCGGGATGGCGCGGTCGGGCCGCACGGCGCTCGGCGGGGTCGGCTGGTCCTGCAAGTGCATGCGCAGCAGTTCGAGTTGGGTCGCGGCGACAAACGGTGGCCGGCCGACGAGCAGCTCGTAGAAGATGACGCCGAGGCTGTAGATGTCGGAACGGCCGTCGAGGGGCAGGGCGCGCAGCTGTTCGGGCGACACATAGGTCGGCGAGCCCAGGATGACGCCCGGGCGCGTGAGCTGCGCGAGCTGCGCCCCCTGGAAATGCGCGATGCCGAAGTCGAGAATCTTCAGCAAATCCGGCTGGCGCGGCCGCTGCAGAACCTGGATGTTGCCGGGCTTCAGGTCGCGGTGCACGATGCCGGCGGCGTGGGCCGCGCCGAGCCCCTCGGCCATCTGCCGCACGAGCCGCAGGGCGCGGGTCGCCGGCAGCGCCCCCTCGCGGCGCAAGACGTCGACGAGCGACTCGCCGTCGAGGTACTCCATCACGAAGTAGTGGCCGTGCGTCGGGTCGTAGCCGAAGTCGGTGACGTCGATGATGTTCTCGTGTCCGATGCGGCACGTTGCCCGGGCTTCGCGTTCGAAGCGTTCGATGCGGCTCTGGTTGTCGCCCTCGCCGAGCTGGAGGAGTTTCAGCGCCTGCGGCTTGCCGAGCTGTCGATGGACGACTCGATACACGACGCCGTAGCCGCCCGAGCCGATGACGCCCTGGATTTCGTAGCGTCCGCCGACGACCTGCCCGATGCGTGCTTCTGCGCCGCTCGCCGCCATGCTCGCTTCCTCCGCAACGCGGGCGCCGCCTCAGCGCTGGCCGGCCCGCGGGGCCGCGCGGCGCCCCCGGCCCCCGAGGGGGCCAGGATGACGACGCCCGGTTGGCCGTCTAGTGGGCACCGGATGGGCGGCCGAGTCAAGGCTTGGGGCGCTCGATGCGCCAGACGTGATGGCGTTGCGGGTGGCGGGCGAAGTCGGGCTGCAACGTGCGGTGCGCGTAGGCGACCGCGTGCAGGCCGCGAACCGCCGCCGGATCGAGGCGGAAGCCGTGGTGGTTGGTCATGAAGAGCAGCACGCCGCCCGGGCTCAGCAACTGCGCCGTGGCCTGCACCAAGGCGACGTGGTCGCGCTGCACGGCAAACGTCGTCGCCATGGCCTTGGAATTGGAGAAGGTCGGCGGGTCGAGCAGGACGAGGTCGTAGCGGTCGCGGTCGTGTTCGATCCAACGGAGCGCGTCGGCCCGTTCGAGCCGATGCGCTGCACCCCCGATGCCGTTCAAGCGCAGATTGCGTTCGGCCCACGCAAGGTAGGTCTGGGACAGGTCGACCGTGCAGGTCGAACGGGCGCCTGCCTTGGCGGCATACACCGTCGCGGCGCCGGTATATCCGAAAAGATTGAGAAATCTGCCGCCAGGGGCGAGGTCGGCAACGAGTCTGCGCACGCCCCGGCCGTCGAGAAACAGTCCCGTGTCGAGATAGTCGTGGAGGTTCACGAGAAATTGGTGGCCTCCTTCGGCCACCGTGCGCAACGCCCGGGTGGCGTCGAGCCGGCCATACTGTGCGCTGCCCCGCTGCCGCGCGCGGCGTTTGAGCACGATCTCGGTGAGCGGCACTCCGAGCACGCTGGCCACGGCCTGAAGCGCGTCGTCGAGGCGTCCGACGGCCCGCACGGGGTCGACGGTCGGTGGGGCCGCGCGCTCCTGGACGAGCACGGCCGGGCCGTAGCGGTCGACGGCCACGGCGTATTCGGGCAGGTCGCAGTCGTAGAGGCGGTAGCAGCTGACGTCGGCGCGTTCAGCCCAGCGCCCGAGCCGGGCCAGGTTCTTGCGCAGCCGGTTTTGCAGGTCGGGGGCGGCCACCCGAACCGGGCCGGCGGCGGGCCGCGGCGGAGGGGCGGCCGCCTCCGCCGGCACCGTGGCCGAGGCGCTGGGGGCCGTGGCCGTGGCCGAGGCGCT
>CAYRCM010000263.1:0-7074 GCA_964422715.1 uncultured Myxococcales bacterium | reverse complement strand
CGGCGACGGCGTCTGCGACACCTTCGAACAGTTCACCTGCCCCGAAGACTGCGAGCAGTAACCGGGCGCACCCGCCGTTTCGAGCCACCGCCCACCTTGCTGGCACGCGAACCACCAACACGACCTGGCTCTTCGGCGCCCGCCTCGCCCGTTGACACAGGAGCAGGGGGCTGCTAGTAGCACGATTCCATGAATCGTGCCACGACAGCCGCGCTGGCGATGCTGCTGGGGCTCGCAGGGGCCTTCCCGCGAGCGCTTGGCGCCCCGGCCCTGCCCGCGGCCTCCCCGGGCGTCGCCCCGCTCGACCCGGCCGCGCCGCCCGCACCCGCGGCCCCCGCCCTCGCGGCCGAGCCGCCCGACCCGGGCGCCGATTCGGCCGCCAGCCCCGCCTCCGCCGACTGCGAAACCGAGGTGCGCGTGCCGCGCGTGCCGCGCACGGCCTCCGAGCAACGCATCGAGGGCCTGCCGCTCCAGACGTCCACGGCCCGCAGCAGCGACGAGACGCTGCGCCTCGTGCCGGGCCTGCTCGTCGTGCAGCACGGCAGCGAGGGCAAGGGGCCGCAGTTCTTTCTGCGCGGCTTCGACGCCGTGCACGGCAGCGATGTCGAGGTGACGCTCGACGGGCTGCCCATGAACGTCGTCTCGCAGGTGCACGGGCACGGCTACGTCGACCTGAATCTCGTGCCGCCGGAAGCCATCGCCGGCCTCTCGGTGCAGAAGGGCCCCTTCGACGTGCACGCGGGCGACTTCGCCACCGCCGGGGCGCTCCGCCTCTCACTCGGCGTGCCGCCCGAGGCGCGCGGCGTGCGCGCGAGCTACGAGGCCGGGCTCACGAACCGTCACCGCCTGGCGCTGACGGTCGCCCCCGCAGACGCGGGCCCGGTCTTCCTCGCGGCCGAGGCGCTCCACGACGACGGCGCGGGCCCCGACCGCTTCACGCGCCGGCTCTCAGCCCTCGGCCGCGTGTGCCTCGGGCCGGCCGGACGCGCCCCGGATCTGCTCGTCGGCGCCGCCACGCAGCGCTTCGGCTCGCCAAACCTGCTCCGGGCCGCCGACCTCGACGCCGGCCGCGTCGGGCCCGGCGATGCGTACACGCCGGGGCTCACGGGCCAGAGCGACGCGCTGCTCGGCCTGCTGCGCTGGCGGCGCGAGTGGGAACCCGACACGCTCGACGTGCGCGTCGGCCTCGTGCTGCGCCGCTTCGTCCTCGACACGAACTACACGGGGTGGCTCTACGACGCCCAAGACGGCGACTTCCGCCGCCAGCGCCACGACGCGGCACAGGGCTTCGCCGCCGCGGGGTGGGAGCGCCGCCTGCTGCCGGGCGGCCGGCCGCTGACGCTGCGCGCCGGGCTCGAATGGCGCGGCGACTTCTTCTCGCAGACCGAGGTCCCCCTCACCGAGGCCGGCGCCGCCGGCGGGCCGGCCGAGCGCGACGGCCGCGGCCACGAGCAGCGCGCGAGCGCCGCGCTCGGCGCCACCTGGCGGCCCCGCGCGTATTTCGAGGCCGAGGGCGGACTGCGCTTCGACGGCTTCTATCTGGCCTTTCGCGACGAGCGGCCGGGGGGCGGGCCCGGCAGTGCCACGCTCTACGCGCTCTCGCCCCGGCTCACGACGCGCTTCCCGCTCGGCCACGGGGTGACGCTCTTTGCCGGCTACGGCCGCGGGCTGCGCTCGCCCGAGGCTCGCGCCGTCGCGGGCGGCACGGCAACGAACGAGGACGTCGACCTCGACGCCTACCGCGGCGGCGCGCCACGCGTCACCGTCTCCGACACGGCCGAACTCGGCCTGCGCTACGCGCCCGCCGATTGGCTCGAACTGGCGCTCGCCGGCTTCGCCACGTTCGTCAGCAACGAGATGGTCTTCGACCACGTGTCCGGCACGAACATCGCGTTGAACGCCACGCGGCGGCTCGGCGGCGACTTCACGGGGCGCGTGCGCCCGTGGCCGTGGCTCGAAGTGCGGCTCGACCTTGCCGCCGTGCACGCGCGCTTCGTCGAGACGGGCCACCCCATCCCGGGCTGCCCGTGGCTGATGCTCGGGCTCGGGCTGGCCGCCGTGCACCCGCGCGGCTTTCGCGGTGGTCTCACGGGCTTCTACTTCGCGCCGCGCCCGCTCGCCCACGGCGCCACCGGGAGCCACCAGTACGGGTTCGACGCCATGCTCGGCTACCGCTGGCGCTGGCTCGAATTCCGTCTGAGCGTCGAGAACCTGACCAACGCCGACTGGCGCGCCGGCGAATACCACTTCGCCTCGCGCTTCGACCGCACGGTGCCGGGCAGTCGCATCCCGCGCACGCACGTGGCGCCCGGCCCACCCATCACGGGTCGGCTCGGGTTGACGGTCTGGCTTTGAGGGCCCGCGGCGCGCCCACGCGGCCGCCGCGAAGGAGGGGATTCATGCGTTCCGCTTTCGCTTTGGCCATGGCCGGGGCAGCACTCGGTCTGACGCTCGTTCGGTGCGGCGGGGGCAACGAGCCCGCGCAGGTCGAATTGCCGCTCGTGGCCGATGGCGCCGGGCTATCGGCGTTCACGAACGCCGAGGGCTACACGATCGAACTCGCCGCGTTCCGCGTGGCCGTCGAGAACTTCGAGTTCACCGTGGCCGGTGAGACGCACGCCGGGCTCTGGCCGCGCCTCAAATCGCTGTTCGTCGGCCGCGCCGAGGCCCACCCGGGCCACTACGCCGGGGGCGAGGTCACGGGCGAACTCGTCGGCCGCTTCGTCATCGACGCGTTTGCGGGCAGCGACACGGCGCTTGGCACGGCCACGCTGCTCGCGGGCGACTACCACGGGCTCAACTTCACGTTCCGCACGGCCGACCCGGGCGACGGACTGGCGGCCGACGACCCGCTGCTCGGCCACACGCTCGTGCTCTCGGGCACGGCCACGCGCGCGGGCAACGGCTACGCGTTCACCGCCACCCTCGACATCGAGGCCGGCACGCGCATGGTCGGGGCGCCCTTCACGCTCGCGGCCGACGCGGACGTGAACGCCACCCTGCTCTTCCGGGTGCTCATGGTCGACCCGTCGAGCGAGGCCGACTCGGCGTTCGACGGCATCGACTTCGCGGCGCTCGCCCCGCCCGGCCCGGGGCCCGTCGTCATCCAGCCGGGCGACGCCGCGCACAACGTCTTGAAGCGCCGCATCCAGGTCCACGACCACTGGTGGGTCGGCGTGCGCTGAGCGCCGCGGCGGCCCCGTCCGAAAACCTGGCGCCCGCTTGCGGCGCCCGAGGAAGGAGCGCGTTCGATGGCCACGAAATCTGGGCTCGCGATTCACCGAACCCGTCGTCGCGACGGGGCTCTCTCCTGGCTCCGCGCCGGGCTGTGTGCAGCCGCGCTCGCCGTCGGCTGCGAGAGCGACGGCGGCGGCGGCGAGGGCACGCTCGCCGTCGAGATCTGGGGCGAGGACTTCATCGAGGCGGGCATCCCGGCGGGCGAGTTCGCCGACGGCTTCGGCGTCACGTTCGAGCGCTTCCTGGTGGTCGTGTCCGACGTGAGCGCCGCCCGCGGCGCCGGCACGCCCGACGTCAGCGACCCGACGGCGCGCGTCTTCGACCTCACCCGAGAGGGGCCGTTCCCGCTGCTCACCCGGCCCGTGCCGGCGGGCCGCTACGACCACACGAACTACCGCATCGCCCCGGCCACGGCCGACACGACGGCGGGCAACGCCACGGCCGCCGACCTCGACGAGATGCGCGCCGGCGGGCTGAGCGTGCTCGTTGCCGGCACGGCCAGCGACGGCCCGGTCACGAAGCACTTCGCCTGGGCCTTCACGACCGACACGCGCTACGTACACTGCGCCTCGCTCGCCGATGTCGCCGCCGGCGGGGCCGCCACGGTGCAACTCACGATCCACGGCGACCACCTGTTCTACGACGACCTCTTCTCCGAGACGCCGAGCCTGCGCTTTGCCGAACTCGCGGCCGCCGACGCCGACAACGACGGCGAGGTGACGCAGGCCGAACTCGCGGCCCACGACATCACCGCGCTCGCGAACTACGGCACGGGCTCCGAGGACATCGCCGAACTGGGGTCGTTCGTCGCGTTTCTGACGCGCACGCTCGGCCACATCGACGGCGAGGGCCACTGCGGGGTCGAGTAGCGCGGGCCCGGGGGCGGGGCCGCGAGCGTGGCTGCCACGTTCTGCGGCTGGCGACCCGATAGACTTCCGTGCCCGGAATCGGAAGAATGACCTTGCGTTTCTCGGGCGCGGCGCCGACCTCCAGCGGGCCGGTTGTCGATGACCAACGGCCGTTCGGCCGGAACCGCCCGCCGCCGCTGGGTCCGCGGGATCCTGAGGGAGGGCCTGCGATGCCGACCATACTCTTCGTCAAAGGTTGGCGCTTCTTCTTCTACGCCGACGAACGCGACGAGCCGCCGCATGTCCATTGCGAGAAAGGGGATGGAGAGGGCAAGTTCTGGCTCGACGCCAGTCTGTTCGAAATCGTGGAAGCCCACGCGTACAACATGAGCCCCGCCGACAGACGCACGGTGCGGCGCATCATCTTCGAGCATTTCGACGACCTGCTGGCCGAATGGCAGGCGTTCCAGGAGCGACGTGATGGATAGGGCCCACTGCGTTGAAGTCGCCGAAGTCCACGGCACGGTGCTGCACCTGCGGGTCGACGGCACCGACTACGCCATCGACCTCGCGGAGGTATCGCAGCGCTTCGCAAGCGCCAGCGCCGCGCAGTGCCGGAACTTGGTCGTTTCCCCCTCCGGCTACGGCATCCACTGGCCCGAGCTCGACGAGGATTGGACCGTCGCGGGACTCACGCGCAAGGTCGGCCAGCGCGCATCGCGCAAGGTCGCAAACGGCTGACAGGCGCCGGTCCCATACCCCGTTGCGTTCCAAAGGATACCGAGGCGTACGTCGGATCCGCCGCAGGGTGGAGCGACGCCGACAACAAAGGTATCCGAAGGAAGGCGACTGGGTATCACGGCCAGGGGCGGCCCTCGATCCAGTGCGCCGGACCCTGGTCGAAGGCATTCTCGATGAGCGCGCGGAAACCGGCGTAGTCGGGATGGATGCCGTCGGGGATGTGCACGGCCGGCGACGGGTACGTGAACCAGCCGCCCGGGAACGGGTCGTAGCCCGGCGCCGGGCCGGGTTTCGGCGCCACGCCGGGACCGTAGCCGAACATGGCGTCGCCGAACGTGTGCTGCAAGAGGCCCATGTTGTGCGCGTACACCATGTTGGGCGCCGCGGCGGCCACGTTGCGCCCGCGCTGGGCGAGGTCGACCAGCCCCACGTTGAAGCGCACCCAATCGAGCCCCGGAAACGAAAAGCCGAACGCCTGCATGACGAAGTAGTTCAGGTAGTCGTAGCCGATGAGCACCACCTTGAGGTTCGGCCGGCCGGCCTGGGCGAGCGCCACGAACGTCTGCAGGTCCCACTGGATCTGCGTCATCGCGAGAAACCACTCGATGGGCCCGAGCAGCCCCAGTCCGGCGCGGCAGGCGTGGAGATAGTCGTTGCCGCTCAGCGTGAAGAACAGGATGTCGGCCGGCGGGTCGACGTCGAGGCTCACGTAGAGCGCCGCCATGAGGTTCGGGTCGGCGAGCCAGCCGGCGACGGTGGTGCCGGGCTTCACCGTGAGTTCGTAGGTGAGGGTCACCTCTTCGTAGCCGCGGCCGTCGAGCGCGTCGCGCGTGGGGAAGACGAGGCCGGCCGACCAGCTGTCGCCGGCGAGCACCACGCGCTGCACGGCGAGGCATTCCGGGTCGGGGCCGGGCTCACAGAGGCCCGCGGCGCAGAAGTCGCCGGCCGTGCAGGCATCGCCGTCGTCGCAGGGCCCTTCGAGGGCCGTGAGCACGCAGCCCACGGCCGGGTCGCAGGCCGCCGCGGCGCAGGGCCCGGGGTCGCCGCAGTCGACGGGGGCGCCGAGACACGCCCCACCGACGCACTGGTCGCCGGCCGTGCAGGCGTCGCCGTCGTCGCAGCCGATGTCGCTCTGCGTCTCGAAGACACAGCCCGTCGTCGGCTCGCACGCGTCGGCCGTGCAGGCGTTGCCGTCGTCACAGACGACCGCGGCCCCCGGCGTGCACGCGCCCGCGAGGCAGCGGTCGCCGGCCGTGCACGCGTCGCCGTCGTCGCACGGGAAGCCCGCCGGCTCGCGGTGCGTGCAGCCGCTGCCGTACGTGCAGGCGTCGAGGGTGCACGGGTTGCCGTCGTCGCAGGCCGTCGCCGCGCCGAGGCAGACGCCGGCGGCGCACAAGTCGCGGTCGGTGCACGGGTTGCCGTCGTCGCAGGGGGTGGCGCTCGTCGCCGTGTGCTGGCAGCCCGCGAGCGGGTCGCAGGCATCGGCCGTGCAGGGGTTGCCGTCGTTGCAGCCGAGCGGCCGGCCCACGCAGCGGCCGGCCTCGCAATGGTCGCCGAGCGTGCACACCGAGTGGTCGTCGCAGGGGCTGCCCTCGGCCGGCGTGTGCACGCACGCGCCCGTCGCGGCCTCGCAGGCGTCGCGCGTGCAGGGGTCGCCGTCGTCGCACGGCCGGCTGAGCCCGGCGCAGAGCCCGACGTGGCAGGCGTCGGCCGTGGTGCAGGCGTCGCCGTCGTCGCAGGGCAGCCCGTCCTGCGGCTCGTGGCCACAGCCCGTGAGCGGGTCGCAGGCGTCGGCCGTACACGCGTCGCCGTCGTCGCAGAACACGGGCTGGCCGAGACACTTCGACAGCATGCAGCGGTCGAGTTCCGTGCACGCATCGCCGTCGTCGCATTCGAGGCCCGTCACCGGAATGGCCGTGCAGCCCTGCTCGGGCTCGCAGCGTTCGACGGTGCACGGCAGGCCGTCGTCTTCGCAGCGCACCGGGCTGCCCACACAGCGGCCGGCCGTGCAGCGGTCGGCGGCGCTGCAGAGATCGCCGTCGTCGCACGCGGCGCCCTCGTCGGCCGGCTCGTTGACACAAACCCCGTCGTCGCAGTCCCAGGCCGTGCACGGGGCCGGCAGCCCGCGGGCCACGGTGCAGTCGGCGTCGACGCGGCAGGCCACGGGCGGCCCGTCGGGCGGGAGGTCGGCGGCGTCGGGCGCCGCGTCGGGTGCCGCGTCGGGCGGGGCGGGCGCATCGGCCGGGGC
>CAYRCM010000262.1:0-7091 GCA_964422715.1 uncultured Myxococcales bacterium | reverse complement strand
CTGCCGCCGCAGGGGCTCCGTGGCATCGAGTGGCGTTGTTCAAACCCGCGATTGGCGCGGTCCCGAGCCGCTGGCCGAGTTGTTTGCCTGCTCGGGGCGTGACAGACCTGGGTCGGCCGCCAAGGCGGACTGTGCCGCTGGAGGTCGACGAACGCCTGACCCGACTGGTCGAGGTAGGTGCAGCCAAACGCGTAGCGGATCTCGAACACCGGGCTGTACAATTGGGGAGCGGATCTGGTCTTGCTCATCGGTGTGCCTCGACCGGCTGCGGCGCCCACGCGCCGCGTTCCGAGCTGGCGCCGACGCGGCGTGGGAACAAAACGCATCATGGGAGCCTGCCGGACACCGTGTCAACCGACACGGCCGGTGCGGTCCAGCACCCGGGGGTGGCCGCGAGGTCGTGGGCCGCGGCATCGCCGCCGTCGTGGGCCCCGAGGTCGGAAGGCAGCCCGGTGCCGCCCCCGCCTCCGCCGCCGCAGCCCACGGCCGCGAGAAGCAGCATGGCACAGACCCCGGGGGTACGCACTCGCACGCGATGTGGCTTGATGGTCCCCTCACCCTTCGTCTGCGAGCTGCGTCGGCCCCGCGTCGGGGGGTGCCGGCGCCTCGCAGCGATGATCCGGGAGCTCGGGCGAGGGGCACAGAAGTTTTGCGGAATCGGCCGGGACAGGGCCCGTGCAAGCGCTGCGCCGGGCCCTGCGGGGAGGTGCGCGGCGCGCCGGAACGGAGCTCCCCGGAGCGGCGCCCGGGTGGGATCGTCCCGCACCGTGGTGGAGGCCCGCGGCAACGCAGCTCCTTGGAGCGGCGCCGTGGCGGATACGCGCGGGAACGGAGCTCCCCGGAGCGGCGCCGTGGCGGAGGCGCGCGGGAACGGAGCTCCACGGAGCCGCACCGTGGTGGAAGCGCGCGGGAACGGAGCTCCCCGGAGCCGCACCGTGGTGGAGTCGAGCGGGAACGGAGCTCCACGGAGCCGCACCGTGGTGGAAGCGAGCCGCGCCGTGGTGGAGTCGAGCGGGAACGGAGCTCCACGGAGCCGCACCGTGGTGGAGTCGAGCCGCGCCGTGGTGGAGTCGAGCCGCGCCGTGGTGGAGTCGAGCGGGAACGGAGCTCCCCGGAGCCGCACCGTGGTGGAGTCGAGCCGCGCCCGAACCCTAGGGCGTGGGTGCGGGCGGTGTGGCGGCGGCGGCCGGCTGGCGGCCGCGCCCGAGGGGTCGGCCATAGAGGACATCGAGCGTGTACTGCGCGGCCAGCGCGCGGTCGCCGTTGGCCCGGTGCAGCGAGCGGCCGGCGACGTTCAAGGCTTTCAACTGTTCCCAGGCCCGGCCGCAGACTTCGTCGACCCGGTCGCGCTCGGCGGGCAGATCCCGCGGGCGCTGGCGGCGCGCCGCGGCGCCGGCCTGGAGCGACGCGACGAGCCGTTCGCCCTCGGCGAAGAAGGCATCGTCGGCACCGCAGTTCTCGCGCAGCGCGGCCTCGTACTTGCGCGCGACGCCGAGCAAGCCCGCGATCTGCTGGCCGAGCTTGTCGGGGTCGCGGCCGCTGCGCCAGGCATAGGCGCGGTACTCGGTTTCGGCTTCGGCGTGGCCGAGTTGCAGGAGCGCCAGCACGCGGAGCCGCCAACGCTTGCCGGTGTCGATGTCGTTGGCCGTGGCCTTGGTGCGCGCCAGGTGTTGGCCGTAGCGGGTCTCGTAGCCCCGCAGCGCCGCCGCGAGTTCACCCTGCACGGCCACGAGCCCGGCCGTGCGCGCGGGCGTCCAGCCGAACAGCGTCAGACCGGCCCGGTCACGTTCGGCGAGCGCGATGGCGTCGACGAGCGCGACCTGGACGTTGGCGGCCGTGAGTTGGCCACCGACCTCGATGGATTCTTCTCGCGTCATGGAGCCCCCCTCGGTGCGAGCGGTGGCAGGCGTCTTGCGGCCGGCCAACGCTGGTGATGCCAATGAGGCCACGCCTCACCGCGAAACTACCCGAGGGCTCGGCCGCCGGGCAAGCGGTTTTTCGGCGGACGCGTGCGGTCGCGGTGGCGTCAGGGCGCCGTTGGCGCCGCCCCGCCAGACTCGGAGCCGGCCGTTGGAGCAGCCGGCGGCGGCAGCGCCCGGCGGATGAGCGGGTCGAGCCAGGCCGCCATGGCGCCATGGCCCACTTCGCTGAAGTGGATGCCGTCGGGGGGCGGCAGGTGGAGGCGCCGCAGGTCGCCCGGGATGCCCCGCAACATGGGCAGCGCGTCGTGCACGGGGACGCCGAGGTCGGCAAGCGCCTCGCGGGCGTCGCTCACCCAGCGATCGGCGCCCGGCTCGGCGGTGCCGAGCACGTCGGCCTGGTTGCGCAGCAGCACGACCTGCAACGGGATGCGGCGGGCCTGCAACTCCCCGGCGAGCGCGCGCAGAATCGTCCGTTGCATGGCCGCATTCGAGAGTTCGCCGGTGCCCCGCACGCGTCCACCGAACCGCACGTAGGCGTGATTGGCCAACGTCGACAGGGTCGCGGCGACGCGAACACCGAACGGCGGCGGTGAGTGTTGCAGCAGGTCGAGGCTGCCGACATCGAGCGTGGGCTTCGCGCAGCGTGGCGCGGGGCGCTCGGAGGAGTCGTAGGTGAGCAACGGTCCTTCGGGACAGCAGAGATAGCGGTTCTGTAGGTCGCTCTGGTCGTTGCCGAATACGTAAAGCACGACGAGGTCGACGGGCAGCCGCGCGGACCACGCCTGGATGAGCAGGTATTGGTAATCGGTGCCCACGCCGCTGTATCCGGCGTTGATGTGCGCGACGTCGGGCTGGCGCCTGGCGAGCGCCGCCACGAACGTCTCGGTGGGCCGGACGCCGGCACCTTCCACCATGGAATCGCCAACGTGCAGGACGCGGCGTGGCTTGTCGGCAGCGCCCCGCGTGCGCCCCGCGAACGTCCAACTGCCGGCTTCGGCGGTGAACGTCTCGGGGTAGAGCGCCTGGCAGGCATCGAGCCCCTGGAAGGTCTGGAACACGAGGCGGGCCCCACCGGGCGGCGGCGGCGGCGGCACATCGGGCAGAACGAGCCGCACTGCGAATTCGAGGAGCAGGAGCGTCCAGAGTCCCAACTCCGCGACGAGACCGACGTGGCGGCCGACCGCGACGCCCGCCCCCAGCAACAAGCCGCCCGCCAGCAGGTCGAGGGCGCCCACGTTCGGCGCGGCCGGAATCAGCAGCAGCGCCAGCCCGACCGGCAGCAGCCCGGCCGCCCGTGCGGCCCAGGACCAGCGGGGGCCGCGCCCGCGCACGAGCCGTTGGAGCCCCAGGCCGGCGAGGGCGCCGAGCCCGAGCGGCACCCCGAGCAGCAGCGCCGCCACGGCATACGCCTGGAGCGCGTCGCGGCAGCCCGGCGCTTCGCGAGCGACATCGCCGAGCCCGGGCGGCACGATGGGCACGAGCCAGAGGAAGAGCGCTGCGCCGCCGCCGAGAACCCATGGCGCGAGGCGCGCCGCGTAGACGAGCGGGCGCCGGGGGCGGAGCCGGGAAGCGGTGCCGAGCAGGCCGCATGCGAGGAGCAGCGCCGCCAGGGTCAGGCTCAGGACGCCAGTCGCGGCGGCGACGCCCGGGACGAGCGTATCGACGCGACGCGTGTGCCAAAAGCCGCCATCGTCCTTCTCGGCCAGGCCGCGGCCGAAGCGCAGAGCGGCGTCGGGGGGGTCACCGGGCCCGGTCCACTGGAGCCGAAACGAGGGGGTCTCGAAGAAACCCGGACCGCCGATCGCCCGAGGTGCGAGGACGATTTTGCCCGGCTGCGGCGCGGTCGTCTGCACATCGATGTGGTCGCCGGCGATACCGATGTCCCCCAAGACGAAGCCGGCGCTCTTGGCCGCGGCCGCTCCGGCGTTGACGAGCGCCTCGACGACGGCCTCGCGGCCCGGCGGCAGCGGCTCGATTTCGACCCGGCTCGCGTGGGGGGGCTCGAACCAGAGGGCGGCGAGGAGCCCAAGCGCCAGGAGCGTCCGGCGCCAGGGCCAGGCTTTGAGCACAGCGAGCAACGGCAGCGACACGCGCACGAGAGATCCTTCTGTCGGTCCGCAGAGGCGGCCTGCTTCGGGCGGGTGCCCGTGGGCCGTTCAGCCTCCAGGCGCCCGCCGCCGAACGAGTGTGCGCGCTTGCGCAGCCGCCTGCAACCGGGCGCACCGGCCCGCGTGACCCCCCGCGCCCGCTACGGGCCTGCGGCGTCAGCCACGCTTGCGCGCTACAACGGGCGTGGCACAATGCCGCCGTGCTCCGAACCGCGGCCGGGTCGCTGGCCGAGGCCCATTGCGATACGGCCCCATGCGCAAGTTGACGCTTTCTTTCGGGTGCGCCGGAGGCCCCGTTTGTGTCGGGGCGGGTGGACGATGGTCCCGGCGTGCGCAGGAGGACCCGCCATGGTGCGCAAGGCCCTCGTTCCGTTGGTCCTGGTGCTCCTGCTCGCGCGCATCGCCCCGGCTGCCGAGGTGCCGCCCGTCGTGCCGGGCGCCTACACGCTCGTCATCCTGCCCGACACCCAGTACTACGCGCGCCTGTACCCCCACATCTTCTACGCCCAGACGCAGTGGATCGCCGCACAGCGCGACGCGCTCGACATCGTCTTCGTCACGCACGAGGGCGACCTCGTCGACACGTGGAACGTCGAATCCGAGTGGCGGGTCGCCGCCACGGCCATGGCCATCCTCGACGGTGTCGTGCCCTACGGTATCGCGCGCGGCAACCACGACCTCGGCGACTTCTTCGCGTTGTACTTCCCGCTCGAACGCTACGCGGACGAGCCCTGGTGGGGCGGCAGCCGCGGCACCACGCTCAACGAGACGTACCAGGTCTTCCGCATGGGCAGCGCCGACTTCCTCATCCTGCACCTGATGTTCTGTCCGAGCGATGCCGCGCTCGCCTGGGCGGGTCAGGTCGTCGCCGCCCACCCGAACCACCACGTCATCGTCACGACGCATGCCTACCTCGGCGAGAACAGCGTCCGCACGCAGCCCGGCGACTACTACGGTTGCGGGGCGGGCACGCGCAACACGGGCGAGGAGATCTGGACCGAATTCGTGCAGCACTACCCGAACATCTTCCTCGTGCTGAGCGGTCACGTGCCCGGGGTGGGCTACCTGCTGAGCTACGGGGTCGAGGGCAACCCGGTGCACCAGCTGCTGCAGAACTTCCAGTACATGGCCGTCGGCGGCAACGGCTTTTTGCGGCTCCTGACGTTCGACAGCGTGAGCGACGAGGTGACGGTGCAGACGTACTCGCCCCATCTCGCGCAGTTTCTGACGGGGACGGCCTTCACCTACACGTTTCCGTTCGAAATGAGCCAGTGCGGCGACGGGGTGTGCGAGCCGCGCGAGCACTGCGGCAACTGCGCGACCGACTGCGGCGGCTGCAACGACGGCAACTCGTGCACCGACGACGTTTGCGACCCGGACGTGGGCTGCCTCTTTCCGGCCGTGCCAAACGGCCGCTCGTGCGTCGACGACAACGTCTGCGACGGCGTCGAGGAATGTTGGGCCGGCCAGTGCCTGCACTTCGCGCCGCTGCCGCGGCTCGGCGACGTCGACCGCGACGGCGAACTCGGGGCCGACGACGCGCAGCTCACCTTCCTCATCGCGCTCGGTTACGTTCAGCCCAGTCTCGATGAGTTCTGTGAGGCCGACTGCAACGGCGACGGGCTCGTCTCGGCCGGCGATGCCGGCGACGTTTTCCGCGCCGCGCTCGGCCTCGCCTCCTGTCCGCTACAGGAAGGTCGAGCGGCGGCCCGGCCCGCCAGCGCCTCGCGGCCGCGGTTCGCCGCGCCCCCTACGGAAAGAGCTCTTCGAGCGCCGTGACCACGGCCGCGCCGTCGGCCGCTTCGGGGTCCGGGAACCGGTCGGCCATGCTGCGGTTGGCCCACGCCGCGGCCGCGCGGAAGTGCTGGTTTCGCGGACGCTGCCAGGCGGCCCGGTGGTTGTCGAGGCAGTGCTCGGCCCAGGCGTCGGTGAACTGGGTCGTGCTGTAGGTGGCGAGGCAGTCGTCCTGGTTTTCGAGCGCGAGCACGCGGTCGGCGTACCAGCACCAGTGCTGCCGCATGAGCGAGTTGATGCGGCAAAAGCAGCCGGTGGAGCAGCCCATGGTGACGCCGCGGTCGAAGTTGTAGACGGTGTCGCCCTCCCGGATCTCGCCCTGCAGCGGGAAGATGCGCGACGACTGGGTGAGCACGCGCATGGCGATGACCCGCAGGCCGCGCTTGAACTGGTCGTAGTCGCGCGTGCGCAGCGACCAGAGGGCGGGGATGAGCTGGGCCGAGTCGACGATCCAGCGCGCCACCATGGCGGGCTCGGGGTCGGCCACCGTGACCCAGAGCCCGTCGTCGTAGGTGCAGTCCTGGGCATCGAACGGCCAGCCGGCAAAGGTCGTGGGCGTGCACTCGCCCTCGACGTACGGCGGCACGTCGAGGGCCGTCACGAGCGAGCCGGGCACGTCGCCGAGCCAGACCGGCGGCCCGGGGCAACTCGCCGGGTCGAAGGCGTCGGGGCTGACGAGGTAGAACGCCGACGCGAAGCCCGCCACGCCCTCGAACACGACCGGCTGCCAGTTGCCCTCGCGCGCCCCGTTGACGAGCACGCTGTCGCCGCACGGGATGGCCCGCAGCACCGCGTATGCCGGGCCGGGGCCGGCGCGCAGGTTGAGCCAGTCGGGGGCGTTGGCGATGAGCAACGCCGGGCCGGGGGCGTCGGCCGCGGCGACATCGGCGGGCGGCGTGTCGGGCGAAGCATCGGCCGGGGCGAGGTCGGGGGGGCTCCCGTCGGCGCCATCGGGTCCCGGCAGCGCGGTGTCGGGCAAGCCGGCGTCGGGCAGGCCGCCATCCGCGAGGCCGCCGTCGGGCCGCCCGGCGTCGGGAAGCGCGAGCTCGCCGCCGTCTGCGAGTTCCGGCGGGCCGATTTCGGCCGGCGCCGTGTCTTCGGGCGCGCCGTCGCAACGCGGCAAATCACCCGGCGGCGCGTCGCCCATCGGGAGTTCGCCGCTCGGCGCGTCGCCGCGCGGGCCGTCGGCGCGCTGCGCGTCGCCGGCCCCGCCGTCGGGAGCCGACCGATCGCCTGCGGGGGCGTCGAGGCGCAGCCCTTCGCCGCG